>JBOHJT010000233.1:0-5504 GCA_050728715.1 Methylocella sp.
CGGCCCACTCAAATCGCCAAAATCGCCGCCCGTGTCGAGGCCTTCCAGCACCTCAACAATCACCAAAGACCGCACGGAGCCCTTGCCGGAAAAACCCCAGCCGAATATCTCCCGATCTGCCGAGCCGTGGAAAAACCCCAGTCTCATATGTCGTGAGCCAGGACCGAGCCTTGACGCCGCCCGGACCCTAGCCTAAGAGGCGTCTCGTCCCATCCTGCGCAAGGGAAGACTCGCCTGTCGGCCTTTTCGGCCTGACCGGGTAGGAGTCATCTGGCCGGTCGAAGTATAGCGAGGAAATGCGAATGCCCCGCCGTTGTAAATTGACCGGCAAGGCCGTGCAGACCGGAAATCTGGTCAGCCATTCAAACCACAAAACGCGGACGCGGTTTTTACCGAACCTCTGCAATGTGACATTGATATCCGACGTGTTGCAGCGCAAAGTCCGCATGCGCGTGAGCGCCTCGGCGCTGCGCACAGTTGAACATCGCGGCGGCCTCGATGCTTTTTTGTTGAAGGCGAGCGACGCTGGGCTTTCGCGCGGCGCGCGGGCTATCAAGCGCGAGGTCGCCAAAAAACTGGCGGCAGGCGGTTAGCTGTCATTGCCGAGAAGGCTGTTCAGCCTTTGCCAGGGGCAGTACCGGTTGAGGGCCGAATGGGATCGGTTGTGTTATGGCCGCCGATCCTTGGTCTCATGGCGTTGGCTCGCCCGGCCGAGGATTGCTAGGGAACGGCGTGAATCCATGCGCGCGAGGAGGTTTGGATAAGGCGCCCGGTTTTGCCATTTGTTTTCGGGGCATGGGGCCTTGCGCAGCGCGTGGCGCGGGCTGGCCTCTTGCAAGAGATCGCGGAAGACATGGCTTTCATAGGCGGAGCCGTTGCCGCTCATGATACGCTCGACGGCGATGCCGGGCCGGGTGGGGCACGCGCCTCTCTTCCAGGGAACGGCAGGTCCTCGATAATCTGCCGGTGCGCGTCGAGGAGTCGCGCGCACTCAAGGCAAGGCTCCAGTCCCTGCTCGACGATACCGGGTTTTACGCGCGTAATCCTGCGAAATTCGCGGAAGTTTCGGCGGCGTTCGCAAGCCGAGGCGGCGCTAGACCAGGCCGAAGGGGAATGGCTTCGGCTTGCAATCCTTCGCGAGGAGAGTGCGGGCTAGATCAACGCCAAGAAATTGCGGGCCGAGCCGACCGGTAGGATCCGCCCCTGGCAAGACGCGTTCGCGCCTGCACGATCAATCTCGATCTGGCGCGCCAAGCGGGAATAAAGCCCGATAGGGTCGAGCCTCGTCGATCGCGCGGGCAAAGGCCGGACGGGCATTTAGGCGCTGTCGGTAGCTGCGTAAGTTGCGGAATTCCTTTCCGATGGGATGGGTCCAGTCGGCATAGAAAAGCGCCGGTGCACCCGCGCAGTCAGCAAGGGTGAAGCCATCGCCCGCTGCCCATTCGCGGCTTGCCATACGGGTGTCGAGCCAGGAATAAGCTGTGCCGAGCATTGCTCGCGCCTTGGCGACGCCGTGCGCGTCGCGAACGTCAGGTGCGCGGATGGCGTCAGACACGACCTTCTGCACCGGCGTCATGACATAATTATCGAAGATGCGGTCCATCATCCGCACATCGAGCGCTGCGACTGGATCCTCAGGGATGAGCCGCACCGGTCCAGGTCGATGAAGTCCCAGGTGCTCAATGATGATGCTCGCCTCGACTATCGTGCGACCTTCATCGACAAGCACGGGGAAGCGCTTCAGCGGCCACAAGGAGGCGAGCTCAGCCGCAACCTCGTCTGTAACTAGCATGCGGTATTCGAACGCGACACAGTTCTCGTAAAGCGCGATGAGTACCTTCTGGCAGTAGGACGAGAAGGGGTGAGCATAGAGCGTCAGGGCCATGCCGCTTCCATGGGGTCAGACAGCTTGGCGGGCTTGCGCAGCAGCGCGGTCCGGCTGCCGCGCAGCAACGGGCTACCGACGATGGAAAGGCCCGCCTGGGTTGCTGCTTTGACTTCTCCCGCAAACTCCGCGACGTCAACGTGGCCTGCGGGTTCGGCAAGCAGGAGAAAGGAGCCGGGCCCCAGAGCGCGGACAGTTTCGGCGAAAAAGGGAGCTGGCGCTGGCATCTCATGCACCACGGCAAAGGCGAACGCGAAGTCGATCCGTCCCTCTACGTCGTCAAGCTGCATAGAGGTCGGTTGATTTACGCGCGCATCGATGCGGTCGAGCAGCCCGGCCTTGCGGGCACGGCGCCGCAAGCCCTTGATCATCCGCGGCTCAACGTCCACCGCGATGACACGGCCAGTGGCGCCGACGAGACGGGCCAGATCCAGAGTGAAGAAACCCATGCCTGGGCCGGGTTCAAGTACCGTCATGCCAGGGTGAACGTATGGAACCAGGAGGCGTCCCGGATCCTGGATCAAGCGTCGCAGGGGGTTCGCGAGAAAGTAGCCAACCCACCAAGGGCAGACACTGTGACCAGCCATGCCTAACCTTCTAAAAGCAGGGGATGTCCCGCTTGATGTTGAAAAGCGGGAAGCGAGCGTCGCTGATTGACAACCTACGCAGCTTTCGAGGTTTGAACAAGTTGCTCGTTCGATGAAGCGGCTCTTGCCTTGCGCGCGGCAACCTCCGCCTGCAGGACCGGAAGCTGCTTGTGGGCCTTGAGCCAACTGAAACCCTTGCGGCTTCCTGCATGGCGGCGCCTGCCCAGCGCAGAGCCATGAAAGGCGTGCGCCATTATTTGGTCTTCCGACTGACGCGCCGCACCGTGCCCATGACGTTCTCGATGAGGTTCGTGCAGGCGACCGACCGCCCCATTTTAGCGGCAGGCCGAGCCGCGTGACGGTGAATTTCATCGAAGCGGGCGCGGCAGGTCATGCTCGACAGGCGATTATGCACTTGACGTAGGAACCTGTTAGAATGATTCGGACAGGCCGGCGCCAAGCTAATCAGTGTGGCCCTCGGGCATTCATCGCCAATATTTCCCTGAGGGCCGCCCCGGTTAGGAAAGCCCCTTATGGGCGAGCGGTCATATCGAGTTTTGCCCGAAGAGATACGTCGTCAGAATATTGATCGCACCCGCCGTCAGTTTCGAGAGCTGCTTCAGCGTTGGGAGAACCGGCTCGTTCTCGAAGGGCAATCCCGCATCAAACTTTATATCGAAGGCCGCATGTCGATAGCGCTCGTTGTGGGCTGCCGCGCGGCTGCCGGGCTTGGGGACGCCCGTGGGGTTGGCGATCAAGATAAAATCGTTGGCGGTGGCTTCGGGGACATCCTCGTCGTCCTTCGCCATGTAGACACGGGTTTGCAGGGATGCAGTGTGGACGAGGAGCAAGCGGTGCTTATCCGCTCTGTCCAGGTGGTTGAGACCAACGAGTGGGTTCCCAGCACCGTACGGCTTTACATCGTTGATAATCACGTCGGCAATGTCGGGGACGAGTCGCTTTATCGTTCCGAAATTGGTGCGCCCTAAAAGAGTCTTAAGATCGGCGTTGATCGGGAAAGTCAGATTCTGGTCCGGCGTCTCGAAAATGGAAACAATCCCATAGGCGACGTGATCGAATGCGCTTTTCAGGTTGTGGACAGCGTCGCCAGTCATCCCTCTCAGAATGGGCATGAACTTAATGAAGTGCCCGAAATCAAAGGATACATTCACCAGCCCCTCTCCTTCGTCGTGGTTCTTGGCAAAGAAAGCGTTGGGGGCCGTCTCGTGCATGGTTGCGAGCATTTTCTCGAGATTCGCGATGTGCTGGTCGGCCCATTTGACCTTTGAAATAGCGCTCGAAAAGGCTTCGGGCTTTACTGGATGGGGTTCGGGCATATTATGTGCTCACCTAAACGGGATTGGAGCGCATGAACAAGCGGCCACTCAACAAACGCGATGAAGTCATGCTTCGCCTGCTGAAAATGCCGCCAAAACCGCACGCTCAGAATAAGCCTAAACGTGCGGTAAAGGCAGAGTCGAGCCCGGCCAAATCTAAGAAGGCCCCCGCGGCTTAAACCACTTGCGCCATGGTGGACGCTTTCGGTTTTCGACCGGAAAGCCATTTCGTCTGCGCCAGCGAATGAACGCCGCAGCGATCTGGCGCGGGGTCTTAGGCTCTCGCAGTCGTTCGATATGTCAGGCGCTTGCCGACGATACCTAACAATGCCTTTTCAGCCCGCATGTCATCGTCCACCCCGAGTCGGGCACGGTTTGACATGCGGAAGTCGAACTCGGCAAGATAGCGGTGCAAATGCTGCTCGCTCATGTGCTGGTAGATCCCAACGAGTCCACGTTTGAAGATTGAGAAGTAACCCTCCGCGGTATTCGTGTGGACCTTCTCGCCGCGCTTGCCGTCGTGGACAAATTCCTTGTTGTGGTCCACGGCCTCGCGTTGATCGAGCGGCCACGATGTCTTGTAGAACGTCGCCCCATCGGTATGCAGGATAGACGCTGCATCGACGTTCTCGCGAAGCGCCTTATGGACTTCAATGCCGATCCTGCCTTTCGCGCCGGTGATCTTCTTGGAGCGGACGACACCGCCGCGCTCGACTAGCGAGACAAATTTGAGGTTCTTGGAGCGTGGACGTGGACGTGTCTTTGGCGAGTGTCCGATCTCCGCTTCGTCCGCCTCGACCACAAAGCCGTCGCCGCCGAGAGGCGGCTCAGAGCCTGGCGCAGGGGCCATGGCTTCACGAATGCGGTGAGCGAGAAACCATGCCGAACGGTACGAACCCAATTGGATCATCCGCATTAACTGGTGGGCCGAAATGCCTTTCTTGCTGGTGGAGAGCAGATAGGCCGCATAAAGCCACTTGTGCAGCGGAATATGGCTGGACTCCATGACGGTCCCAACGGTCACGCTGTAGGGCTTCTGACAGGCATTGCACCAATAGACGCCCGGACGGGTGGACTTACCATTGAGCTTCGTGCCAGCGTCCGGCGAGCCGCAATGCGGGCAGAGGGGGCCTTCGGGCCAAAGTAGCTTTTCGAGGTGCTTACGGGCGGCTTCTTCGTCGGTATAAATATTCGCGACCATATTAGTAACTCCCTATGGTCTAAATATAATCCTTCGGCGTTCCTACGTCAAGTGCATAATCGCCGCTCGACATCAGCGGATACGACGAGAACCGCTGCGAGAACGAACGCGTACGCCGGCGCTAGAGCATATCCCGTTTAGGTGGACCGATATCCGGCATTGCGAAAATAGTTGAAGCATTCCTCGGACGAAAAGTCATCGAGAGCGAATCCGATCGCATCCCGGAGTGCATCGACGTTTCTGTGTGCCATTTTGCGCAGTGTTTTCTTGAGCTTTGCGAAGACCTCCTGAGCGGGCCGAAGGAGCGATGGGCGGAGCCAGCCAGAGGCTCCGCGAAGCAAAGCTTAGTGGAGTGGCTAGCGGAGGGTCGAGGTCCGGGCTGTAGGCCGGCAGGAAACGCACGGCCGCCTCCGCGGCCTCGATGGCTTTTCGAACGCCGGCGCGTTTGTGGGAACCGAGCGGAGCACGCCAGATGCCCCTGGCGGGCGGAGAGT
>JBOHJT010000234.1:0-5446 GCA_050728715.1 Methylocella sp.
TTGGGTCCGCCTTAAAGCGGATATCGGGCGCGAATCTGAGATTGATGCGGTGGGCAATCTCGCCGCGCAAGACTTTCTTGTGCCGGTCGAGCGCGGCTAGAACATCCGCGACGCTGTTGCCTCCGAGTGGCATGACAAAAATCGTGGCGAGCTTTAGGTCGGGACTCATGCGCACCTCCGGTACCGTAATCGCCTTGCTTTCGAGAACCGGATCGCTTATCGCCGAACGAACCAATAGTTCGGCCAAGGTATGGCGGATAAGCTCGGCCACGCGCAGCATCCGTTGCGAAGGCTCGCCGCCCCGTTGTTGGTGAACTCTGGACATGGGACTCCGGCGCGTCTGCCGCTCAATCCTTGGGTGATTCGTTACCTTGCAACGCGATCAACCGTTCGAAAGGCCCGGATCGCTGCTTTCTCCGCGCGCTCGAGCCCCGCCTCACAACGAGCGCTTGATCTCCTGGACGGTATAGCATTCGATGATATCGCCGGTCCGCATGTCCTGGTAATTCTCGACCGCCATGCCGCATTCCTGACCGGCCTGAACTTCCTTGACCTCGTCCTTGAAGCGCTTGAGAGTCGAGAGCTTGCCTTCATGCACGACGACATTGTCGCGGATGAGCCGGACACGGGCGCCGCGCTGAACCGTGCCGTCCGTGACCCGGCAGCCCGCGACCTTGCCCACCTTGGAAATCGTGAAGACTTCCAGGATTTCGGCATTGCCAAGCATTTCCTCGCGCAGGGTCGGCGCGAGGAGGCCGGACATTGCCGCTTTCACGTCATCGATGAGATTATAGATGATATTGTAATAGCGGATCTCGATGCCCGACTGTTCGGCCAGCGCGCGGGCTTCCTTGTGCGCGCGCACATTGAAGCCAATCACCGCCGCCCTTGAGGCTTCGGCCAAGGTTATGTCGGATTCGGTGATTCCGCCGGCGCCCGCATGGATCACGCGCGCCGCGACTTCCTCGGTACTGAGCCTTTCGAGCGTCGCGACGATCGCTTCGACCGAGCCCTGAACGTCGCCCTTGATAACGAGCGGGAACTCCTTGCGGCCAGTTGTCTTCAACTGGCTCATCATATCCGAGAGCGATCCGCGCGCCAAATTGCCCCGCGCGGCGGCCTTCTCGCGCCTCTGCCGCTCGCGATATTCGGTGATTTCGCGCGCTCTCGCTTCGGTTTCGACGACGGCGACGCGATCACCGGCTTCGGGCGATCCGGAAAAGCCCAAAACCTCGACCGGCATCGAGGGACCGGCGTCCTGTCTCGTCTCGCCCTTGTCGTCGAGAAGGGCGCGCACGCGACCCCATTGCGAGCCGCCGACGATGAGATCGCCTACCTTGAGCGTACCGCGTTGGACCAGCACGGTCGCCACCGGCCCTCGGCCCTTGTCGAGACGCGCTTCGATGACGGTTCCTTCGGTTGGGCGCGCCGGATTAGCTTGCAAGTTGAGCAGTTCGGCTTGCAGCGCGATCAGATCGAGCAGCTTTTCGAGATTGATGTTCTTGGTCGCCGAAACTTCGACCTCAAGCGTTTCGCCGCCGAGGGATTCGACCTGGACTTCATGTTGCAGCAATTCGTTGCGCACGCGCTCTGGTTTGGCGTCGGGCTTGTCGATCTTGTTGATCGCCACGATCATCGGGACATTGGCGGCGCGCGCATGGGCGATCGCTTCCGCTGTCTGCGGCATGACGCCATCGTCCGCGGCGACGACGAGGACGACGATGTCGGTGACCTTGGCGCCGCGCGCGCGCATCGCGGTGAATGCCGCGTGACCGGGTGTGTCGATGAACGTTACCTTCGAGCCGTCCGGTGCGACGATTTGGTAGGCGCCAATGTGCTGGGTGATGCCGCCGGCCTCTCCTGAGACGACATTGGCGTGACGGATCGCGTCGAGCAGCGAAGTCTTGCCATGGTCGACATGACCCATGATCGTCACGACCGGAGGGCGCGGCACAAGGTATTCGCCGGGGTCCGGCGCATCGAAGAGTCCTTCCTCGACATCGGCCTCGGCGACCCGTTTCACGGTGTGACCGAGTTCCTCGGCGATGAGCTGCGCCGTGTCGGCATCGATCACATCGGTGATTTTAGCCATGTGGCCTTGCTTCATCAGAAGCTTGATGACATCGACGCCACGCTCCGACATGCGGCTAGCGAGTTCCTGGATCGTTATGGTCTCGGGCAGGATCACTTCGCGTGTGAGTTTATCCTTGGCCTCGTTGACATGACCCTTGAGTCGTTGAACGCGGCGGCGGAAAGCGGCAACGGACCTGGTGCGCTCTTCTTCTTCCCCGGTGACATTGGCGACCGTCAGGCGGCCGCGGCTTTTTCCCCCGGCGCCCCGGACAGGGCGTGGAATGGCGGTCTTCACCGCCGGCATTCCGGAACGGCGAATTAGGTGGGGGACTTCCTCGTCCTCGGCCGGGGACGATTTTGGCGCCGGGGAAAAGCCGGCCGGAGCCATCGCCGTGGCGGCCGGTGCCCTGCGCGGGGCAGATGCGGCCGGCGCTGGAGCCGGTTCGCCGCCGGCGAGACGCCGTTTGGCCTCGGTTTCCGAGCGGCGCTTGGCTTCCGCATCTTGCGCGCGCCGCGACTCTTCCTCGCGTTTGCGGGCTTCGGCTGCGGCGCGCTCGTCACGTTCGCGGGCTTCTCGTTCTTCGCGGGCCTTGGCCTCGATTTCGGCACGCTTGCGCTCTTCCACCTCGCGTTCACGCGCCCCGGAAAGGGCGCGAGACCGGGATTCGCGTTCCTCTTCCGTCAGCGAACGCAGAATGACCCCGGACGACGTCCGCTGCGGCGGCACTTGCGGGCGTGCCGGGGCCAGCTGCGGGCGCGGTATCGGGGCGGCGGCGGGCGGAGGTACATTCGTCTCGCGCGGCGCATGCGCCTCGCCCGGCGCGATCGCGCGGCGCTTCACCTTCTCGACGACCACCGCTTTCGAGCGTCCATGCGAAAAGCTCTGGCGCACGATGCCCGCCTCGACCGGACGCTTCAATGTTAGCGTTTTGGCCGGAGCGACGCTCAGCGTGTCACCGGGGTTCTTGGTGTCATTCATCAGTCTTGCGTTCCCGCCTATTCGGTTTCGGCCGGCAGGCTATTCGGTTCCGCACTCGATCCCGGCCCGGACGGCCGGTCCGGTCTTTCCGCCCCAGGCGATCCGGACCGATAAAGCGTCAACTTCCGGCAGCGTTCCAAAAATCCCTCGCTTGCCGGTCCCTCGATCAAAGCTGCATGTATCACATTTGCCCGCCCCAATGCCAAATCCAATTGACCGGATCGAAACAGTTCCACGCGCGGCCTCGCCCGCTCATCGCCATAACGCCGGCGCAGGCTTTGCCCGAGTTTGCGCATCCCATCGGCGCCGCAATCCGCGGCATGAACAAGACCGGCGACGGCGCCCGAGGCAATTGCCTCCTCGGCCTTGGCGAAACCGTGCACGACTTGACCGGCCTTGCTGGCGAGCGACAAAGCCTGCAAGCAGTCCTTCGTCAAAAGAGCCTCGATCTCGGCCGCCAAATTCTCCGAAGCCGCGACCTTTGTCTTAAACCCACGGGAAAATGCCTGACGGTTGACGGCTTCCGCCACGTGGCAGGCCCGCGCCGTTACCCAAACGCCGCGTCCCGGCAATTTTCGCCTGATGTCAGGCACGACGATCGCACCTGGCCCGACAACGAAACGAATCATGTCCTGGGGCAAACGTTTCGCCCGTGTGACGATGCAGGTCCGTTCGGGCGAACCTTCCGCGCCGAGGAGTGCCGGCCTGGCCAAGTGATTTTCTCCTATTCGCCGGTCTCGTTCGCGAATGGATCCTCAGCCGTGCGATCGGACACGGCTTCGATCCACGCCGCCTTGACCCGCGCGGTCATGATGAGGGATTCCGCTTCCTCGCGCGAGATTTCGAAACCGTTTAGAACGCCGGCGTGCTTCGTCGTCTCGCCGCCCTTGCGTTCGCTCCAGCCAACGAGATCGTCGGTCGCGCAGCCGGCGAGGTCCTCGACGGTCTTGATGTCGTTTTCGCCAAATCTGACGAGCATCGCGGTCGTGACCCCGGCGACCTCCTTGAGTTCATCGGAAACGCCAAGTTCTAGCCGGTGTGCGTCCTGCTCGGCCTCGACCTTGGCCAAATAATCATGCGCGCGGGTCTGAATCTCGGCGGCCGTGTCCTGATCGAAACCCTCAATCGCGGCAACCTCGGAAGGCTCGACGTAAGCCAATTCCTCGACCGACCGGAATCCTTCCGACGCAAGCAACTGGCCAACAACTTCGTCGACGTTCATCGCTTTCATGAAGATGCTCGTGCGTTCGGCAAATTCCTTTTGCCGGCGTTCCGATTCTTCCGCCTCGGTCAAAATATCGATATCCCAGCCGGTAAGCTGCGACGCAAGCCGGACGTTTTGGCCGCGGCGCCCGATCGCCAGGGAGAGCTGGTCATCGGGCACGACGACTTCGACTCGCGCGGAATCCTCGTCAAGCACAACCTTGACAACTTCGGCAGGCTGCAACGCGTTGACGAGAAAGGTGGCGGCATCCGGCGACCATGGAATGATATCGATCTTCTCGCCCTGCAATTCATTGACGACCGCCTGCACCCGCGATCCGCGCATGCCGACGCAGGCGCCGACCGGATCGATCGAAGTATCCCGCGAAATCACCGCGATCTTGGCGCGCGACCCCGGATCGCGCGCGACCGCCTTCACCTCGATGACATTATCGTAGATTTCCGGCACTTCCTGGCGAAACAGCTTGGCCATGAATTGCGGATGCGTGCGCGACAGAAAAATCTGCGGCCCGCGTTGTTCGCGGCGAACGTCATAGACGTAGGCGCGGGCGCGATCGCCGGGCCGGAAAACTTCGCGCGGGATCATTTCGTCACGCCTTATCGTCGCCTCGCCGCGTCCGAGATCGATGATCACATTGCCAAATTCCACCCGCTTCACGACGCCGTTGACGATATCGCCGATCCGATCCTTGTACTCCTCATATTGCCGGTCGCGCTCGGCTTCGCGGACCTTCTGAACGATCACCTGCTTGGCCGATTGCGCGGCGATTCGCCCGAAATCGAAAGGCGGCAAGTTTTCCGCGATCCAATCGCCGGCCTGCGCCGCCGGGTTTTTCTTGCGCGCCTCGTTGACAGTTATCTGAGTCGCGTCGTTCTCGATCTGATCGACGACGAGGAGCAGGCGGGAAAACCGGATCTCTCCGGTTTTTGGATTGATTTCGGCGCGAACCTCGGTCTCTTGACCGTAGCGGGACCGCGCGGCTTTCTGAATGGCGTCCTCCATCGAGGCGAGAACGATTTGCCGATCGATCGATTTTTCCCGCGCGACGGCATCGGCGATCTGCAAGAGTTCGAGCCTATTGGCGCTGACTGCCATCTTTGTCTCCTGTTTCGGGGGAAGCCGCTGCGGACCGGCGCGGCGCAGTCACTTTGGCTTGCTTTGATTTGGCT
>JBOHJT010000235.1:0-5444 GCA_050728715.1 Methylocella sp.
GGCAGCGGTCCCCAAAACGACGAGGGTCACTCGGAGGATTGATATCGCCATTGCTCCTTTCTTCCTGCCCACCCCAGCCTCTATTCCGTTAGCGAATCTTACACCGGGAATGCCTTCCGGCAACGGGCATGGCCAGCGAAACGCTGCCGCCGCCCCGCTGCGCATTGCACCAAAATGTTTCACGTGAAACATTTTGGTACGATCCGCGACGGCGGGAAGCGGCCCCGCTTGTCGGATTGCGCGGATCATCTGGCAAAGGGCGCCTCAATGCGCCCTTTTTTGAGCTGCAGTCCCCGGACTTATTCCCCCGCTTCCCGCCGTTCGAGCCTTTCTTTCGCCTCGAGGTCCTCTCCCGTTACCTGGTCGACGAGGCGCATCGAAAGGCGCACCTTGCCGCGGTCATCGAAGCCTAGGAGCTTCACTTTGACCTTGTCGCCTTCCTTGACGACATCGGAGGTCTTGGCGACCCTTCCCTTGGCAAGCTGCGAAATATGGACGAGACCATCTTTTGCGCCGAAGAAATTCACGAAGGCGCCGAAATCCACCACT
The DNA here is from genome assembly GCA_050728715.1 of Methylocella sp. GTDB lineage: Bacteria > Pseudomonadota > Alphaproteobacteria > Rhizobiales > Beijerinckiaceae > Methylocapsa. The sequence continues at coordinate 550 of JBOHJT010000235.1, forward strand.
TTCACGACCGTGCCGTCGTAGATCTGGCCGGCTTCCGGATCGCTCGCGATGGACTTGATCCAATTAATCGCGGCGCGGATCGAATTGGCGTCGGAGGAAGCGACTTTCACCGTGCCATCGTCCTCGATATTGATCTTGGCGCCGGTTTTTTCGACGATCTCGCGAATGACCTTTCCGCCGGTCCCGATCACTTCGCGGATCTTGTCGGTTGGAATTTTCAAGGTCTCGATGCGAGGCGCGAATTCACCGAGCTCGGCGCGCGCGCTGGTGAGCGCCTTGGCCATTTCGCCCAAGATATGCAGCCGGCCAGCCTTGGCCTGATCCAACGCCACCCGCATGATTTCTTCGTTGATGCCGGTGATCTTGATGTCCATTTGCAGCGACGTAATACCTTCTTCGGTACCGGCCACCTTGAAATCCATATCGCCGAGATGATCCTCGTCGCCGAGAATGTCGGAGAGGACGGCAAATCGCTCGCCTTCGAGAATGAGGCCCATGGCGATGCCCGCTGTCGGCCGCTTCATGGGAACGCCGGCGTCCATCAGGGCAAGCGACGAGCCGCAGACCGTCGCCATCGAGGATGAGCCGTTCGACTCCGTGATCTCGGCCACGATCCGAATCGTATAGGGAAATTCCGTCACCGTGGGAAGCATCGGATGAATGGCGCGCCAGGCAAGCTTGCCATGACCGATTTCGCGGCGTCCGGGCGAGCCCATGCGGCCGGTCTCGCCGACCGAATAGGGGGGGAAATTGTAATGCAGAAGGAAGCGCTCCTTGTAGGTGCCCTCCAAGCTATCGACGTATTGCTCGTCCTCCCCGGTCCCAAGCGTCGCGACGACCAAGGCCTGCGTCTCGCCACGGGTGAAAAGCGCCGAGCCATGCGTGCGCGGCAAGACGCCGGCCTCCGCGACAATCGGCCGGACCGTCTTGACGTCGCGCCCGTCGATTCTGATGCCGGTGTCGAGGATGTTCCAGCGGACAACCTTGGCCTGCAGATCGTGAAAGACTTCGGCAACCTGCTCCTTGGAAAACCTTTGCTCTCCATTGTCCGGCAAAAGTGCCGCGACAACTTTTGCCTTTACAGCATCGACCGCGTTATAGCGGTCCTGCTTCGTGGTGACCTTGTAGGCCGCGCGTAATCCGGCCTCGGCGATCTCACGCACCGCCGTCTCGACCTCGCTCTTGCCGGGAACGGCGAACTCGCGCGGCTGCTTGGCGGCCTTTTCGGCGAGCCGGATGATCGCGTCGATAACCGGCTGAAATCCGGCATGACCGGCCATGACGGCCTGGAGCATGGTCGCCTCGGCGAGTTCCTTGGCTTCGGATTCAACCATCAGCACGGCGTCGCTGGTTCCCGCGACCACGAGGTCGAGCGAGGAGTCTTTCAACTCCTCGAGCGCCGGATTGACTTTCAGCGCGCCGTTGATGAACCCGACCCGTGCGGCGCCGATTGGCCCCATGAAGGGGACGCCGGACAAGGTCAGCGCCGCCGAGCTCGCGACCATGGCCACGATATCGGGATCGTTCTCGAGGTCGTGCGAAAGCACCGTCGCGACGACTTGCGTCTCGTTGCGATAGCCGTCGGGAAACAATGGGCGGATCGGGCGGTCGATCAGGCGTGAGACGAGGGTCTCCTTTTCCGAAGGGCGGCCCTCGCGCTTGAAATAACCACCGGGAATGCGGCCCGCCGCGAAGGCCTTTTCTTGATAATTGACCGTCAGGGGAAAAAAATCGCCCCCGGCCTTGGCGGCCATGGCCGAGACGACAGTGGCAAGAACCGTGGTTTCGCCATAGGTCGCGACGACGGCGCCATCGGCTTGGCGGGCGATCTTGCCAGCTTCGAGCACGAGCTTGCGCCCGGCCCAATCGAGTTCTTCACGATGGATTTCAAACATTCATGCGTCTTTCTGGGAAAAGGCGAAGCCCAAGGCCAGAGCAAGACGGCGAGAAGCTGTCCGACAGCACCTGGCGATCCTGCCACGGGCATTGGTCTTCACCATGGTTTGGCGCGGCGGCCCAATGCCGCCGCATTGCGAAAAATACAAGAGGTTACATGTTTTGTCTTAGTACGAGTTCTCCCGCATTAGTTGTCGAGGAACACCACGTTCTCCCCGATGGGCTCACGGCCGATGTGCAGCCTATTGGCGGGGAAGTCTGGGTCGGGGTAGCCGACCGCCAGGCCGCACAGGATCGACAGTTCCTCCGGAATAGCCAGCTGCGCCCGGATGATCTCCGGATATCCCGCGACCGAGACCTCGACGCAACTAGCCAGTCCGCGTTCGGTCAAGGCCAACAGCAATGTTTGGAGAAACATCCCCACGCTGACGGCGTCCGCTGGGCCGAGGTCCCGGTGCATGCAGACAATGCCGGCCAGCGGCGCGCGGAAGAACTCCCAGTTGCGAAGGACTGCGGCTGCATGTCCCGTCTTGTCCTCGCGAGCAATTCCCATCGCCCTGTAGACTTGAGCGCCCAGCTCGCTGCGAAAGTGTTGAAACCCCTCGGGCAGGGGCGGAATATTGGGCGGCCGACGCTGGGCCTCGTCGAGCAGGGCGGCGACGAGGCGGTCCCGGGGCGCTCCGGACGCGAACACCACCCGCCACGGCTCGATGTTGGAGTTCGACGGCGCATACTGGGCCAGGGCGACGGACTCATTCACTAACTCCCGCGGCACCGGTTGGGGCAAAAACATCCGCGTCGAATGGCGCTCTCTGATCGCTTGATCAAGGTCCAACATGGGACTTCTCTGGCCGAACCATTGATTATCTTGTCGTTTTGCCTTGATATGTGAGACTAGAGGAGGTTTCAGGCAATTTTGCCCGATGCCCCTTATCAACGGGCTCAGGACACTGTAACTGTGGTCTTATGTGCCTGACCACAAAGATAAGTCAATCACCGCTCTTCACTCTTTTCGGTCCCCCAGGATCTGTCCGTTGCGGCGCTCCCCGTTCATCCTGCGACACAAGGCGTTTAATTTATACTATATCGCTGTTAGCGCATGTCCCAGAAAAGCTGGCTAATACCTAAGATCTGGAGCATGCTCCAACTCTCTGATTGTAATTGTTTATTTTAGATCATGCGATTCCATACGAAAAGCAAGCGCTCGCGCTCATCCGTGCGGAGGTTCTTTCGCGCCCAAAGGTGCGGCAAGCAAACCGCGCGGAAAAATTCTAGCGCCGGATGCCAAGGCGTTCGATCAGCGATTTGTAGCGCGGCTCGTCCTTCGCCTTGACGTAGTCGAGGAGCTGCCGGCGTTGCGAGACGAGCTTGAGCAGACCACGGCGCGAGTGATTGTCTTTCACATGCGTCTTGAAATGCCCGGTCAGATTGGCGATCCGCTCGGTCAGGATCGCAACCTGAACCTCCGGAGAGCCGGTATCGCCCTGTTTCAGGGCATAGTCCTTCACGAGCGCCTGTTTGCGCTCGGCGGTAATCGACATCGAAAAACCTCTTTGAAAAGTGGGATGAAATATTGCCGTCCGCGCGGCCCGGCCGGGATGTCGTCCAGCAGGGTTCATGCGGATACGATGACGGGCGCTTTATACACGAAATCCGCTGTGAGGAAAGGGGCAAAACAGAAGTAGTGGGCGGTTTGAACTGTGGCTCGCCGCCCGTTCGGGAGCTAAGCTGGCCTTGCGGTAACGACCGCTTGGCGCCAGAGGCAGCCTAAGCGACCATCGAGCCTGGTCTCGGTAGCGGACATCGCCGTGCTCTAGACCACGCGCCTTGGCGGACGGCGCGCCTGACCGAATTGCTTTGCAGCCCTATCCTGCTTCAAGTCTTCCACAGCCGGTCAATGACGAGCCTGTGTTGCGACTGGATGCGTGGCACGAACAAGCGCTCAAGTCGAGGTTCACAGCAGCGTAGACGACCAGCTTCAGACCCTTTTCGCGCAGCTCTTCGTCCTACGGACCATCGAAGATCGCGGGCTTGCTTCGGAGGTCCTGCTGCTGAGCGCCGCACCGAGCGGATAACACCGGCTGAATCTTTCCAGTCTCACGAGAACAATTGAGGGCGCGAAGACCTACATCCGCAGTGAACTCTTCGATGAAGTGGCGCTCGACATTGTGCCCGAGTTCGTTGCGGTGGGCATAATTCATGACCTTTATGTCCCAAAGCGCCTCCCGCAAAACCAGCGCTACAAGTTCGCATGGACCGACTCGGATGTTTTGGGCCTCGCTTACTATCTTGTTTGGTGAGGAAGCCAGATCGAATCACGCGCGCAACAGAATCCGCCCCCCGGAAAGGCAAGAGTTTTACGTTCATAAGTAGATGGACCTGCACGCGGCGGGCGCATCGGAGAGAAGGTTTTTGGTAGAAGGAGCGGATTTTGGCCGGGCCGTTTTGCAGCCGGCGCATGGACGATCATAGCTTGCTTGGGTTGGAAGATAAAACAGCCACAGCGATCCGTTTGGGCTTTCGACAAAGGCCCTGGTTTTTCGAGCGACATGGGCTTGTGCGCGATCGACGATGAGAAAGATCGCGCGCCTGGCGCTAGCGATCGGCCGTTGCAGGAACGCGATGAACACCGCGGCGTTGACGCCGCCTTCTTGCTTGATCATGAACCGCATGTGGCCGCGCGAAGCGATCGCTGAAATCAATCTCATCCCATGTCGCGCGCCCGCGTTTTGACAATGGCGTTTCACCTTTTTTCCCAGGTGCGGGAGGCGGATGATCGGGATCCGCGCGGGGTCGCCGAAATATATCTCAGCACCTTGTTTTTGCGCCATTTTCCTGATTTTCGGATAATCTGGCGAGCCCGCCGGACCGCTCAGCCATTGGCGAACCAAAGCCTCGTCGCGTTCGCGCGCGCGATGCAATGGTGTCTCGATAAGCGATGCCGAGCTGCGCCAGAGGCCGCCCCACCGGCGCCGCGCTCAAGACGACATGGAACTTGG
>JBOHJT010000236.1:0-5440 GCA_050728715.1 Methylocella sp.
GCTCCCGCGAGACTGGCCGAGGCGTCTTGACCGGTTTGGGTCAGCCGCTTGATCAGATCATTCCCATGCGAAGACAATTCAGCGACGAGATCGTCCCGGCCCCGGCCGAGCGCCGTTTTGATTTCCTCGCCTTTGGAGTTAAGCGAGGCGGTGACACGGCCGGCGGCTTCTCCAACACTCTCCGCAAACCGCACGGAGGCCCCGGCGAGATCGCGGGAAAGGTTTTCTTGCGCGACTGCAATCACCCCTCGGACACGATCGGCGTTGGTCACAATGGATTCCCGCTCGGTCGCTAATTCGTCGACCAGGGCGCGGACGCGGCGCTCATTGTCGGCGTAGGATCGTTCCAGATTGGAAACCTCGGATCGGACCAGAGTGTCGAGCTCGCTCGCTCTTGCGAGCGCGCGTTCGATGCCGTCCCCCATCGAAGCGACCTCACGGCGGATAGCTTGGGAAAGCGTGACCATTTGCCCGGCGGCGATGGTTTCGGGCTCGGCCAGGCGGACCGCGACTTCGGTCATCGAACGGGCGGCAAGCCGCATCTCCTGACCCCGGCGAAGCAACGCCGCCGTCACCAAAAAGAAGATGACGGGGCCCACGATGGTCATCAGATAAAGTGCGGCTTGCGGCAACAGAGACCCAGCCGGCAGATTGAAAAGGACCGCGCGGTTGGCAATAAAGTAGCCGAGGGTGAGGATAACCCATAAACCCGAGCAGGCCGCGATAAAGACTGGCGGAATCCGGTTGGAACGGCTCTGAAACGCGCGGAGAATCTCGCCGGCGGATTGGCGATCGTCGTTGGCCGGTTGCATCGAGGGTACGGCCCCGCCGGAGTTCTCCGGGGCGTGAATTTCCGCGCCTGGCGCGGCGGAGTTCGCACGCGCCGGACCGATTAATCGATCCTCGTCGATCGCCGCCCGCCCTGACTCCGGCGTCCGCGCGGCATCACGCGGCGGCCTCGAAGGGCCGCGCGGCATTGCGGCTTCGCGCTCGCCCACCAAGCGCTCCTTCGCCTTGTCCACGCTGGTTGTGCCAATGGGATTTGCTTCGGCCGGTCGAGCGCCTTGGCCGGCGGCGCGGAGATTCAGCGCCTCTTCGATGGCCAAAAGCGCCGCCGCGGCGGGATCTTGAGCTTTGTTGGAACTCGCCATCGGATACCTCTTACAAACTCACTCGCAACGGGCCAAGGCTTTGCGCATACACACGGGAGCCGCCCCGGCGGAACCGTTAACCAAAGGTTACTTTACAACCTGAACGCTAGGATTCAAACTGGACGGCTGGACGCAATTGGAAACATCGTTAACGCGGCCATGTGCAAGACCCTGAAGCGGGCGCTTTTTGCAACGAGCTGGCAGCCGGGCCAGGAAAAGCCCGGCGGCGGAGTCCGACGGCGTCTTTCCTGCGGTTTAAGGCGCAAGCACGATGACGCATGATTTCAGAAAATCCCCATGAAGACGAACCGAAGTGCCCATCAACCGAATTGATACCGGCATGCCAGAGCGCTTCCCGATCAGATGAAATCATGTGATCGAAAAGGAACCGCTCAAACTCAATAAGTTGGAGCAGGTCAGAATCGAAAAAGCCGGTCAACTTTTTCGGGATCTGCTCGAGGTGCAAATAGCCCCGGCAAAGCCGGGGACTTATCATGTGAGCCGCTCAAAGCGGCTGCCGGGGCCGCTGACGCGGCCCCGGCTTTATCGAGCCATCTGAGAGTGGCCCGTCGGCGCCACAGGCTCAGTTGATAGTGACGGTTGCCTTCCCTTTCCTGGTTCCTGGTATATTGCCCGTAGCACCGCTTCATCCCTTCCCACGGCCGATACGCAATATCCGCTGGCCCAGGAATGCGGACCTGCGAAGTTGTGCTTACTTTCCCCATGGACCCGGGAGCGAATACGGCGAGCGCGAAGGCCTTGCATCCGCCGGGCACAAAGGCAATATCCGCGCTGCGAGGAGGGTGGCGCCGCGAAGTTCGACGCGATCCGCGAGGGGCCGCCAAATTCGTGAAATTCAGTTACTACCGGAAAGGAGGCCACGTGACAATGGCGGACGCAGCGGGTCAAAGCCAAGCTTTTCAAGCGGATGTCGCCAAATTGCTGCACCTGATGGTGCATTCGGTCTATTCCGACGGGGACATCTTTCTGCGCGAACTCCTTTCCAATGCCGCCGACGCCTGCGAACAATTGCGTTACGAGGCGCTCGCCGATCCCGCGCTTGCATCTTCGCCGTTCGCGATCCGGATTTCGCTCGACAAGGACGCCCAAACCCTCGCCATCGAGGACAATGGGATCGGCATGTCGCATCGAGACCTCACCGATCATCTTGGCACCATCGCGCGCTCCGGAACCCGCGCCTTTCTGGACCGGTTCGGCGGTGGCGGCGAAGAGGCGGGGGGCGCGGATGCGCGCGAAAAACTTGCTTTGATCGGCCAGTTTGGGATCGGATTTTACTCGGCCTTCATGGTCGCGGACCGCGTCGATGTTTTTACGCGCCGCGCGGGTTCGACGGACGCCTTCCAGTGGAGTTCGGACGGCAAGGGCACCTTTTCGATCCAGCCGCTGGCCCAAGGCGAGGCCCCGGTCCAGGGTACGCGGGTGGTTCTCCACCTGAACGAACAGTCCAAGAATTACCTTGAGCCAGGCTGGATTGAACGGCTCGTGCGCGAACACTCGAGCGCGCTCGCGGTGCCGATCGAGCTTGTCGAAGAGAAGGACGCGCGCCGCTTAACCGACGGCGCGGCGCTTTGGACCAAATCGAAGGCCGCGATCGAACAGAAAGACTATATCGTTTTTTATCAAAGCCTTAGCTATGTTCTCGACGAACCTGCATTAACGATGCACTGGCACGCGGAAGGGCGCCACGACTACACGGTATTGGCGTTTGTGCCGGGATCGCGGCCGTTCGATCTGTTCGATCCTTCGCGTCCGGGCCGGGCAAAGCTCTATGTCCGCCACGTGCTGGTCAAGGAAGACGCCGAGGTTGTGCCGAGATGGCTGCGCTTTGTGCGCATGGTGATCGATTCGACCGATCTTCCGCTGAATGTTTCACGTGAAACAATTCAGCAAAGCCCGGTCTTCGCCGCGATCAAGAAAGCCGTGACGAACCGCGTCCTTCAGGAACTGACCAAGCTTGCCGAAAACGACAAGGAAAAATTCGCGACGATCTGGGAGCACTTCGGAAGCGTCCTGAAGGAAGGACTTTATGAGGACCCTGAAAAACGCGACGCTTTGTTCGGTTTGGCGCGCTTTGCGACCTCGACCCATCCGGAAGGCGGCCGCAGCCTCAAGGACTATGTTGAAAGCCTGCAAACGAACCAGACGGCGATCTATTATCTTCTCGGCGAGGATCTGGCCCATCTGTCCGCTAGTCCGCAGCTTGAAGGGTTCCGGGCGAGAGGCATCGAGGTTTTGCTGTTACCGGATCCGGTCGATGCCTTTTGGGTGGCGACGGCGGTTGGCTTCGACGGCAAGCAGTTCAAGTCGGTGACCCAGGGCGCGGCCGACATAAAATCCATTCCGCTCAAGGAGAAACTGGACGCCGGCGCGGCCGGAGCCGAATCCCCGGCGGCCGGTCTCGCGACCCTTTACGCGCTCATCAAACAGGTTTTGGGCGAGGCGGTCGAGGTTGTCCGCGCTTCCGACAGGCTGGCGTCGAGCCCCGCTTGTCTCGTGGCCTCCGATCGGGGGCCGGACCGCCGTCTCGAACGGATGCTCGCCGAAAGCGGCCGCCTCGGCCTGGCGTCGAAGCCGGTGCTCGAAATCAATCCCGCGCATCCGCTGATTCGCGCCCTGGCCGCGCGAATTGGTGCCCCGGACAAGAAAAAATTCGAGGATATCGTCTGGCTCCTTTTCGACGAGACGCGGCTGATGGAAGGTGAAAAGCCGGCCAACGCGTCGCATTTCGCCGCGCGGCTGACCAGGATTTTGCTCGATGCCGCAAGCCAGCCCGCGCCGTGAGGAAAGAGTTTGCGATACCGCATCCGCCCGATTTTGAACCGGCGATGACGCGCGGCGCGGCGCGGCACTCGCTCGCGCGGACCTTGGCGAAAGGCGGCTTAGTGTCGGCGCAAATCGATGCCCGCGTGCTTCTTTGCGCTGCGCTCGGTATCGATCACGCGGATCTCGTTTCCAACCCCGATTGTCTGCTTGGTCCCGACGCCGTGACGGTTGCATATTTCGCGGCCCTGCGGTTGAAGCGCGAGCCGGTGTCGCGAATCATCGGTTATCGAGATTTTTGGCGGGCGCGTTTCCAGATCGGCCCGGCCGTTCTCGATCCGCGTGACGCCACCGAGACGCTCATCGAGGCCGTGCTCGACCATGCGGCCCGGTCGCCGCGCGAAAACTGGCGGATTCTCGACCTCGGGACGGGGTCCGGGGCAATCCTTTGCTCGCTGTTGCAGAGCCTGTCAGGATCTTTCGGCGCCGGCGTCGATATTTCGCCTGGCGCCTGCGTGATCGCGCGCGACAATCTCGCCACCTTGGGACTCGCGCGGCAGGGGTCCATCGTTTGCTGCGATTGGACCCGCGCCTTGCGTGGTCCCTTCGATGTGATCGTGTCCAATCCGCCCTATGTCGTGCGCGGTGAAATCGCCCGCTTAGCACCGGAGGTTCGCGATCACGATCCGCGTCTGGCTCTGGATGGCGGCGAAGACGGTTTGGCGGCCTATCGCGAAATCATCCCGGCTTCGCGGAATTTGCTCGCGCCAGGCGGGTTGATCGCGCTGGAAGTGGGGGCGGGCCAGCATCCGGCCGTCGAATCGCTCTTGACCGGCGCATTCGGCGCGCCGGTCAAGGTTAGACTTGACCTCGACGGATGCCGGCGTGTGGTTTTGGCGTGTCGTGGCCAGGGAGCCCTGGCGTGACAAATTGGTCACGCCAAACATCGCAAGAGATATATTTTTGCGAAAGCTCTTGGCGTTTGCCGCGAAAGCGACTAGGTTCCCTTTCCAAGGATTGGTTTTCGCTTATGTTGCATGGTTGCGATTGGCGTTGAGGTCCTCGGTTCGCGCGAACGTCCGAACGAAAAGCCGGGCGCGTGCTGACAACAAGACGATCTCCACTTCGAGCTATGCTGTGATGCCCGGCGCAACCGGGATCAATGTCCCCAGAGTCTGAGACTCTATCATCAAGAGTCGAAGATCGGTGCCACGGCGGTTCCGTGAGCACAGTCGTCACCGGCTGGAGAGCCTTATATCCGCTCGCGCCCACGTGCTTTGAAAATTGTGCTTTGAAAATAAGGGGTTCGGTAAGGACCGTGAACGCACGCCGGTCCGGCTGCGCGCAAAGCGCAATTACGGTGCCACCCAAGGATCATCAATGAGACCAGGACAGAATAACAAGCGTATGCGCGGCCGCCCCAACAATCGCAAGGGTCCGAATCCTCTGACGAGGTCCTATGAATCGAGCGGTCCCGATGTGAAAATTCGTGGAACGGCCCACCACGT
>JBOHJT010000237.1:0-5421 GCA_050728715.1 Methylocella sp.
TGGCGGGACATCGCTGCTGCGCGGGGTACCGGGACTAGCGTCCGTGCTCCTCCGTTTCATGCCTGCCGGGAAAGCCCCGCCAGCATTCGAGCGGGCCTGGCTGGCACTTGTCCTGACCGGCCAGATTTTTGCTGGCGCCTTCCTCGGCATCGCGGCCCAGGCGTTTCTCGCCTGGGGCCTTATCCTTCATGTCATGCCGTGGATCGGGCTCGACCTGCTCGACATGGCCCGCGCGGTTGCCACTTTTGACTTGCCCGCGCGGGTGGGAGAGTTTTTCGCGGGCTTCCTAGCGCTCAAGTAGCGGTCACATCTCTCCTTTCTTGCACTTTTCGCGAAATTCCTTCCGGGCCTTGCCGTGCAAGCCTTGCGCGGTGGCCTTGGCCGAACATTCCTTGGACTTGGCCGACATCGGGGCCTTCATCGGTTTTGGCGCGGCGGGCGTGGCGGGCGCCGCCGGGGCGGCTGGCGGACTCGTCTGCGCATAGCCGGATTCAGCGAAGGAAAAAACAAGGGTGCCGGCGATCATCAAGCGGAGGAAGGTTTTCATGAATGTCATCCTTGGGCTTTAGTGTTGACGTGCCCAGCGCTTTTAACCTTCCGCGAGGATTTCTCCAAGCTGGAAACGCTGCGGTTACGCAAAAAACCATAGAATTCACTTTACATATAAATATATCTGCATATTGTGAGTTCCAACGGACTTTGCAGGAAACCCGTGCCCGGCCACATCCCTTTCGACGCCATTCTCGCTGCCGCCGCCGCGGCGGGCGAGGCCACGCGGTTGCGCCTGCTCGCCCTTCTCGCCGAAGCCGAACTCACGGTCAGCGAGCTCGTGACGATTCTCGGGCAATCGCAGCCGCGCATCTCGCGCCATTTAAAACTCCTCGTCGAAGCCGGGCTCGTCGAGCGCCATCGCGAGGGCGCCTGGGTCTTTTTCCGAATCGCGCAGGCGGGGCCCGTGGCCGGTTTTGCCCGCGACCTCGTGGCAAGGCTCGCGCCGGCCGATGGGCGTCTCACTGCCGACCGGGCGCGGCTCGCCGAGGTCCGCCAGACTCGCGACGACCAGGCGGCCCGCTATTTCGCCGCCCATGCGGCGAACTGGGACGAGGTGCGCGCCATGCATGTTCCGGAAGAACGCGTCGAGGCCGCGATCCGCAAGGCGATCGGCGCGGGCCCGGTCCATGCGCTCCTCGATCTTGGCACCGGCACCGGCCGGATGCTCGAACTTTTGGGGCCGCTCGCCGCGCGGGCGGTTGGTGTCGATCAATCGCCGCACATGCTGAGCATCGCGCGCGTGCGCATCGAACGCGCGGGGTTGCGCAATGTGCAATTGCGCCAAGGCGATATTCACGCGATGCCGGTCGAACCGGATTTCCATGATCTCGTCATCATGCATCAGGTCCTGCATTATCTCGACGATCCCTTGCGCGCCATTCGCGAGGCCGCGCGCGCCTTGCGGCCGGGCGGCCGACTTCTCATCGTCGATTTCGCGCCGCACGGGGAAGAGACTTTGCGCGCGGCGCACGCGCACCGGCGGCTCGGCTTCGCGGCCGGGGAAGTCGCGGGGTTCATGGCCGCCGCCGGACTGGATTTGATCGCCAAGGAGGATCTTGCACCGGACGCGGGTGAAGCCGACAAGCTCACCGTATCCCTCTGGCTCGGCCGCGACCGCCGGGCGATCGCCGATCCTCTCCCTTTAACCGCGCGGGAAGTCGCATGAACGAAAACCCGTCCTGTAGCTTTCCCCGGGCGAGCCGCACCGTCTGCCCCGATATCTCGGTCTCCTTCGAGTTTTTTCCCCCGGCGACCGAGGCGATGGAGGCGACCCTTTGGGAGTCGATCAAGCGGCTTGCACCACTCGGCCCGAGTTTTGTCTCGGTCACCTATGGCGCCGGAGGCTCGACCCGGGAGCGCACCCATGCGACGGTTGCGCGGATCGTGAACGAGACTCAAGTTAAGCCCGCCGCGCACCTGACCTGCGTCGCGGCCGCGCGGGAGGAGATCGATTCCGTCGTCCAAGGCTATTGGGACATCGGCGTCCGCCACATCGTTGCGCTGCGCGGCGATCCGCAAGATGGACCGGGGACGAAATTTCGCCCGCATCCCAACGGCTACGCGAATTCGGCCGCGCTCGTTGCTGGGATCAGAGAGGTCGCCGACTTTGAAATCTCGGTGGCCGCTTATCCGGAAGGCCACCCCGAAAGTGTCTCGGCCGACGCCGATATCGATGTCTTGAAAGCAAAGATCGATGCCGGAGCGCACCGGGCGATCACCCAGTTTTTTTTCGAAAACGAAATCTATTTGCGTTTTCTCGACAAAGTGCAGGCGCGGGGACTCGATATTCCGATTACTCCGGGCATCGTCCCGGTGCAAAGTTTCCAGCAAACCGCGAAATTCGCGAAGCGCGCCGGGGCGAGCGTTCCGCAATGGCTCGCCGGCCGTTTCGAAGGGCTCGAGAACGATCCGCAAACGCGAAAGCTCGTCGCCGCGACGGTCGCCGCCGAACAGGTTCTCGATCTCGTCGATCACGGCATAAGGGATTTTCATTTCTACACGATGAACCGCGCCGACCTTGTCTATGCGATCTGCCATCTTTTAGGGCTCCGGCCGAAACTCGAACAAGAGGCCGCTTGATGACGCGAAGGTTTCATGGAGACGAAACGCGCGCTGCTATTCAATCCGCCGCCCGCGAAAGAATTTTGGTGCTCGACGGCGCCATGGGCACGATGATCCAGCAGCACAAGTTCAGCGAGACTGAATTTCGCGGCGAGCGCTTCGCGGATTGGCCGCGCGACTTGCGGGGCAACAACGATCTCTTGAGCCTCACCCAGCCACGGGCAATCAAAGCCATTCATCTCGCCTATTTTAGAGCCGGCGCCGACATCGCCGAGACGAATACATTCAGTTCGACACGGATCGCTCAAGCGGATTATGGGATGGAGGAGTTTGTCGCCGAGTTGAATTTTATCGCGGCGCGGCTCGCCCGCGAGGCGGCGGACGCGGCGGAACAAAAGGACGGAATCCGCCGCTTCGTCGCTGGCGCATTGGGGCCGACCAATCGCACCGCCTCGATTTCTCCCGACGTTAATAATCCTGGCTTTCGCGCGGTGAGTTTTGACGATTTGCGCGAGGCCTATGCCGAGGCGGCAGAAGCACTCATCGAGGGCGGCGCGGATATTTTGATCGTCGAGACGATTTTCGACACTCTAAACGCCAAGGCGGCGCTTTCCGCCATCGAGGGCGTTTTCGATGCGCGCGGCGAGAGACTGCCGGTCATGATTTCCGGCACGATCACGGACTTGTCCGGCCGCACGCTTTCTGGCCAGACGCCCGCGGCGTTCTGGCATTCGCTGCGTCACGCAAAACCCTTGACGATCGGCCTCAATTGCGCGCTTGGCGCACGCGAGATGCGCGCCCATCTCGCCGAGCTTTCCCGGATCGCCGATACGCTCGTCTGCGCCTATCCCAACGCCGGTCTGCCAAACGAGTTCGGTCTTTATGACGAGAGCCCCGAATATATGGCCTCTCTCATTGGCGAATTCGCGGAAGCCGGTCTCGTCAATATCGTTGGCGGCTGCTGCGGCACGACGCCCGCGCATATTCAGGCGATCGCCGCGCGCGTCAAAGCGATTGCGCCGCGAAAAGTGCCGCGCATCGCGCCGTTGCTGCGCCTCTCCGGATTGGAACCGTTTGTGCTCGCGCCAGAGATTTCGTTTGTCAATATCGGCGAACGGACCAATGTCACCGGCTCCGCCAAATTCCGCAAATTGATCAAGGAGGGCGATTTTTCCGCCGCGCTCGATGTCGCGCGCGATCAAGTGGCGATGGGCGCGCAGATCATCGACGTCAACATGGACGAAGGCCTCCTCGATTCCGAAAAGGCAATGGTCGAGTTTTTGAACCTCATCGCCGCCGAGCCCGACATTTCGCGTGTGCCGGTGATGATCGATTCATCGAAATTTCCGGTCATCGAGAGCGCTCTCAAATGCGTGCAAGGCAAGGCAATCGTCAATTCCATATCGATGAAAGGAGGCGTCGATAAATTTGTCGCGGAGGCGAAAACCGTGCGCGCCCATGGCGCCGCCGTCGTCGTGATGGCCTTCGACGAGAAGGGCCAGGCCGATACGCGCGAACGCAAGGTCGAGATTTGCTCGCGCGCCTACGGCATCTTGACCAAGGACGCCGGGTTTCCGCCCGAGGACATCATCTTCGATCCAAATATCTTTCCGGTCGCGACCGGCATCGAGGAACATGATAATTATGGCGTCGATTTCATCGAGGCCGCGCGGGAAATTCGCAAGCGGTTCCCGCGCGTTCATATTTCCGGCGGCGTTTCCAATCTTTCCTTCTCGTTTCGCGGCAACGAGGCGGTGCGCCAGGCCATGCATTCGGTGTTTCTCTATCACGCGATTGCCGCCGGCATGGACATGGGCATCGTCAACGCGGGCCAGCTCGCGGTCTATGCCGAAATCGAACCGGACCTCCGCGAGGCCTGCGAGGATGTCGTCCTCAACAGGCGGCCGGACGCCACCGAAAGACTGCTCGCGCTCGCCGAAAGCTACACGGGCCCTGGAATGCAGGGCCCCGAGAAAAATCTCGCCTGGCGCGCCGAGCCGGTTGAGAAGCGGCTCGAACATGCGCTCGTTAACGGCATCACCGAATTCGTCGACCGCGATGTCGAGGAAGCGCGTGCCGCCGCGAAAAAGCCGCTCGATGTCATCGAGGGGCCGCTCATGGCCGGCATGAATGTCGTCGGCGATCTGTTCGGCTCCGGAAAAATGTTTTTGCCCCAGGTCGTCAAATCCGCGCGGGTGATGAAACGGGCGGTCGCGTATCTGCTTCCCTTCATGGACGAGGAAAAGCGAAAGACCGGGGCCGGCGAGCGATCGAGCGCGGGCAAAATCCTGATGGCGACGGTCAAGGGCGACGTGCACGACATCGGCAAGAACATCGTCGGCGTGGTGCTCGCCTGCAACAATTACGAGATCATCGATCTTGGCGTGATGGTTCCCGCGGCCAAGATTTTGGCGACCGCACGGACGGAAAAGGTGGACGCGATCGGCCTATCGGGTCTCATCACGCCCTCGCTTGACGAGATGTGCTTTGTCGCCGCCGAGATGGAGCGGGAAGGTTTCGATCTGCCGCTCCTGATTGGCGGCGCGACGACGAGCCGGGTCCATACCGCGGTCAAGATTCATCCAAATTATGCCAAGGGCCAGACGGTCTATGTCACCGACGCGAGCCGGGCGGTTGGCGTCGTGCAATCGCTTTTCTCGGCGCAGTCCCGCGCCGTCACCATCGCGACGGTCCGCGCCGAATACGCCAAAGTCGCGGCGGCGCATCGCCGGGGGGAGGCCGATAAGCAACGGCTGCCGCTAGCAAAGGCGCGCGCGAACGCGTTCAAGCCTGATTGGGCGAGCTACG
>JBOHJT010000238.1:0-5414 GCA_050728715.1 Methylocella sp.
GAACAAGGAAGAACACAGTACAAAAGAGCGCTCGATATTTTTTCAAAATATCCGTCTAATAATACTTATTATATCGAATCAACGCATGCGATTACCGAAATGACTTGGGCTTTGTCCTAGGCTAACTCGCGACAATGTATTTACGTTAGTTCTCACGTCACAGAAGCGCAGCGTCATCTGTCGGCGTTAGGCCCTGGCCTGTTGACCGATTCGCTGAGAAATCAGCTTGCTAAGATACAGGAGACAGTAAAATCTTGTGTACTCTAACTGGATCAGCGGAAAATGGCCGGTGCCGCGCTTATTCTTAAAAATATCGCGGTTCCGGCAGTCGCATATAGTCTCATTCGAGGGTGCTGCCTGGCGTCCCTCCCTCCGGCGACTCTTGCGAGAAGGTTCGACCATATCCCTTGGCGATCCGCGCCCGGCCGGACCGGATCTCGACCGGACGCTCGGGCAGTCCGGCAAAACGCGCGGATGCTCCATCACACCTGTCCCGGCCGGTCGCGGCTGAGCCCCTTGGTTTTGAGCTCCGCCTCGTAGAGGGCCCATTTCTCCGCGTGGCGCGAGCCGAGCTCATGGAGATAATCCCAGGTGAAGATTCCCGTGGAGTGCAAATCGTCGAAGATCAGCCGCACCGCGTAGGTGCCGACCGGCTCGATCCCGGTCACGCTGCAATGCCGCTTGCCGCCGATGGTCAAATGGTCTTCGCGCCGGTGGCCCTGGACTTCCGCGCTGGGACTCATGACCCGCAGATATTCAGCGGAAAGATCATAAGTTTCGCCGCTCTCGAAACTGACTTGAAGGATACGGCCATTCTCCCTCAGCCGCAATTCGCTCGGCCATTGATCCCGATTGTCGTGCATCGCCTTGCCTCCATCTATGCGTCTGCTGTAATCCTGTCGGCTTTCGCTGGGGATACGATCTTGATCGACGCTTGGCTATCCCTACCGCTTCCGGCGTTGATCTTGACTTTGGCGGCCTTTTACAGCGCCTCGGCCTTGGTGTTGGTCCGCCTTTCCTTCGGCGCCATGGCGGGACCATGGGTGCGAAGCTTCCGAGGCGTCGTGGCGCCATACTTCGGTGCGATCGTCGCCATACTCAGCATTCTCACCGGCTTTCTCGCGAACGACGTCTGGGATCGCAACCGGCGCGCGGCGGCAACAGTGCGCGGGGAAGCCGCCAGTCTTATCTCCCTCCATGCCTTGGCCGCGGCCTTGGGTGCGCCGCATGTTGCGATCGACCGCGCAATCCTGGCCTATGCCATCGCCGTTATCGACATGGAATGGCCGCGCATGGAGATCGGCGAAGCGTCGCCTGAGGCCGAAGCGGCACAGGACGCGTTGTTGCAAACCGTCGCGCAATCGGAGATTGCGCCAGGCAACGCGGCGCTCAACCGCCTATTGCTCGAGACCGCCGTGAAGATCAGGGAGGCGCGCGGCGAACGGCTGGCGTTAAGCTCGGATTTTTCAGAAAACTTCAAATGGACAGGCGTTCTTTTGATGGCCGTGATGGCGCAGATCAGCCTTGCCGCGGTGCATCTCGACGAGGCGCGCGCCCAGATCGCCGCCATGGTTATTTTCACCGCCAGCGTCGTCCTCGTGATCGGATTGATCGCGGTCCACGAAGGGCCGTTCCAACCGCCCCTCGGCGTCAAACCGGCACCGATCGCCAAAGTTCTCGACCTCGTGCCGGATCCAGATAGTTGACACTGGCGAGCGAATTCCTTGACCACGAGCATTCCGCAATGAGCATCCCCGGCTGCCATCATCTCTTTGGGATCGGCTTGCGCCGGTGCGGATGGCCCATTATACCGCTTGCCGCCAACCCTTGGGAATCCGAAGGGGCGCGTAGCTCAGCGGAAGAGCACTACGTTGACATCGTAGGGGTCACAGGTTCGATCCCTGTCGCGCCCACCATTTTCTGTTGCTAATTGGATTTGCGACGCACACCCTGTGAGGGCATTCGCCGGTATCCAGCCGCCGCAATTGATCTAATCATGAACGTTCTTCTTCTCGGCTCCGGCGGGCGGGAACATGCCATCGCCATCGCGCTTGCGAAGAGCCCGTTGCTCAAAACGCTGTTCGTCGCGCCGGGCAATCCGGGCATGGCGGCGCTCGCCCGCACCGCGCGGCTCGATATAAAGGACTATCCGGCGATTGCCGCTTTTTGTAACGCGAACGAGATCGGTCTCGTTGTGGTTGGCCCAGAGGCGCCGCTTGTCGCCGGCATCGCCGATGATCTTGCGGCCGCAGGGATCAAGGCTTTCGGTCCGAGCAAGGCGGCTGCCCGGCTCGAAGGCTCCAAAATTTTTGCGAAGGATTTTTGCGTCCGCTTCAAAATCCCAACCGCCCCGTACGCGTGCTTTGCTGACGCCATATCCGCCAAGGCCTACGTCCGCGAAAAAGGCGCGCCGATCGTGGTCAAAGCCGATGGCCTCGCGGCGGGGAAGGGGGTCACCGTGGCGGCGAGCCTCCTGGAGGCGGAAGCGGCGATCGGCCGGATGTTTTCGGGCGAATTTGGCGCGGCGGGACAAAAAATCGTCGTGGAAGAATTTCTCGACGGCGAGGAGGTTTCGTTTTTCGCGCTTTGCGATGGCGCGCGCGCGACGGAGTTCGCTTCCGCCCAGGACCATAAGCGGGTGGGCGAAGGCGAGCGCGGTCCCAATACCGGGGGCATGGGCGCCTATTCGCCGGCGCCGGTCATGGATGCGCGGATGCGCGAACGCGTCATGGAAACGATCGTCGCGCCGACGCTCGAGGGAATGGCCGCGGTGGGCGCGCCCTTCAAGGGCGTCCTTTTCGCCGGTCTGATGATTTGCCGGGATGGGCCAAGGCTCATCGAGTACAATGTGCGTTTCGGCGATCCCGAGACCCAGGCCATGCTGCCGCGTCTTGAAGAGGATTTGCTTGCATTGCTCCTCGCCTGCGTCGAGGAACGGCTGCCGGAGCGCCCAGTTCGGCTCTCGGCAAAAACCGCGCTGAGCGTCGTGCTCGCCGCCAAGGGCTATCCCGGCGCGCCGCTCCGGGGGAGCGAAATCCATGGGCTGGAGCGCGCCGAGGCAATGCCATTCGTGGCAATCACCCATGCCGGGACGAAGCGCGAAGGGCAAAGACTTATCGCCGACGGCGGCCGAGTGCTCAATATCACAGGCCTTGGCGCCGACGTGGCGGAGGCCCGCGCGCGAGCCTACGCGGCGATCGATTTGATCGATTGGCCAGGCGGCTTTTACCGCCGCGACATCGGCTGGCGGGCCCCCCAGAGAAATAGAGTCTAAGCCCATGAGTGCGAAGCGATAGGCGTTGGTTGATTCGGTCTTGCCGCCGCCCCGCTTTCCTAACTTTCCCCCGGCCCCCGCGCGCCTTCCCGTTGCGCAATCGCCCGCGCCATGTCGACGAATTCGCTCGGCATCATGACGATCATCATGGTGTTTTGCTCGGCCCCAACCTCGGTCATCATTTGCATCCGGCGCAATTCGAGCCCGGCCGGGCTTTGCATGATGATCTCGGCCGCCTGGCGCAAAAGCGCCGCGGCATCGACTTCCGCCTGCGCCTTGATCTGACGGGCGCGCTTTTCCCGCAGCGCCTCGGCCTCTTGCGCGATCGCGCGCTGCATGGATTCGGGGATCTCGACATTCTTCATCTGGACCCGCTCGACCTTGACGCCCCAGGGCTCGGTCACATTGTCGATCAAGGTCTGAAGCGCTCTCGATATCGCCTCCTGCTCCTTCAGCACGTCGTCGAGCGTATGCTGGCCGATGACATTGCGCAGCGCCGTTTGGGCGACCTGGACAACCGAATCGCCGACATCGACAACCTCGATGACCGCCCGCTTGGGATCGATCGTCCTGCGCCAGATCACCGCGTTGATCTTGATCGGCACATTGTCCTTGGTGATCGCCTCCTGCGCCTCGACCGCGATCGTCATCGTGCGCATGTCGATCGTCCATTGCCACTCGATGAGGGGAATGAGCAGATAAGGACCAGGCTCCGAGGTGCGGGCATATTTGCCGAGCCGGAAGATCACCGCCCGCTCATATTGATTGGCGATCCGCACGCCGGCAAGGAGAAAGAGCAGCACAAGGATCGCCAGGATAGAAATAATCAGCATCGCGTCTTCCTCGTTTGGGCCGCGCGGGCAGGCGCGGCGCCTTTGAGATGAGCCCTGATCCTTGAGCGTGCCTTGGCAACGGTTGCCTTCAGGGCTCTTTTCTCCACCATGTGTCGAGGGTGGCACCGCCCGAGGCCGGACCGTAGCGCGGCAGGTTATGCGGCCGCGCAAGCTTGGAAGACGCCGCGATCCATTGGTCCTGCGCATGAAACAGCGGAACGATATAGAAGCCGGAGAGAAGCACGCGATCGTAGGCGCGCACGGCGGTGACAAAATCCTCTTCCGTCTTGGCGGCGAGCAGGGCGTCGATCATGGCATCGACGGCGGGCGATTTGACCCCGGCGAGATTGAACGAGGCTTCCTGATCCGCGCTTGCCGAGCCCCAGCGCGAGCGCTGCTCGTTGCCGGGCGAGGCGGAGGCAAGCCAGCTTCCGGTCATCATGTCGAAATCGAATTTCTGCCGCCGCCTCTGATATTGGACTTCGTCGACGAGCCGGACCTTGGCCGTCACTCCGATCCGGCCAAGCGAATCCGCGTAATTGAGGGCGAGGCGCTCCTGACTGCTGTCCGCGACCATGATCTCGAAGGACAAAGCCTCGCCCCCTTTGGTCAGGCGGCCGTCCTCGAGCTCGTAGCCTGCCGCTTGCAAAAGCGCGAGGGCGCGCTTGGGCTGCGTCCGGTCCGCACCCAAACCATCGGTTGCGGCCGGCCGCCAGCGGCCTTCCAAAATATCGGCGCGAACCACGCCAGGAAACGGGGCGAGCAGGGCAAGCTCGGCGGCGCTCGCCGGGCGCCCGGTCGAGGCAAGTTCGGAGTCGTCGAAAAAGCTTTTCGTTCGTTTGTAAAGCCCGTCATAAAGATTGGCATTGACCCATTCGAAATCGAACACAAGCCCTAGCGCCTCACGCACCCTTATGTCGGCAAAGAGATGCCGGCGCAGATTGAAGACAAAACCCTGCATTCCCTTTGGCCCTCCGGCCGGCAAGGCTTCCCGGATGGCCCTGCGATCGCGGATGGCCGGGAAGTCGTAGCCGTTCGTCCAGCGGGCCGGATTGGTCTCCTCGCGAAAATCGAGGAGCCCGGCTACGAAAGCTTCGAATAGGCTGTTGGCGTCGCGAAAATATTCGATGTCGATCTCATCGAAATTAAAGAGGCCGCAGCGGGTCGGCAGGTCCTTGCCCCAGTAATTTTGATCGCGGCGCAGAACGATGCGTTCGCCGGGATTGACATCGGCGACAAGGTAGGGTCCGGAGCCGGTTGGGATTGCGAGACTCGCGTCCTCGAATTTCGCGGGATCGGTCTTGTGG
>JBOHJT010000239.1:0-5363 GCA_050728715.1 Methylocella sp.
CGCGTTGATAGCCGCGACTTTCGGCCGGTATCCCTTGAGCCGGCGATCGTTCGACGACCCGAAAATCTTTTTCGCAAAGGAGCCCAACATTACGAAACGACCTTTCTGGAAAACGGCCGGAACAATTCCCAGCCATCGGCTTTAGCCCCTAGCTTTTCTGTTTGGATTTCGCTCGATCCCCGCGGCGTTTGCGCAAGGCGCGGTCCGGGCTTGAATTCCCGCGCGGCGGCGAACCGCCGGACTTTTGTCATAGCATTCCAAGATTTCCGCGATACAAAATACTCAGTTCCTGACTGGAAATCCCTTTTCCCCGGCGCCCGGCAATAGCCGATGTTCCGGCGGTGTTCGCGCATTTCGTTCGAGAAAACCAGCGCGACAGCTGCAGGACACCCGGCAAGAGGTGTCGGCAAAGGGGGCCGCGAAAGCCGGAAAATCATCCACGGAGACCTGTTCGACAGATAAGATCGGGGCCGGGGCTTGTCAAATCCGCCGGTCTGTGCATGGTCGCGGCAAACGCCCTTTCTTGAGCAACGCGCCGCGAAAACCGCGGTGCGATCTTCCTGATTTTGCCCGGAGCTCAGTCTCATGTTCCTAACGAAACGCGTGCGTATCAAAATCGGCTGTCTGGCGTGCATTGTGATCATGGTCTCGCTTGCAATTTTTGCCGCCTTTCCGGCGGCGGCCAAGGTGCTCGCCACGGTCAACGGCAAGCCAATCACCGACGACGATGTGAGGATCGCCGCCGACGACCTCCGCGGGAGCCTCCCGCCTCAGCTCGAAGGCAAGGCGCGCGACAGCTATCTTCTCGACTTTTTGATCGACGGCGAATTGGTGGCGCAAAAGGCCCTGGCCGAGAAGGCCGACCAAACCCCGGAATTTGCCAAGAAGCTCGCTTATTATCGTGAGAAACTCCTGATGGAGAGCGTGCTCGAGCAGGTCGCGAAGACGGCTGCCACCGACGCGGCGATCAAAGCGACCTATGACGAGGCGGCCAAGGCGCAAAAGCCCGAGACCGAAATCCACGCGCAGCATATCCTTGTTGCAACCGAGGAAGAGGCCAAGGCGGCGCTGAAACGGCTCATGGGGGGCGAGGAATTCGCCACGATCGCCAAGGAAGTCTCGAAAGACAAGGGCTCGGAAGGCGGAGATCTCGGCTGGTTTACCAAGGATCGCATGGTGCCGGAATTCGCCGATGCCGCGTTCAAGCTGGAGGTGGGGCAGGTTTCCGATCCGGTGAAAAGCCCGTTCGGCTGGCACATCATCGAGGTCCTGGACAAGCGGCAGAAAACCTTTCCGCCCTTGGACCAGGTCAAGGACCAAGTCACCCGCTATGTCGTGCAAAAGGCGCAAACCGCGCTCGTCGCGGACTTGCGCAAAACCGCGAAGATCGAGCGGACCGAGCCTCCGGAACCCCCCAAGGCCGATAAGCCGGCGGCACCTGGACCGGCCGCGCCCACTCCAGGTAAGAAATAAGCGCGGCGACGGCGTGGGCGGTAACCCAAACCGCCGGGAACGAAGTCAAGGGGCTTCGTCTCTGTTTGACGACGCGAGCGCGGCCTTGGCACTTTCGGGACTCGTCCTGGCTCGCCGAGGGCGAAGCTACTTTAGGAACCCCGTCCCATGGCCGCCGTCTCGCCGCTCGCGCCAAAATCCTTTCCCGAGCTGCCAGACATCGAGGGCGTGCGTTTTGCCGCCGGCGCCGCCGGGATCCGGGACAAGGATCGCACCGATGTGATGCTCGCCGTTTTCGACAAGGACACGCAGGCGGCGGGGGTTTTTACGAAATCGAAATGTCCGTCGGCGCCGGTCGATTGGTGCCGCGCAAGGCTCAAGGGAGGCAAGGCCCGCGCGCTGGTCGTCAACTCAGGCAACGCCAATGCGTTCACCGGCGAGGCCGGGGTGCAGGCGGTGAAGCTCACCGCCGCGCTTGCCGCCAAGGCAACGGGCGCGCCGGCAAATGAAATTTTCGTCGCCTCGACCGGGGTGATCGGCGAGCCGCTCGATGCCTCGAAATTCGATGGCGTGCTGGAAACGCTGGCCGCGCGCGCGGCCCCGGACGGTCTCCTTGAGGCCGCCAAGGCGATCATGACGACCGACACTTTTCCGAAAGTCGCAACCGCCTGCGCGATACTCGGCGGTGTCGAGGTCACGATTTCCGGCATGGCGAAGGGCGCGGGCATGATCGCCCCCGACATGGCGACCATGCTGGCATTCGCCTTTACCGACGCGCCGATTGCCTCGGCGGCCTTGCAATCCATGCTGGCCAAAAGCGCGGAACGCTCGTTCAACGCGATCACCGTCGACAGCGATACCTCGACCTCCGACACCTTGATGCTGTTCGCGACAGCGGCCGCCGCCAAGCGCGGCGCGCCAAAAATCGTCGCCGCCAACGACCGCCGCCTCGCTCCGTTCAAACAAGCGCTCGACCGTCTCCTCCTCGATCTCGCGCATCAGGTCGTGAGGGACGGGGAAGGCGCGCGCAAATTCGTCGAGGTGACGGTGACCCGCGCGGCGACCGCCGCCGCCGCCAAAAAAATCGCTTTCTCGATCGCCAATTCGCCACTGGTCAAAACGGCGATCGCCGGCGAGGATGCCAATTGGGGCCGCGTGGTGATGGCCGTCGGCAAGGCCGGCGTACCGGCCGAACGCGACAGGCTTGCGATCTGGTTCAACGACGTTCGTGTCGCCGACAAGGGCCGGCGCGATCCCGCCTATGACGAGGCTGGGGTCTCCAAGCTCATGCGCGGCGCGCAAATAAAAATTCGCGTGGATTTGGGCATGGGCATGGGCGCGGCAACCGTATGGACCTGCGATCTCACCAAGGAATATGTGGCAATCAACGGCGATTATCGCTCGTGAGCGGCGAGCCTGCTTCGTGAAACTTCTGCTCGCCGCCGCCGTAGCGCTCATCGACCAGGATTGCCGCGTGCTGATCGCGCAACGTCCCCAAGGCAAGTCTCTTGCGGGTCTTTGGGAATTTCCCGGCGGCAAGGTGGAATTGGACGAGCGGCCGGAAGCTGCCTTGATCCGGGAACTGCACGAGGAACTAGGCATCGCGGTCGAAGAGGCTTGCCTCGCGCCGCTCACTTTTGCGAGTTTTGCCTACCCAGATTTCCATCTTCTCATGCCTCTCTATATTTGCCGACGCTGGACCGGTTTTGTCACCGCACGCGAAAACCAGACGCTGAAATGGGTGCGGCCACAGGATCTGCGGGCGTATTCGATGCCACCGGCCGACGCGCTCTTGATTCCAGCCCTCGTCGATCTACTTGGCTGACATCAATCGAGTATCGGCGCCGCAACCGCCTCGGCGATCCCGCACGCGGCTTTGCGGCCGCGCACTTCCATGAGAAGATCGCTGTCGCAATAGATACGGATCGCGGTTGTCCTGCCCCAACGCAAATTCATGACATGCAGTCTCGGTTTGCGAACGGTTGCCCATCAAGCGCCGGGCCAAATTCGCGCCATTCCACGACGACAGCCGTCGCCCGCGGCCAGCCGGTCACGGCGACGTTTTTATCTCAAAGACCACATCAAGACGACATCGGGCAGGACGCGCGGTAGACGCTAGTGCCATCGACTGCTCGCGGCATGCGAGTGGTGCGGGCCGCCGAGCGCGAGGACGCCATGAAAACTGTGTTCGCATTGCGCCTCCGGTTTACCCGAGTACAAGCGCATTATCCTGCGGCCCGAGTTTCTTGAATAGTTTTAGGACCCGCGCGGCAATGATGGAATGGTACCTGTGGGATTCCTCCCAAAACCGCCTCGTCCTGGTCAAACGAGCTCGGCTTAATTATACCGTCGGCCGGTGCTTACACTTACGGCCCGGGCGCCGCGCCAGCCCCATATCCTAGCCCAGGCGGCGGCCCAGCAGCCGCGCCAGCCCCATATCCTAGCCCAGGCGGCGGCCCAGCAGCCGCGCCAGCCCCCGTCGGCGAGCCGCGGCCGATATTGGCCTTATCAACTTCCTGGTCTCGCAGGAACTCCATGTCCTCCCTGTAGCTTTTAACGGCGTTACCCATTTTTTCTCCATCGAATGCGATATTCGGGTTGTTCGAACCGCGCGGCCAAGGAGTGGGGATTTGGACCGCCGAATTCGAAGCGACCGAATCACCAGCGCTGGAGGTGACCGCGTCTCTGCGCACGAGGTAACGCTCCTCCATGTACCGGTCGCAGGCCGCAAGCGTCAGGCAGACCGTTGCAAGCAAAACAATCCGAAGCGAACTCACGGTGCGCCTCCATGCGCTGGGGGATCGATGAAATAGCCGGTCGCCGGGTCATAACGCAGAGCGCCGTCTCCAGGTGGCGCGGGCGCGACGGCGGGCGCCACGGGGACGGGCACCACGGGGACGGCCGCCACGGGCGGGACGCCTGGCGCGCCTGGCGCGATGGCCCCAGCGAGGCTTTGCTCCTGCCCTCGCGCGTTGACAAAGGCCGGCGGCGTCTTCGCCACCTCCGGACGGCCGTTCAAGAAGAAGTCCACATCGTTCCCGGCGAGCGACGTGTCGAGTGGTGTCTTGAGCTGTTTGCCGGGCGGAAGGGGCTTAATCAGATAGGGTGTCACGAGGACGACCAGCTCCGTCTCGTTCTGCTGGAATTCCGAGCTGCGAAACAGGGCGCCGAGAATGGGAACTGTCCCCAGCCAGGGAAGTTGATCTAGGGTACGGGACGATGTGGCTTGCAGCAGGCCGGCGATAGCGAAGCTTTGGCCGTCACGCAGCTCCACCGTGGTTTGTGCCCGCCGGACATCCAGGCCAGGGACAAAACCGCCGCCAGGGAGCGTCACCCCGATCGCCGGATCGATTTGGCTGACTTCGGGATTGAGTTTCAAGCTGATGACGCCGCGCGCCAGAACCGTCGGCGTGAAATTGAGCTTCACGCCAAAATCCTGGTATTGGATGGTGATCGTGGGCACGCCGCCGGCCCCCGACGAGGAAACCACCGGAATGGGGTACGAGCCGCCGGCGAGGAAACTGGCGGTTTCGCCCGACAAGGCAACGAGGTTCGGCTCGGCCAGATCCCGGATCACTTTCTGCTCCTCGAGCGCGCTGAGCACGGCATCGAGGCTGCCGAACTTAGAGTTGACGATCTGGGTGATGATGGTCGCGAAGGGGCTGCCCACGGCCCCGGCCCCCCCAACAACGTCGAAGACCGAGTTGCTGACGCTGGTGTTGGGGTTGATCTGCGGGAACGTCGTGCTCGACGGGAACGCCGGGTTTGCCGGTATAAGTCTGCTGCCCTGCCGGGTTCCGACGACGCCGGCCAAATTACCGTTTTGTTTGAAGAATTCCCAGCGGACGCCGAGATTGCGCGCCGCTTCGCGATTGGCCTCGACGAAGCGGACCTTCAGCATGACCTGCTGC
>JBOHJT010000240.1:0-5330 GCA_050728715.1 Methylocella sp.
TTTTGACCGGCACGGCCTTTGGCAGCCTGTGGTTCTCCAGCAACCCCGGGATGTCAAGCATGGGCAAACTGCTGGCGCTGTCCCTCGCCTGCACCCTCGCGTCGGCTGTATTGTTCCAGCCGGCGCTCATGGGCGAGCCACGTTCAATAGACAAATCTTCGACGGCCTGAGCCATTTGCTTACGGCACATTCGCGGGTTAGCCGGACTTATCGAATACACCGCGCACGTCGGCGCGCATGTCGCCAAGGCGGCTTTCGAGCGCGCTCATGCCCGGCTGCCTGGCCACTTTCGCAAGGCGCCGCTTGACCGCTTCGTTCGCAGCGCGTGGATCGGTGCCCGGGTCCAAGGTCAGGCGCAGGATTTGCGTAACATCCGAAAAGACGCGGTACGCGTTCACCAAAACGCGCGCGCTCTCCGCGTCTAGCAATCCGCGCCTCGCCGCGGTCTCGATCACGGCCAAGGTCGAAACGCAAACGAGGCTTGGCTCGGCATGGGCGTGACGGAGCAAAAGGTATTGGGCCAAAAATTCGATGTCGATAAGCCCTCCGGCCGCAAGCTTGAGATCCCACGGGTCGCCGTCTCCTTTCGCGTGTGCGATGAGGCGCCGCATGTCATAAACATCTTGCCATAACGCATCGCCGCGCCGCCGCGTGAGCAAGGCGCGGATGGCATCGCTGGTTTGCGCTCCGAGCTGAACATTGCCCGCGACCGGTCTCGCGCGGGTCAACGCCATATGCTCCCAGGTTTCCGCCTCCTTCGTTTGATAATCGATAAAACTCGCGAATTGGGTCGCGAGCGGTCCCTTGCCGCCGGAAGGGCGCAACCGCATATCGACCTCGTAAAGCCGGCCCCGCCGCGTCGCGACGGTCAAGGCGGAGATCAGACGCTGTGCTATGCGGGTGTAATATTGCACCGCGTGAAGCGGCCGGGAACCATCGGACTCCGGCCGCGCCGGATCGAAGTCATAGATGAACATAAGATCGAGATCGGAGGCCGCGGTCATTTCGCGCGAGCCAAGCTTGCCAAGCGCCAAAACGATCGACCTGCCTCCCGGCACGCGCCCATGCGCGCCCGCGAAGACGCGCTCCACATGAAGGAGGCAAGCCTCGACGATGCTCGCCGCCAGCGCCGAATAGGCGAGCGCCGCCGCGGAAGGTTCGATCGTCGCGGACCACAACCGCAGCCCGATGGGAAAGAGTTCCTCCCTCGCGAAATCGCGCAGCGCATCGAGGAATTCCTCGGTCTCGAGTTTATGTCGCAGGATTTGCCCGGCGCGTTGCCTGAACGCATTTTCATCGAGGGGAGCCTTGAGAACTTCCGGATCGATCGCGGCGTCGAGCAGATGCGGACGGCTTATGACGGCGCGCGCGAGTCTTGGCGCGCCGCCAAGAATTTCGCCGAACAATTCGCAGATCGGCGGATTGGATTTCAGCACCGAAAAAAGTTCGGCTGCCGCGGGCATGCCGGCCAGCGCCGAATCGAATCCGGCGAGCGCGGCATCGGGATCGCCCGCGCGCGCGAACGCGCGTAAAAGCAACGGCACCAATTCGGTGAGGACTTCCCGCGCGCGAGGGGTGCGCACGCCCGGCCGGCGGCCGAAGTGCCAGCCCCGGATCGTCTCGGCGGCTTGGGACGCTTTCTTAAAGCCCAACCGCAACAATGTTTCGAGAGTTTCCGGATCGGCGGCGGCGCCGGTGAAAACGAGACTGCCGGCCGACGCATCGAGCCGCGGCGAATGTTCGAACAACCGCCCATAATGATACGAGACGAGCCGCAGGCGTTGCGTGACGTCGCCGCAAAAACGGCTTTTCCGCGTGTAGCCGCAAAACCTGGCGAAGCGCCCAAGGATGTCTGGGTCTTGCGGCAAACGTTGCGTTTGCTCGTCGGCGACCATCTGCAACCGGTGTTCGATTTCGCGCAGAAAGAGATAGGACGCGCGCAAGTCCGCGACCGCCTCGCGCGTCAGCCAGCCTTCGTTGCCGAGTTCCTCCAGCATGTCGAGGGTGCGCGCCCCGCGCAGGCGAGGCCTCTTGCCGCCGAAGATCAATTGCTGGGTCTGCACGAAAAATTCGATTTCGCGAATGCCGCCGCGTCCCAATTTCACGTCGTGACCGGCGACCGCGATCTCGGCATGTCCCTGGACCGCGTGGATCTGGCGTTTCATGGCGGCAATGTCCGCGATCGCGGCATAATCGAAATACTTTCGCCAAATGAAAGGAATGAGATTGGCAAGAAAAGTCTCCCCGAGCGCCTTGTCGCCAGCGGCCGGCCGCGCCTTGATCAAGGCCGCGCGCTCCCAGTTCTGGCCAAGACTTTCGTAATAGGAATAGGCGGCGGGCAGCGCGATCGCCACCGCCGTCGATCCGGGATCGGGACGCAACCGCAGATCGACGCGCAGGACATAACCATCCCTAGTCCGCTCCTGGAGCAGCCGGACGAGTCGCGTCGTGATGCGCGCAAAGAGAGTAGCGGGCTCCACCGCCCCGGAGATCGAAGCACAATTGGGATCGAAGAAGACCACGATATCGACATCGCTCGAATAGTTGAGTTCGCGCGCGCCGAGCTTGCCGAGCGCCAGGATGACGAGACCGCATCCCCGTTCGGGGTTCGCGCCATCGCAAAGCCGCAGCCGGTCCGCGCGAGCGGCATCGCGCAACAGAAAGCGCAGCGCCACCGATATGAAGACATCGGCGGCGCGCGACAGCGCCCCGGTCGCCGCGATCACATCGAAAACGCCGCCTAGATCGGCGAGCGCGACGAGAAGGGCGGTCTCCTGCTTCGCGAGCCGCAACGCGCGCATGATCGCGGCCTCGCTGGTGGCCTGGCCGCACGCTTCATCGAGAGTGGCAAGGCACGTCTCAAGGCAGGCCATGGGGGAAGTCTCGAGACATCGCTTGAGCCGGGAGGCGTTCGCCGTCGCGAGCTGCCAGAGAAACGGGGAATGATCGGCAAGCGCCAAAAGCAGGGCGCGCACGCCGGGTTCGTTGGCGAGGCTTTGCAGCAATTCCGCGCCGCAGGGCATTGCCAGAAAGTCGGCGAGGCGCGATCCGGCGCGGTGCGCATCGCAAAGTTGCGGGGCGGTGCGCAGGCGCCGCCAAAGCGGAAGGCCCGCGTGGTCTTCTAGAGAAATATCGCTCATGCCGCCTTGTCCGGTTGCGGCAGGGCAAGCGGCGCCCGCTGCTCGCGCCGGACAGGCGCCGCCGGAAGACGAATCACGACACGAAGGCCTGGCTCGTTATCCTCGATGCGCAGGCTTCCATCGTGGAGGCGCGCGACCGCGGCGGCGAGCGAAAGCCCAAGGCCAGATCCAGGCCGCGCGCGTGCGTTTTCGAGCCGGACGAATCGATCGAGCACGCGCAGGCGATCGTTCTCGGCGATGCCCGGACCGCGATCCGCGACGACGAATTCGACATTGCCGCCGCGCCGCCGCGCCGAGAGTTCGACGGTGCCTTTGGCAGCTTGCGCGGACACTCGATCCGGGCCCAGCTCCGCTGCCTCCGGACACCCGTATTTCAACGCATTATCGACGAGATTGGCGACGGCCTGACCGGCAAGCTCCCGGCTTCCATGCAGATAGAGCCCCGGCTCGGCGGAAATCGCAAGCACGACGCCGCGTTCCTCCGCCACCGGCTCGTAGAGCTCGCCGACGTCTCGGGCGACGGACGAAGCATCGAAATCGATCATCCCTTCGCGCCCGGCGCCGGCTTGCGCGCGGGCGATGCTTAACAGCGCGTCGAAGATTTGGATCAACCGCTCGGATTCGTCGAGCGCTTTTTCGAGCGCGCCGCGATAATCCTCCGGGCTTTTGGCGCCTCGTAATGCTTGTTCCACGCCACCGCGCAGACGGGTCAAGGGGGTCTTGAGATCGTGCGCGATGTTGTCGGAAACTTCTTTCAATCCCGCCATCAATATGGCGATCCGCTCCAGCATGGCGTTGAAATTTTGCACGAGCCGGTCGAGTTCGTCGCCGGTCCCGGTCAACCGCAACCGGCCGGAGAGATCGCCGGCGACGATTGCCTGGGCATTGGCGTTGATTGCATCGACGCGATTGAGAACGCGCCTTGCAACCCAGAGTCCGCCAAGCGTTCCGATCACCACGAGCCAAAGGAGCGAAGTGAGCAGCGCTTGGCCGAGAATATGGCGCAAGCCTTCGCCCTCCGCGAGGTCGTGCCCGACGAGCAGGTGGAAACCGCCAGCCAAGACTAAATTGCGGGCGAGCGCCCGGTGTTTTCCGCCCGTATCGCCGGGAGGCTGGTAGGCCGTCTCGACGAGGCCAGGACGGGTCAGTATATCCAGCGGCAGGCTCACGATATTGCCGGCGATCGGTTCTCCCGCCGCGGTTGTGACCAAGTAAAGCCGCGCGCCAGGCCGGCGGGTCCGCTTTTGGATGATGTGGACAAGGCGGCGTATGCCGCCTTGCGCATATTGCTCGGAAAGCCCGGTGATATCGGCGTCGATGGTCTGCGCGATCTGCTCGTTGATCAGGTGCTCCATGTTCCAGCCGACAGCGCCGAGGACAAGCCCGGCGCCGACCGCGGAAATCGCCAAATAGGCGAGCGATATCTTGAACACCGTGGTGCGAAAGAGCTTACCTAGAGCCATCGCGTATCATGTATCCGGCACCGCGTATCGTCTGGAGGAGCGGAAGGTCGAAGCCTTTGTCGATCTTGGCGCGCAGCCGCGAAATATGCACGTCAATTACGTTGGTTTGCGGATCGAAATGATAGTCCCATACGTTTTCAAGGAGCATCGTCCGCGTGACGACTTGGCCCGCGTGTTTCATCAAATATTCGAGCAAGCGGAATTCACGCGGCTGCAACGGAATTTCCTTGCCGTCGCGGGTAAGCTTGTGGGCAAGACGGTCAAGTTCTAGGCCGTTCACGCGAAAGACGGTTTCCTCGCCGAGACCCGGCCGGTTTCGCCGCGCAAGCACCTCGACCCGCGCCAGAAGCTCTGAAAATGCGTAAGGCTTGGCGAGATAATCGTCACCGCCAGCGCGCAGCCCCTTGACGCGATCGTCAACCTGTCCAAGCGCGGACAGGATAAGCACGGGCGTCAGGATGTTCTGCGCGCGCAGGTTGCCGATGAGCGATAGGCCGTCGAGTTTCGGCAGCATGCGATCGACAATCAAAACATCGTAGGTTTCATCGCGGGCACGGGCGTAGCCGTCAAGGCCGTCGCCGACATAATCGGCGACATGACCGGCCTCGCGAAATGCCTTGACCATGTAATTGGCGGCTTCGGGGTCGTCTTCGACGATGAGGATGCGCATCGGCGACATATAGCTCATCCCTGTGCAAAGCAGCAGGCCGGAAGTTGCCTTCCGGCC
>JBOHJT010000241.1:0-5302 GCA_050728715.1 Methylocella sp.
GTCGTGGCGCGCGCGCGCCGGCCGGACAGCCCGCGGCCGGACCGCATCGGCTTCTTCGTCTTCATCGTGTTTGCCAAACAGCCAGGCGAACAACCCTCCCGATGGCGCCGCCAGCGGCACATCGGACATCACGCCCCCGCGCGAGGCGATTTCGGCGCGAGCCTCCTCGTAGCGGGGGAGCGCGCGGCCGTCCGCGGCGAGATCAACGGACTTGCCATCCGGGAACACACGCGCGAGTTGTGCGTAGCTCATGCGCGGCCAATACCTCACGCCGCCGACGTCGAGATGGACGAAGTTCGAACTCGGATACCAACCGACGCCGCCGCGTTGCAGTCGCATGCCGATTTCGCGAATTCTTTCCATCGACATGCCGGGCATGGTCGAATCTATCGCCCTGCCTAGTATATGTTGCGAATGCTCGGCAACGCCCTGCGAGCGGCGGCGCAGCATTGCGTTGGTTTGCGGCGAGCGATAGGCCGAAACGATCACGATCGGCTGGCTTGCCCCGGCGGTCCGGTAGACCTCCCAAAGCACGTCGAACAGGCGCGGATCCATCCGAGTGGTGTCGTTATTGCGCCAATCGCGCAGGAACCAATTGAGTTTTGCGAGAACCGCCGGATCGTAGGAGCCGTTGACGCGGAAGGTCGCCTGGATCGATTCGCCGGTATGGGAATGATAGAGGTCCAACGTGCGGGTGTCGCCGTTGGCGGCCGCCGTCTCGGTCGAGGAAGGAACGGCGATGCTCGAAAAGAGCGCCGCGACTCCGGTTGCGGCAATGAGAGCGGCATATCTGATGGGAGCCGGGCGGGGGTGCGATTTTCGCAAGTGAAATCTCGCGGTTCTGGTTGGACGGAACTGGCCTTGGTATGCGAGGCGCCGCACATCGGTGTTGAAGCGAACTCACCGGTATTGAAGCGAACTCACATAAGATTTTGCGAACTCTTGCCGCTAACGGTTAACGGCCCGTAACGTGCTCTCAACCTTCCCCTCATTGACGAATCGTCAACCATTGCAGCCGCAATCATTCACCAAATAAAGTGCCAAATATGGCGCGCCTGTGTCGGATCTGGCGCGGACATTTCGCGGTTCGAATTTCGCTTGCATCTTCCATGGAGTTACATCGCGTTTACGTTCTTGGCGCCGGCCTTTTGCGGCCTCGCTCGCCCAACAGCCGCCGCCGGCGCGATTTGCGCATGGACGCCGATTTCTTTGGCCGCTACCAGACCACAAAATCCTTCATGCGGCGGGCCCGTCGTAGACAGGTCAAAGTGTTTCGCCTCCGCAGGCCTCGCTTTCATTCTTACTTTATTGGAGTTTAATGAGGAGGCAGGCTGGCCGGCGATTGCTCGGCCGGGCAAACTTGTGGAGAGCGTGGAATGGCCGGTTACGATGTCGATCTTTTCGTGATCGGCGCGGGATCTGGCGGCGTGCGCGCCGCGAGGGTCGCGGCGGCGCATGGCGCCAAGGTCATGATCGCGGAGGAATTCCGCATCGGCGGGACTTGCGTGATCCGCGGCTGCGTGCCGAAGAAGCTCATGGTCTATGCCAGCCGGTACAAGGACCATTTCACCGACGCGGCGGGGTTTGGCTGGACTCTTGCCGCACCTTCCTTCGACTGGCCAAGACTTGCCGCCGCAAAGGAAAAGGAAATCTCTCGTCTTTCCGCGATCTATCGCGACAATCTCGACAAGGCGGGCATTGCCGTCGAAGACGGCCGCGCGGAAATCGAGGATGCCCATCGCGTGCGTCTTCTCGCCGGTGGCCGCAAGGTGAGCGCGAGAATTATCCTTATCGCCGCTGGGGCAGCGCCGGTTCTCGAACCTGACGTTCCGGGCTGCGAATATGCGATCACCTCGAACGAAATATTCGATCTTCCGGAATTGCCAAAGCGCATGTTGATCGTCGGAGGCGGCTATATCGCGGTGGAATTCGCCTCGATTTTCGCGCGGCTGGGCACCGAAGTTTCCCTTGCCATGCGGGGCGAAAATGTGTTGCGCGGTTTCGACGGCGATATGCGCATCGGCGTGCGCGAGGGGCTCGCCGCCGCCGGCGTCAAACTCAATTTCGGCGTGCTGCTCAAGCACATCGAAGAGACGCCAACGGGCTACCGAGTGAGTTTGACGAAGGGCGGGCGGCTCGATGCCGATCAGGTGATGATCGCGACCGGCCGCAGGCCAAACACAACGGGCTTGGGGTTGGAAAAGGCTGGCGTCGAACGTGACAGCCTGGGGGCTGTGAAGGTCGATGCCTTTTCGAAAACGAATGTCGAATCGATCTATGCTGTCGGCGATGTCACCAACAGGGTGGCCTTGACGCCTGTAGCCATTCGCGAAGGGCACGCTTTCGCCGAGACGGTTTTCGGCGGCAAGCCGGAGGCCGTTGTGCACAGCAATATTCCGACCGCCGTCTTCTCGACGCCGGAACTCGGCTGCGTCGGCCTCAGCGAGTCGGAGGCGCGCGCGAGCTTTGATTGCGTGGATATTTATCTGGCGAACTTCCGCTCCTTGAAGGCGGCCCTCTCCGGGCGGGCGGAGAAAACCTTGATGAAAATTGTTGTCGATGGGGCAAGTGATCGCGTCCTCGGCGCGCACATCCTTGGCGAGGATGCGAGCGAGATGGCGCAACTTTTGGGAATTGCCGTGAAAATGGGCGCCAAAAAGGCCGATTTCGACGCGACCATGGCGCTGCATCCGACATTGGCGGAAGAACTCGTCACCATGCGGACGCGCACCGCGCGGTTCGAGAGGGAGATCGAGGGCCCTGGCGTGGGCCTGGCGGGCGAATAGGCGAGTTTGAATGCAATGCGACTTACAAGAGTCAGCGCGCTTGCCTCGATCCAAATTCCGATGCGATCAATAAAATCTGCCAGATACTATCCGCGCTGGGCGCCGCGCGAACGAAGCTAAAGCCGAACCGCCACCAAATCCTGCCCCGTCGCTGCGCGAGGCGCCCCAACAAATCCCGAACATGAACCTGGCCCGATTCGTAATTGCCGGTGAGCGTGTACATCGCGAGACCTGCGCGCGGCGCGAGTTCGTGCTGGCGCTCGACTTCCGGCACGACCGGGTAGAGGCTTTCGCCGTCGGGGTCGCTTCGGCTATGCTGCTCATGCGGCCTTGAACCGCGACTCATTCTTCACCGATAGAGGGGACAAGAATTGCCCTACGCAAACATCCAACAAGATTGAGACATGGATCGCATTCTCGTTCTCGTGCGCCACGGCCAGAGCGATTGGAACCTAAAGAACCTTTTCACTGGTTGGGAAGACCCAGATCTCACCGGCAAGGGCGTGGCGGAGGCACGCGCGGCCGGGAAAAGCCTCAAGTCGCACGGTCTTTCCTTCGATCGCGCCTTCACCTCCAATCTCGTCCGCGCGCGGCATACCTTGCAGTTGATTCTCGCCGAACTCGGCACGCCGGATCTCAAGACCGAGCGCGATCGCGCCCTCAACGAGCGCGATTATGGCCTGCTTTGCGGCCTCAACAAGGACGATGCAATCAGGAGATGGGGCGACGAACAGGTGGACCTCTGGCGCCGGTCCTACGATGTGCGGCCTCCGGGCGGGGAAAGCTTGAGGGACACGGTGGCCAGGGTTCTGCGATATTATTGCCAGACAATTCTCCCCACGGTGCTCGGCGGCCAACGCGTGATCGTCGCGGGACATGGCAATTCGCTGCGCGCCCTCGTCATGGTTCTCGACGTGCTGACGCCGGAAACAATCCCTGAATTGGAACTCGCCACCGCGGTTCCGCTGGTCTACCGGCTAAAGCCCGATTCGACGGTTGAAACTAAGGAGACGCTCAATCCATAAATGCGCTATGGCGTTTCTTATCGAGATCGAGACCCAGGCCAGAGGAATTTTTATGGTGGATTTGCTCGAACCGATCGCGGCGGCTGCGCAAAGTTGTTTGGCTCCGGGGCTCACCCTCTTCCGGCGCTATCTCGATGACGCGGCGCAACAAGCACTTGCCGGGGAGATCGCGCAGGCCGTCTTGGAAGCGCCATGGTTTTTGCCGCGCATGCCGCGCTCGGGTAAAGCGTTCTCGGTCAAGATGACCAATTGCGGCAACCTTGGCTGGGTGTCCGACCGCGATGGAGGCTATCGTTATCAGGGGACGCATCCGTTTACCGGGAATGCTTGGCCTGCCATTCCGTCCTCTGCGCTGAACCTTTGGCACGCGTTGGCCGCCTATCCGTATCCGCCGGAGGCCGGCCTGGTCAATTTCTACGATTTTTTTTCGCGGATGGGCCTGCACCAGGACCGCGACGAGGCGGATTTGGCCGCGCCAGTGGTCTCAGTCTCGCTCGGTGACAGTTGCTGTTTTCGTTACGGCGGTCTGCGGCGCGGCGATCCGGCAAATAAGCTTGAACTGTGCTCCGGCGATGTTGTTGTGATGGGCGGTGCCGCGCGGTTGATGTTCCACGGCGTGGACAAGATTTTTGCCGGCTCTTCCAGGCTGCTGCCGGGCGGCGGACGGATCAATCTCACCTTGCGGCGGGTTACGCGCCCCAGACCGGCGACCGCCGGGTCTTAATCGACATTCGCGATATAGCCCGGCTTCGTCCGCGTGCCTTATTTTTGGCGCCGTCGGCGGGCCAGAATTTAGCTGTTTACGACAACGCAAGCGTCTAGGTTTCCATCTGTCCTGCGCCGGTTTTCCCGGCTTGCCGTGCAGCCTGATCTTTTCGGGCAATCCCGGTTCGTTATGCCCAGGAAATTTTTGCCATGCCTTCAAACGTCGCTCGATTCAGGTTCGTCTTCATCCTGATCCATTGGGCACTGGTTCTGTTGAGCTTCGTTTTGCTTGGTTTAGGTTGGTATATTCAATATATACCGCCGACAACGCCAGCGCGGAGCTATCTGTTAGATCTACATATGTCATTGGGTCTCACGGGCGCAATCCTGATTTCCATTCAACTCGTCTTGTGGATGGTATTCAAGCCACGATCCGTCCCTTATGAATTTTCAAAGTGGAAAAAGTTATTAGTATACACCCTATATCGGCTTATGTATGTTTCCTTTACATTGATGCTTATCAGCGGATACCTCCAGGTTGTTTTCAGCGGGACGCCCATACAGTTCTGGGGTACCCCACTGCCTGTCTGGGGCGTGGCTGACGAAATGTTAGCCGGGTTTTTTGGGACGGTACATGCAGTCGTGGCTTTTGTGTTGGTTGGGTCGATTTTTGTGCATGTCTGTATCGGCGCCCCAAATATAATTAAACAACCTGGAATTGAGACACCAATGCCGCCAGTTGGGGCGCAAGAGTCGCGTGACCTTGCCCTGGGGGAAATGAAATCT
>JBOHJT010000242.1:0-5293 GCA_050728715.1 Methylocella sp.
GCCGCCTATAATGTCTTTGGGTCGACGCCGGCGCCTCTCGTCACGGGCCGGAGCGTAGCGACTGGACAGTTGGGAATTTACTGCGCCACGCCCGCAAAGACGTGTGAACTCTATCACGCGTCATATGTCGGTGGTGGCTGTTCGTGCAGGGTCCCCGGCGGACGTTCGTGGGGTTCTGTGTCGCCGTGATTTGCGTGCCAGGGCAATGTATTTGCCTTTGAGTCATGGCCGGGCCAAAACCCGGCCGTCGCTTTGTGGCGACGCCTCACAACCTC
Source organism: Methylocella sp. (assembly GCA_050728715.1). Taxonomy (GTDB): domain Bacteria; phylum Pseudomonadota; class Alphaproteobacteria; order Rhizobiales; family Beijerinckiaceae; genus Methylocapsa. The sequence goes on from JBOHJT010000242.1 coordinate 276, forward strand.
GCCCAGTAACTTAAAATATTTCTAAAGTATATGGAACGATTGTCACCAAACCGCGTTTTGCCCGAAACGGTCTTTAACTCTATAGACTCCGTTGAAGCGAAATTATTCATTCGCGCCCGGCGGCGCGCCGAAAATGGCATTATGGGAGGAGAATTCAATGAGACGCTTTGGTAAATTGCTGGCCTCGGCCGCGCTCGGTGCGGCGCTGGTTGCCAGCGGGCCAGCTTTCGCGCGTATGGGCGGCGGCGGTTTTGGTGGCGGGCATATGGGCGGTGGTTTTGGCGGCCACTTTAATGGTTTTGGCCCGAGGTTTACTGGCCGGAGCGTGGCAATAGGCCGCTTCGATCGCCGGTTCTTCAATCGAAATGACCGCTTTCGTCGATTGGGCCGCTTCGATCGGGATGACCGCTTTTTCTTCCGTCGCGGCTTCCGTCGCGGCTTGTTCGCGAGCGGTTTCCCGTTTTGGGGCTGGGGTGGCGGCTGGGGCTATCCCTATGGGGATAATGCCTATTCCGAAAATGGTTATCCTGGCTCTAATTATTCCTATTCGACTGGCTCCGCGGCCGCGCCTTTCGTGATCGGCGCGAGCGTGGCACCCGGGGAACCCTGCATCATCACCGTGAAGGCTTGCCAACGCCATAAACCACCCTTTGTTGGCAGCGACTGTTCCTGCAAGGTCCCGGCCACGAGCGAGGTCCCGTGAATCCCCGATTAGGAGTCTCAAACAATACGAGAGTTTGAACCGAAGCATGACCTCACCAAGACCCGGCCATAGTCGTGTGACATATCCTCACACGCCGAAATAATCGCGGTACCAGGCGATAAATGCTTTCACTCCTGCTTTCAGCGGGGTTTTCGGCTTAAAGTCCGTCAACCGCGAGAGTAGTGCGGTGTCAGCGAAGGTGACCGGAACATCGCCTTGCTGCATCGCCATGAAATTGCGCTTGGCGCGTACTCCGGTCGCGGCCTCGATGGCGGCGACGAAATCCATGAGCGCTACGGGCATCCCCGCGCCAATATTGACGACGCGCCAGGGCGCGGCGGGAGAAAGGCTGTCTTCGGCCAGGGGCGGGGCACGCGCCTCCGCTGGGGGCGGCGCGTGGCCGAGCAGGCGCAGCATCGCCTCGACGAGATCGTCGATGTAAGTGAAATCCCGGCTCATATTTCCGTGATTGTAGATGTCGACGGGGCGGCCCTCGAAAAGCGCGGCGGCGAATTTGAAAAGCGCCATGTCCGGGCGGCCCCAGGGGCCGTAGACCGTGAACAATCGCAGCATTGTGATTGGAATTTTGAAGAGATGGCTGTAGGCGTGCGCCATCCCCTCGTTCGCCTTTTTCGAGGCGGCATAGAGGGACAAGGGATGGTCTGCCCGGCCGGTCTCGCGAAACGGGACCGTCGCGTTGGCCCCATAGACCGAGGATGTCGAAGCCAAGAGGGCATGGCCGGGCGGCGCACGGCGCATCAACTCCAGGAGATTGAAGGTTCCGGCGAGATTGGCGTCGATATAAACGCGCGGATTGTCGAGGCTGTAGCGCACCCCCGCTTGCGCGGCGAAATGGTAAACCGCATCGAATCCGTTGCCATAAATGCCGGCAAGCGCGGCGAAATCCTCGAGCATCGCCGCATGGCCGGAAAAGCCCGGCCTTTGCAGCAATATTTCGTGACGGCGCAGTTTGAGGTTCGGATCATAGTAGGGTGTAAACCCATCGACGCCTACAACATCATGCTCTTCGTCGAGAAGACGGCGAGCCATGTGAAAACCTATGAAGCCGGCGCTGCCAGTGACGAGAATACGCATTGCTCGAGCGATCGCGGACAAGAGGTTTGACGGCCCGCGCGAACCTCGTTAAAGCCTTGGGCACGCGGGGACTTAAAGTACGTCGCATAAATGCCCCGCGATTACCACGTTGAAGGCCGTGCCTTCCTTGGCGATCAGCTTGGCGCAAAGGGAGGTTAATGTGAAACTAACGCGTCAAAAGAATATCGTCGCGTTGGCCTTAGGACTTGCCGCTACTCTGACGATAGTGGCAATCTCTTCATTCGCTGCCGAGAACGCGTCCGGCTCGCCCGACGCGGCGGTGGAGCGGACGCGGCAAGAAGTTAAAATGCTCGATGATCTCTTCAAGAACATGATGGTCTTGGTTGATGGGCATTATGTGAAAAAGCCTTCTGACTTTCCTGCCGCCACCGCGGCCAAGGCGCTGTGGGCCGCGCTTAAGAAAGACGGGTGGTACGATGTGCGGATCCTGGGGCTTACAGATGTGATAGGGGACCCGGATGATATTCCGCGCGACGCTTTCGAGCAGACGGCCGCGAAGAAGTTGCTTGCTGGCGACGCATCATACGAGGAGGTTGTCGAGAAGAGTGGAAATCGCTACCTGCGCGTTGCAACAGGCATACCCGTCGTCTCGGAAAACTGCCTCATGTGCCACGCGAATTTCAAAGGAAATAAGGGGAATATTGGGGCATTATCGTACACCGTGCCCGTGGTTGAGTAATGGGAGCGTGAAACGTCGAGTTCGCCTCTGTACCGGCGAACGGACTTATGCTAAAGTATTGCGTCAAACGAGGTTTTGGGAATTAGACCGGCCTTTTTGAAAGCAAGCAACCGCGCGCAAGCCCGCGCCCGCGGCCACGGCCGGAGTTTGGAGACCGTTCAAAATGCCCTATTCGCGCTTCTTCGACGATGCGATTTCAAAGTTGAAGGGGGAACGCCGCTACCGGGTGTTCGCCGACCTCGAGCGGGACGCAAAGGCGTTTCCGCGTGCCCTGTGGCACGGACCGGAACGTATCGACGAAGTCGTGATTTGGTGTTCCAACGACTATCTCTGCATGGCCCGGCATCCGCAGGTGATCGATGCGATGACCGCGGCTGCGGTGCGGCACGGGGCCGGTGCCGGCGGCACGCGCAATATTTCGGGGACCAATCATCCCCTCGTCGGGCTCGAAGCCGAATTGGCCGGCCTCCACGGCAAGGAGGCGGCGCTCGTCTTTACCTCGGGCTGGATTTCCAATCTGGCGGCGATTTCGACGATTGGCGATCTTTTGCCCGATTGCCTGATCCTTTCGGACGAGTTCAACCATAACTCGATGATCGAAGGCATCCGCCGCTCCAAGGCGCAGCGGCGAATTTTTCGCCATAACGATCTCGCCCATCTCGAAGAACTCCTGATCGCGGCGGGGCGGGAGCGGGCCAAGCTGATCGCCTTCGAAAGTCTCTATTCGATGCATGGCGACATCGCTCCGGTTGCGGAGATCGCGGATCTCGCGCGCCGCTACAACGCCATGACCTACATCGACGAAGTGCATGCGGTCGGTCTCTACGGTCCGCATGGTGGAGGCATCGCCGAACGCGACGGCGTCATGGACCAGATCGACGTCATCGAGGGAACCCTTGCCAAGGGATTCGGAACGCTCGGCGGCTATATCGCCGCCAAGGCGGCGATCGTCGATGCCGTGCGCTCGCACGCGCCCGCCTTCATTTTCACCACGGCGCTGCCGCCAGCGCTCGCCGCCGCCGCGACAACCGCCATACGCCTGTTGAAACAGGAACAAGGCAATGAACTCCGCGCGCAACATCAACGCCAGGCGATGCTCACCAAGCATGCTCTGAGCGCGGCCGGTCTCCCGGTGATGCCGAGCCCGTCCCATATCGTGCCAGTGCTTGTTGGCGATCCCGAGCTCTGCAAGCGCGCGACCGACATGCTGCTCGATCGCCATGGGATCTATATCCAGCCGATCAATTATCCGACGGTCGCCAGAGGCGGCGAGAGATTGCGCATCACGCCAAGTCCCTTGCACACGGACGCGCATATCGCGCATCTCGTGGAAAGCATGGCCGATGTCTGGCAAACGCTCGGGCTGCCCTTCGTCGAGCCGGCCAAAATCCTCGAATTCAAGCGCGAGAGCGACGCGCGCTGCACATTCCCGGAGTTCAAACGCGCCGCCGAATGAGCCTCGGATGGGCGGGCGGCGGCGCCTATCGCGGCACCGCGATCGAGAAAAAGCCCGGCCGCCGCGGCCTGATAGAGCCGGATTCATCGCCGGGCCTATCGCCACCGCGAACGGAGCCGAGGCGCAAAGGAGGGCCCTACGACGCCCCCGCCGCGCCTGTCTTTGGCGATCAAAAGAACGGCATGGGAGCCGGGACCGGGCGCGCCATGGGCATTGTTCGCGCGCGATGCAAGATCAAGCTGACGAACCTCGCCTCCAACCTGCGCCGCTTCGTCTGCTCTCCGTTCGCCTCTGCATCAGACATTGTTTGATGGAGCCTCCGGCTCGCTTCGCTCGAGCGCGTGGCGGCGGGGGAACAGGCGCATTTGCCGCCTCGCTAACCTGCGTAGGTTGCCTGAGCACCCGCTGGCGCCGTTTCACGTTTCTGATGGGTGCTCACGCCAGAGGTGCGTCCGCAGGATGAAAAAATCGGTTTTTAGAAGGAGATAAGAGTGTAATAGTTGATATTTGATCGGACATTTGGTGGCATAAGGCGGAAGCGCGAGCCGAGGCCGGGCGCGGAGCTTCTCGGGATTGCGGAGAGCCCGGCCTCGGCGTTTTACGAGGACGCCGACGATGACGAAGGACCGGAAGATTAGCAAAGGCAAGGTGGGCTTATTGGAGCTCGCCAAGCAGCTTGGCAATGTGAGCCAGGCTTGCAAGATGCTCGGCTGTGGCCGCGACGGCTTCTACCGGTTCAAGGAGCTTTACGACCCCTTCGGCAACTCTCCGCGCATCAAGGGCATTTGACGCGCTTCGCTCGGGATTCGAGAGCGAATCCCCCGGGCCATCGCGGCGCGCAGGATACCTTCCATGCCGGCAACATGAAAGGCGTCGGCCGCATCTGCCAACAGACCTTCGTCGACACCTACACCAAGGTCGCGTTTGCGAAACTCGGAGCCTGTCCTTGGGCGCGGCGAAGCCGCGACCCGAGGGACCGCAAGACGCCGATCACCGCGGCCGATCCCTTGAACGATCGCGTCGTGCCCTTCTTCGACGAAAAGGAGGTAAGGCTCTCACGTGTT
>JBOHJT010000243.1:0-5291 GCA_050728715.1 Methylocella sp.
GGAGGCCCAGCACGGTGCGCCCGAGCGCGATCGAGCCGGACGAGACGACGAGGAGATCGGTGCCTTGCGCGTGCAAATCCGCGATGTCCTGGGCGAGCGAGACAAGCCAGTTTCGCTTGACACAGCCTTGTTCGCGATCGATCAGCAAGGAGGAGCCGACCTTGATGACGATGCGGCGGAAGGTTTTGAGGCTCGGCAAGGTGGCGGAAGGCGCCGCCGCCGCTTGGTTTGCCACGCTCAAGGGTGCCACTCCGCGACGGCGCCCGGCTGAACTGTCTTGGCGTTCCGGGTCTCGTCGATAATCGTCAAAAGCCGGCGCAGGGTTTCGCGCATATTGGCGCCAGCTACCGCCGAAAGCCGCACCGGCGTTTGCTTGGCGGCGCGTTTTAGCCGCAACGCCTGAGCTTGCAGCGTGGCTTGATCGACACTGTCGATCTTGGCGAGCGCGACGATCTCAGGCTTTTCCGCGAGACCGCCACCATAGGCTTCGAGTTCGCGGCGCACGGTTTTATAGGCCTTGCCCGCATGGCCGGCTCCGGCATCGACAAGGTGGAGAAGCACGCGGCAGCGCTCGATGTGGCCCAAGAACCTGTCGCCAAGCCCATGGCCGTCGTGCGCCCCTTCGATTAGGCCAGGAATGTCGGCTAGAACAAATTCCCGGCCGTCGCAAATGGCGGCGCCAAGCCGCGGATGCAGGGTGGTGAAAGGATAATCGGCGATCCTAGGCCTTGCGGCGCTGACGGTCGAAAGGAAAGTCGATTTGCCGGCGTTGGGGAGGCCGACGATCCCGGCGTCGGCGATGAGTTTCAAACGCAGCAGGATGACGCGCTCTTCGCCCTTCTGGCCCGGATTGGCGTGGCGCGGGGCCTGATTGGCCGAGGTCTTGAAGCGGGTATTGCCGAAGCCGCCATTGCCGCCCCGCGCGAGTCGGACGCGTTGCCCGATTTCGGTTAAATCGGCAAGCAGAACCTCGCCCTCCTCATCGAAAATCTGGGTTCCCGCGGGGACCATCAGAATCGCATCGGTGCCCTTCGCCCCGGCGCGGTTCTTGCCCATTCCGTGCATTCCGGTGGCCGCCTTGAAGTGTTGCTGGTAGCGATAATCGACCAAGGTATTGAGGCCAGCCGCGCATTCGGCGATGACGTCGCCGCCGCGCCCTCCGTCGCCGCCATCTGGCCCGCCGAATTCGATAAATTTCTCACGCCTGAACGAAAGGCAACCGGCGCCTCCGTCGCCCGAACGAATATAGATTCTGGCCGAATCGAGAAATTTCATTGCAAACCCTAGCCTTGAATCTGAACTTTGGCGCGCGGACCAGGGCACGAGGGATCATGACAGAAGCGAAAAAGCCGATCAACTTTTTTAAAATCCCGCCGCCACCCCTATGTTCATGGCCAACCGGTGGCTCCGCGCGAAAAGTATAGCGGGCTGCTGTCTCCTTGCCATGGAACTTTTTTCAGTTCGACCGCGTTACGCACTAGCTAAGCAAGGACAAGCAATTCCAAAGCGGCGGAAATCGCTTCGCCGGGTCATCCCTCCACCGCGAGCCTTGCCCTCGCACGCAGCTTTTCGGTTTCGCTCTTCAATTGTCCGCACGCGGCCATGATGTCGCGCCCGCGCGGCGTGCGCACAGGGCTCGCATAGCCCGCGTTAAACACAATACCGGAAAATTTCTCGATTCGTTCCCAGTTTGAGCATTCATGCGGCGCGCCGGGCCAAGGATTGAACGGTATGAGATTGATCTTGGCCGGAATGCCCTTCAAAAGCCGCACGAGTTCCCGTGCGTCGGCGGGCGAATCGTTTATGTCTTTCAGCATCACATATTCAAAGGTGATGCGCCGCGCGTTGGAGGCGCCGGGATAGGTCCGGCAGGCGGCAAGCAGGTCCTTGATCGGATATTTCTTGTTGAGCGGCACGAGCTTGTCGCGCAGCTCGTCGCGCACCGCGTGGAGAGAAATGGCGAGCATCGCACCAGTCTCGCGGCCGAGTTCTTCCATGCGCGGCACGACACCTGCCGTCGAAACCGTGATCCGGCGCTTCGACAGCGCGAGGCCGTCGCCATCGGAAATCACCGCCACGGCGTCGCGCACATTGGCGAAATTATAGAGCGGCTCGCCCATGCCCATGAACACGATATTGGACACCGCGCGAAGACCTTCACCCGGCACGAGCCCGTCGCGGGGCGGCTTCAGTCCCGGGAAATCCCCAAGTCTTTCCCGCGCGATCAAGACTTGGCAAATGATCTCGCGCGCCGTCAAATTGCGGACAAGCTTTTGCGTACCAGTGTGGCAAAAGCTGCAGCTCAGGGTGCAGCCGACCTGGCTCGAAACGCATAGCGTGCCACGATCGTTCTCGGGGATATAGACGCATTCGATTTCGGCGCCCTTGTCGCGCGGGTCGCTTGGGTCTAGCCTGAGCAGCCATTTCCTTGTGCCGTCGCCGGAAATTTGTTCGGCGATGATCTTGGGGCGGGCAAGGGTAAACCGCTCGGCCAAGGCGGCGCGCAGAAGCTTGCTGACATTGTCCATCGCATCGAAGGAAGTTGCGCCAGCGTGGTAAATCCAACGCCAGAGCTGCGCCACGCGCATGCGGATTTCGCGCTCCGGCACACCCGCCCCGGCAAGCGCCGCGGCAAGCTCGCGCCGGGTGGCGCCAGCAAGCGTAGCCCGGCCGCGATGGGCCTGATCATCAAGCTGTGCCAGAGGTTCGGCGAGCGTGAACATGTTTGGTGTGCGCTTTTAGCATGGCGGCCTGGATTTCTCCAGGATTTCTACGCTAAGTACTAAGTATCCGCTGCCATGAAAATTGTTTGCCGCCGTCGAAAAAGCGCCACCAACAGAGGACACTTTATCATTTGGCGCCCGCTCCACGCCCAGCCTTCCTCCCGCCGAAAGATTTCTGATGTCAACCTTCCGTTTTCCTCTTCCGCTTGCCCACCTCGCTTTCATCGCCGCGCTTCCGCTCGCAATTGGGACGCCACTTGATATTGCGCATGCCCAACAACTCCTGCCCCTAAAAGACTCGGTGCCGACCATCGCGACGAATGGCGTCGCAAGCATGGAGGTCGTTCCCGATATCGCGACGATCTCGCTCGCCGTTGACACAGAACGGCCAATCGCCGCCGACGCCGCGCGCGACAACGCCCGCGCCGTGCAGGCGATGATCGGCGAGATCAAGGCGCAAGGTATCGACGCAAAAGATATCAAGACACTACCGGTCACGCTCGCGCCGGTTTACGACGAGATCCATGACGCCAACGGCAATGTCACTAAACGGACGTTGCGCGGCTACGCCGCCCACAATTCGTTGAGCGTGCGGATCAGGGACATCACAAAGGTCGGTGCCCTGCTGGGCCAATTGATGGACAAGGGCACCAACAGCTTTGAGCGCATCGAATTCGATTATTCGCAAAAGGAGGCGAAATACGATGCCTTGCGCGGCGACGCCGTTCGCGACGCCTTGCGCAAGGCCAATAGCTACGTCAACGGGCTCGGCCTCAAGCTCGGGCGGGTCCTGGAAATCGCGACACAACCTCCCGAACCGGTTGTTGCCGGGGTGGGCGGGTTCGCCGGGACGCTCCGCGCCGAGCGCGAAGCCCCCGCCCCAATTCCCGTCGAGCCTAGTGTCCAGACACTGCGCACCGAGGTCGAGGTCACCTGGGAACTCGCGCAATAACCGCGAGGTTGAGCCTAGCTCCCGGAACCCGGTTTGATGCCAAGCGCGTCGGCAAGCCGCATCTTGGCCGAACCCGGCGATAACGGCTTTTGCTGGCTCGAGTGCGGCGCCCAGCCGGAGACGAAGATCATCTCGAACGTCGCGCGCACGCGTCCGTCCGGATCGGCGAACCGCTCCGCATAGATGTTTGCGGCGCGCAAGAAAAAGTCCTTCCTCGCGGGCTTGCGCAGCCGCGCTGAAAGCGCATTGGTTGCACCCATCGCGCGCAGATCGCGCATCAGGCCAAACATGTCCGCGTAGCGCACTGTGAAGGGTTCTCTGTCGGCGACCGGCAAGGCGAACCCGGCTCTCTGGAGAAGCCCGCCCATGTCGCGCACGTCCGCGAAAGGCGCGACGCGCGGGCTGATCCCGCCGTAAATCTCCGTCTCGGCCACGGCGAGGGCGGCACGCAACTCGTGCAGGCTCTGGCCGCCAAGGAGACAACCGAGAAAAAGCCCATCTGGTTTCAAAACGCGGCGAAGCTGAACGAGCGCGCCGGGAAGATCGTTGAGATTTTGCAGGCAGAGCACCGATACGGTCAAATCGAAGTATTCAGGCGCCAGCGGCAAGTTTTCCTCATCGCCCAAAAGGCGCAGGAGCGAGCCATCGCCGGCCATTTGGGCCAACGGCGTCATGCGCACGAGAAGGCGTGGCCGCAGCCGGTCCACGAGCCGCGCGGCAAGCCAAGGCGAAGGCGTGCCGGCATCCAGGACGGCGGAAAATTTCCGCTTGATGGAGGAAAGCCGCTCGCAGAGCTCTTCGCTGGCATGGACAAGAAGAAATTCCTCGGCTCCGGCGGCGGCCGCACGGGCGAGCCTCCGCCTTGCCAGGCGGCGGTCGAAGATGGGAGGCGGTGGTGTCGTCATGCCCGCGTCCGCGTCATTGGATGAACGTTTCGTCAAACAACGGCAGCAGGTGCGCCGTTTCGAAAAATCCCCTCTTTGCTCTTACGTGCCCGAAAAAATTAGCCGCCCAGATCCCGCTGCCTGCGGTAGATTTCTTTATGCAATCCAAGATAGCGATCTGGCGCACCCGACAGGATTCGAACCTGTGGCCTCTGCCTTCGGAGGGCAGCGCTCTATCCAGCTGAGCTACGGGTGCTTCCAACGAGCGGATCTTAGCCGATGTTGGTGTCGCACGCCAAGCGCCCTGCCGCCCCGCCCATGTCGCCAAGCGACGCCGCGGCGGCAACAAGACTTCGCCGCACCAAGAGTTGCGGCTCTTTGCCGCCCGCGGTAGCCAGGACAGGCTGGAAAATTAGCGCCATGCGGAGGCGCGCGGACGGCAGCCCGCAAGCCGGATACAGCGCCCGCGGTCAGGCGACCGCGCGATTCAATGCGTATTAGCGAGAGGCCGGTCGCACTGCAGTTTGGCGATTTCGTCCTTGAGCTGCAGCTTTCGCCGTTTCATTTCGGCCAATTTCAGCTCGTCCTTGGCGGGATGCACCAATTCCTTCGCAATTTCCTTGTCGAGCGCATCGTGACGCTGTCCGAGCGCGGCCAAATGGGTCTCACGCGACATGCAGAACTCCTTCTCAAGGTCCACATAGATTTATGAGTGTGCCACAGGATTTGCAA
>JBOHJT010000244.1:0-5270 GCA_050728715.1 Methylocella sp.
TGAGGATCGAGCGAAGCAGCGGCCGCTCATCCGGCCAGCAATTCTTTTCGAGCGCAGCGAAGCGATCCTGCTTTTGGAAGCAGGTAGTGGACAATCGCTCGCGCAATCTCCCGCACCGGCTCACCATCGCGAAGCACCGGAAAGAGAAGCATTTTATATTCGCATGTCGCAGCCCGGCCATCCGGGTTCACATCGCCCCAAATCTCGTCTAGGGAAACTTTCGAGCCGGAACGACAGTGCTTCGGACTTCTGCTAGAAGGACGCGCCGCGGATTTCTGAGACGCTGCCTTTCTTGCGTGCTCTGACGAGACCACATGCCCAAGCGGACGGATATTTCCACGATCCTGATCATCGGGGCCGGGCCGATCATCGTCGGCCAGGCTTGCGAATTCGATTATTCCGGTACCCAGGCCTGCAAGGCATTGCGCGAGGAAGGCTATCGAATCGTCCTCGTCAATTCCAATCCGGCGACGATCATGACCGATCCGGACATGTCCGATCGCACTTACCTTGAGCCGATCACGCCGGAAATCGTCGCCAAAATCATCGGTAAGGAGCGCTACGCCTCTCTCGGCGGCTTCGCGCTGTTGCCGACCATGGGCGGCCAGACCGCGCTCAACTGCGCGCTCTCCTTGAAAAAAATGGGAGTGCTCGAAAAATTCGACGTGGAAATGATCGGCGCCAGCGCCTCGGCAATCGACATGGCCGAGGATCGCAAGCTTTTCCGCGAGGCGATGACCCGCATCGGCCTTGCGACCCCGCGCTCGCATCAGATCAAAACCTTGCCGCAAGCGCTTGCCGTCCTCGATGACATTGGCCTGCCCGCGATCATAAGGCCGTCCTTCACCATGGGCGGGACCGGCGGCGGCATTGCCTATAACAAGGCTGAATATATCGGGATCGTAGAGCGCGGAATCGACGCCTCGCCGACGAACGAGGTTCTGGTCGAGGAAAGCGTGCTCGGCTGGAAGGAATTCGAAATGGAGGTTGTCCGCGACAAGGCGGACAATTGCATCATCGTCTGCTCGATCGAAAACATCGACCCGATGGGCGTGCACACCGGCGATTCAATTACCGTCGCCCCGGCGCTGACCTTAACCGACAAGGAATATCAGACCATGCGCGACGCCGCGCTCGCGGTGTTGCGCGAGATCGGCATCGAGACCGGCGGCTCCAACGTGCAATTCGCGGTCAATCCAAAGGATGGCCGCATGATCGTGATTGAAATGAATCCCCGCGTCTCGCGCTCCTCGGCACTGGCCTCCAAGGCAACCGGTTTTCCAATCGCCAAAGTCGCCGCGAAACTCGCGGTTGGATTCACCTTGGACGAGATCGCCAACGATATTACCGTCGGCGCGACACCGGCTTCCTTCGAGCCTTCGATCGACTATGTGGTGACCAAAATCCCGCGCTTCGCATTTGAAAAATTTCCCGGCGCCGAGCAGATCCTGACGACGGCGATGAAATCGGTCGGCGAGACCATGGCAATCGGCCGGACATTTGCCGAAAGCCTGCAAAAGGGATTGCGTTCGCTCGACACCGGATTGGACGGTCTCGACGAGATCGAAATAGAGGGGCTGGGGCTCGGCGACGACATGAACGTGCTGCGGGCCGCCTTGGGACGTCCCACGCCCGACCGGCTGCTTGTTGTTGCCCAGGCGCTGCGCCATGGCATGCCCGCGGACGAGATTTACGAAGTCTGCGGAATCGATCCCTGGTTCATCGCGCGCGTCGGAGAAATTCTCGATCTCGAAGCCAAGGTTCGCGCGCATGGTTTGCCGGGCGACGCCGCCAACCTGAGGATGCTGAAGGCGGCGGGTTTTTCCGATGCGCGTCTTTCTAGTCTTGCCGGCGTGCCCGAAGTGAAAGTGTCCACCTTGCGGAAAAAACTAGGCGTGCGGCCGGCGTTCAAGCGGATCGACACTTGCGCGGCGGAATTTTCCTCGCCTACGGCTTACATGTATTCGACCTACGCGCCGCCTTTTGGCTCCGCCCCGGCTTGCGAATCGCATCCCACGGCGCGCCAGAAAATCGTCGTCCTGGGCGGCGGTCCAAACCGGATCGGGCAAGGTATCGAGTTCGATTATTGCTGTTGTCATGCGAGCTTCGCACTGCGCGAGGCGGGTTTCGAGACGATTATGATCAACTGCAACCCGGAGACGGTCTCGACCGATTACGACACGTCGGACCGGCTCTATTTCGAACCCCTGACCGCCGAGGACGTGCTTGAAATCCTTGCCAAGGAAGGCGAGGCAGGAGAGCTCAAGGGCGCGATCGTGCAATTCGGCGGCCAGACGCCGCTCAAACTCGCGCATGCGCTCGAACAGGCGGGCATTCCTATTCTCGGGACATCGGTCGATTCGATCGATCTCGCCGAGGACCGCGACCGTTTCAAGCGGCTCCTCGACAAGATTGGCCTGAAACAGCCGATGAACGGTATCGCTTATTCGGTCGAGCAATCGCGCCTCGTTGCCTCCGATCTCGGCCTCCCCCTCGTCGTGCGTCCGTCCTATGTGCTGGGCGGGCGGGCGATGGCGATTATTTTCGACAAAGCAGCGTTTGACGACTATCTGCTCGGCACCCTTCCGGGCCTCGTTCCCTCCGAGGTCAAGGCACGCTATCCAAACGACAAGACCGGGCAAATCAATACCGTGCTAGGCAAGAACCCTCTTTTGTTCGACCGCTATCTGTCGGACGCCATCGAGATCGACGTCGATGCGCTTTCGGACGGCAGACAAGTTTTCATCTGCGGCATCATGGAACACATCGAGGAGGCCGGAATTCATTCTGGCGATAGCGCCTGCTCGTTGCCGCCGCGCTCGCTTGCGCCGGAAACGATCGCCGAGCTCGAAGCGGAGACCAAGAAGCTCGCCCTGGCGCTCGGGGTCGGCGGCTTGATGAACGTGCAATATGCGTTGAAGGACGGCGAAATCTACGTGCTTGAAGTCAACCCGCGCGCGGCGCGGACGGTTCCTTTCGTCGCCAAGGTCATCGGCGTGCCAATCGCCAAGATCGGGGCGCGGATCATGGCCGGGGAAAGTCTGGCCGGTTTCGGATTGCGGCCGGCGCGTCTCGATCATATCGGCGTCAAGGAATCGGTATTTCCATTTGCCCGGTTTCCAGGCGTCGATACCGTGCTCGGGCCGGAAATGCGCTCGACCGGCGAGGTCATCGGTCTCGACCGCTCGTTCCCGGTCGCTTTCGCCAAGAGCCAGCTCGGCGGCGGCACGAATGTGCCGAGAGCAGGCACCGTCTTTGTTTCGGTGCGCGATATCGACAAACCACGCGTCCTTGAAACCACGAGACTGTTGGCGGGGCTTGGATTCAAGATCCGCGCGACCGGCGGCACCGCGCGCTATCTTGATAGCGAGGGCGTAAAGACGCAGCGTGTCAACAAGGTTTCGGAAGGCCGGCCGCATGTCGTCGACTTGATCAAGAACGGCGAGATCCAACTCGTGCTCAATACGACGGAAGGCGCGCAAGCCCTCGCCGATTCGCGGTCGTTGCGCCGCGCCGCTCTCTTGCATAAGGTGCCCTACTATACGACCCTCGCGGGCGCGATCGCCGCGTCGCAGGGAATTCGGGCCTATCTCGCCGGCGATCTGGAGGTTTGCGCTCTGCAGGATTATTTTTGCTAAAGCGCGGCTGGACCGGGGCGAGGGCACAATCGCGGATTGGTGAAACACCCCTTGCGGCCGGTTTCCGGAAGGTGTCTGTTAGTGTCTGGCGCGGATGCGAAGCGCTTATTGGCAGGCGCGGCCCGAAATCGGCATGGTGTCTCGGCGCGACTATCGCGATAGAATAAATACTCGGCGCAAGCGGAAATTGCGCCTGGGGCGGAGCCGGCGAACCTAGAGCATGACCTTTGAAAGTGGAAATTGGTTTCCTAGAAGGATCATGCAAACTCAATGCCCTTGGGCAAGACCGGATAAAACACGCTCCAGTCGCGGAGTGAACGGCAGACGTGAAAGAGTTAATGAGCATGGACAAGTTCCCCATGACGGCGCGTGGCTACTCCGCCCTCGAAGCGGAGTTGAAGCGGCGCCAGCAAGTCGAGCGTCCGCGCATCATCCAAGCGATCGCCGAAGCGCGGACGCATGGCGACTTAGCCGAGAATGCCGAATATCACGCCGCCAAGGACGCGCAAGGCTTGAATGAAGGGCGCATTGCCGAGCTCGAAGACAAATTGTCGCGCGCCGAGGTTATCGATGTATCGAAACTCTCCGGCAACACGATCAAGTTCGGCGCGACGGTGACGCTCGTCGACGAGGACACGGACGAAAAGAAGACCTACCAAATCGTCGGCGAGAGCGAGGCCGATGTGAAGGCCGGACGTGTCTCGATCACCTCGCCGACGGCGCGCGCCCTGATTGGCAAGAAAACCGGCGATTCTGTAGAGGTGAATACGCCAGGCGGCGGCAAGAGCTATGAGATCCTGAACGTAGCTTTTCAGTGACGGATCGCGCCGCGCGGTTTTCCGGCGTCACGGGACAGAAATCCAGCCGATGATGGGCTTTCTATAATTGCGTTGGGACAGCGCAGAAGCTCCTTACCACGCCGATCCGCCGGCGAGATCCGCCAACACCTGGCAAAGACCGGCACCTGGGTCGAGCCCCGCCTTGGCCCCGTCCCTAATCACCGCGTCACATTGCCCGGACCTTCGGGGTGCAGGGGACTGGCGCCCAGGCCCAGGCGGCCGCGCGTCCCAGAGCGATGGAAACGGGCGCGGTCCCGGCGCGAGAGGGCTGCTTGCGGATTGAGGTTGGTCCTGGTGTCGCGATAGCGCCCGCCAGGGAAACGATAATGCTCTTGTGCGCCGGCTGTGCCCAGGCAGGCGGTCAACATCACCACGGCAAGCCCCATCATCTGCGCCTGACAGTATGCGGCCGCTTTCTTGCGCAGTGTCATGGCCAGAGGTTCCAGCCTTGTCGATGACTTATACCTCCCGTGCATGAGGTTGCCGCTTTCCGGCGGAAGCGGTGAAGCGTTCGCTGGTGATTCGGGAATGACGAATGGAGAGCGGCGATGAGTGTGTTTGCAGGACTTGACGTTTTGGGCAAGCGGGCGGCGATGGGCGTTGTAGACGAGGCCGGCAAGATCGTCTGGCGGGGCATGGTTCGCACCCTTGAGTTGCTCGCGGCGGCCTTGCGGCGGTTTGCGGGCAAGCGCGCCAAGGCCGGGCTGGCAAGCGCCGTCCGCGATTGCTTAGCACAATCGCTTCGCCCGTTCACGCCGCGTCTTTTCCGCTCGCTCGCGGCGATGGCCTATCC
>JBOHJT010000245.1:0-5269 GCA_050728715.1 Methylocella sp.
ACGCGTGACCGCACGGCTCCCCGGTGATCGCCTTGACCTTCCGGGTCGAGACCGCTTGCACGCGCATCCCGGCCAGCGCCGCCGCCAGCGCCTTTTCCGGGCGTTGGCGGCGCTCGAACGGTTCCGTCGAGAAGCCCGGTCCCGCGGCACCCGCGGCTCCGGCGTCCCCGCACGCGTCACCGGCGAGCGCTCGCGGTAGCCGCCGCGAGTGCCAAGCCGCCGCTCCGTGCGCTCGCTCTTCGCCGCTCCGGCAGCCTCCGTCATCTCCGCTTCCGGAGCCGCATGGACGAAACTCTCAACCGCCGGTCCGGCGAAATCTTGGTCCCGCTCCAGCAGTCCCTTGAGATCGATGGTCCCGGCCTTGCCTTCCCGCTTGGTCATGGCGCGCACCCTTCCACGGGGTGGGCGACTTCAAACATCACCCGCATGCCATGACCGCCGCCGCGGCGATTTTGCTGAACCTTTAGGACACTACCCCGCAGGAGGGCAGCCACGGCCCCGCCCCTCAAGAGGGAAGCGGCGCCTCGCCGCAATGAACGATGCCGGCTGGCCCCGTGCGATTACGCCATGTACGATTGACCCACGAAACCGGACAAACCGCGCGAAAAACACTGCCGTAAAGACGAGGCGGTTCGTCAAATATGGATCGCCCTTTTATCCACCGCGAGCGCGGCTTCGCGCACCGCTTCGGAAAGCGTCGGATGCGCGTGGCAGGTTCTAGCCAAATCCTCAGCGGAGCCGCCGAATTCCATCAGCACGCAGGCTTCCGCGATGAGTTCGCCCGCCCCCGCGCCGATGATGTGAACGCCCAACACGTGGTCGGACGCCGCGTCGGCCAGGATCTTAACAAAACCTTCCGTTCGGCGCATCGCGCGCGCGCGGCCGTTCGCCGTGAAAGGAAATTTTCCGGTTCTGTAGGCAATGCCCTTGGCGTGAAGCTCTTCCTCGGTCGCACCAACGGAAGCAATTTCCGGCATGGTGTAGACGACGGAGGCAATCGCCTCGTAGTTCACATGGCCATGTTGGCCGGCGAGAATCTCGGCGACCGCAATCCCTTCATCCTCGGCCTTATGGGCGAGCATGGGGCCGCGCACGACGTCGCCTATGGCATAGATCCTCGCGACATTGGTTGCAAAACGCTCGTCGATGACGACGCGGCCACGATCCAGCGCGACGCCAACAGCGTCCAAGCCCAGCCCTTCGGTGACAGGGCGCCTGCCGACCGCGACGAGCACCGCGTCGGCCGGGAGCACTGAAGCTTCGCCTCCACCCGAAGGCTCGATGCTCACTTGCAAGCCCGATTTCGTTTTCTCAGCCTTGGTCACCTTGTGGCCGAGACGAAATCGAAAACCTTGTTTTTCCAGCATGCGCCGAAACTGTTTTCCAACTTCGCCGTCGAACCCGGGCAAAATGCGGTCTAAATATTCGACGACGGTCACTGCCGCGCCAAGGCGGCTCCAGACCGCGCCGAGTTCGAGGCCGACGATGCCCGCCCCCACAATAAGAAGTTTTGGCGGCACCGTTTCGAGCGAAAGCGCGCCGGTCGAGGAAACAATCGTCTTCTCGTCGATCTCGATGCCCGGAAGCCGCGCGGCATCGGAGCCGGTGGCGATGACGATATTCTTGGTCGCAAGCTTTTGGGTTGAGCCGTCGTTTACTCTGACCTCAACCTCGCCCGGCGCAGTGATCGTGCCAAGCCCGAAAAAAGCGTCGATCTTGTGCTTCTTCAACAGAAAGCCGACACCGTTGACATTGGCGGCGACCGTCTCGTCCTTATGTTTCATCATCGCGGCAAGATCGAGTTTTGGCTTGCTCGTGATCACGCCGAAGGCGGCAAGCTCATGCGCGGCTTCCGCGAATTTGTCGGAAGCCTGGAGCAGCGCCTTCGAGGGAATGCAGCCGATGTTGAGGCAGGTGCCGCCATGCGTCTTGCGCTTTTCGACGACCGCGACCTTGAGGCCGAGCTGCGCCGCCCGGATCGCGCAGACATAGCCGCCGGGGCCGGTTCCGATGACAATGAGATCGTAGATCATGCTCATTCTCAAATCGGGGGTCAGGCCTAAATGTCCAGCACCAGCCGCGCGGTGTCCTCCAGCGCTTCCTTCACGCGGACCAAAAAAGTCACCGCCTCCTTGCCATCGACGATGCGGTGATCGTAGGTGAGCGCGAGATACATCATCGGCCGGATCTCGATCTTGCCCGCGACCGCCACCGGCCGCTCTTGAATTTTGTGCATCCCCAAAATGCCCGACTGCGGCACATTGAGGATCGGCGTTGACATCAGCGAGCCGTAGACCCCGCCGTTGGTGATGGTAAAGGTGCCGCCCTGCATCTCCTCGATCTTGAGCTGGCCCGCGCGGGCGCGCTGGCCCAGATCAGCGATCGTCTTCTCGATAAGGGCGACACTTAGTCTATCGCAATCGCGCACGACAGGGACGACCAGGCCCTTGTCGGTGCCGACCGCGACGCCGAGGTGATAGTAATTTTTGTAGATGATATCGGCGCCGTCGATCTCGGCGTTGACGGAGGGCACCTCCCGTAGCGCACCGGCGCAAGCCTTCACGAAAAAACTCATGAAGCCCAGTTTTACGCCGTGCTTCTGTTCGAATACGTCCTTGTGGCGTGCGCGCAGAGCCATGACTTCGGTCATGTCGGCCTCGTTGAAGGTCGTCAGCATGGCGGCCGTATTCTGCGCGTCCTTGAGCCGCCGCGCGATGGTTTGGCGCAGCCGCGTCATCGGCACGCGCTCCTCGCGCTCCTCGCCGGAGGCCGGAGCCCGCGGCGGCGGAGCTGGGGCAGGGGCCGGGGGCTTTGCAACATAATCAAGGACATCCCCTTTGAGGACCTGGCCGCGCTTGCCGGACCCCGCGACGACGGCCGGGTCGAGGCCATGATCGGCGGCAATTTTTGCCGCGGCGGGCGAGGCGGGAATTGCTAGCGGGGAAAGCGTGGCTGGTGCTGGCGCCAGGGCGGGCGCGGGACTTGCAGGCGCCGCCGCTGGCGGCGGAACCGGCTTGGCTTCGTCCTTGGGAGGCGCGGCCGACGCGGCGTACCCGATCTGGCCGAGCAAAGCCCCGGCGCTAACCGTCTCGCCATCCTTGGCGACGATTTCGGCGAGAACCCCCGACACCGGCGCGTTGACCTCGAACGTTACCTTGTCGGTTTCAAGCTCGACGATTGGTTCGTCCGCCTTGACCGTCTCGCCGGCCTTCTTGAACCACCGTCCGACTGTTGCTTCGGCGACAGATTCGCCTAAGGCCGGCACGCGGATTTCAGTTGCCATATGTCCCGCCCATAGTCATCCGGCTTTCTCCGGAGTTCGTCGAATCGAAAAACGAATGGCCCTGCCGTTCAAGCCGCGAAGACGTCGTCCATGAAGGCTTTGAGTTCGGCCAAGTGTTTCGACATGAGCCCGGTCGCGGGGGAGGCCGCCGCGGGCCTGCCGGCATAACGCGGCCGCTTGGTTTTGCCGCCCGCCTGCCCAAGCACCCACTCAAGGTAAGGATCGACAAAATTCCAAGCGCCCATGTTCTTTGGCTCCTCCTGGCACCAGAAAATATCGGCCCCTTTGAATCGCGACAAGGCCGCCACAAGGGCCTTTAGCGGGAAGGGATAAAGCTGCTCGACACGCAAGAGATAAATGTTGTTTATGCCGCGCTTCTCACGCTCTTCAAAAAGATCGTAGTAGACTTTCCCGGAACACAAGACCACGCGGCGGATCTTGGCATCCTCCACTAGGATGGCGGTCTCGCCCCGCGCCCGCTCCGCATCGTCCAGCAACAGCCGATGGAAGGAGGCGCCGATAGCAAACTCGTCGAGCTTCGAGACCGCGCGCTTGTGGCGCAAGAGCGATTTTGGCGTCATTAGGATCAGCGGCTTGCGGATGTCGCGCTTCAATTGCCGCCGCAAAATGTGAAAATAATTGGCGGGCGTTGTGCAATTCGCCACCTGCATATTGTCCTCGGCGCACAATTGAAGAAAGCGTTCGAGCCGCGCCGAGGAATGTTCCGGCCCCTGGCCTTCGTAGCCATGCGGCAGGAGGCAGACGAGACCCGACATCCGCAGCCACTTGCGTTCGCCGGATGAAATGAATTGATCGAACAGGACCTGCGCGCCATTGGCGAAATCGCCGAACTGAGCTTCCCAAACAGTCAACGCATTGGGCTCGGATAGCGAATAGCCATATTCGAAGCCAAGCACGGCCTCTTCCGACAACATCGAGTTGAGGACTTCGAAACGCGCCTGCTCGTCGCGGATATTGTTCAATGGGACATAGCGTGCTTCCGTCTCCTGGTCGATCAAAGCGGCGTGGCGTTGTGAAAAAGTGCCGCGCTCGGTGTCTTGACCGGAAAGACGCACCGGATAGCCCTCGTCGACAAGCGTCGCGAAAGCGAGCGCCTCGCCCATGGCCCAGTCGATGCCCTCGCCGGTCTCGACCATCTTCCGGCGATTGTCGAGGAGGCGCCGGATGGTGCGGTGGAGGTTGAATCCTTCCGGTACCGAAGTAAAGCGAAGGCCGAATTCGGTGAGCCGCGCGCGGTCGACGCCGGTGCGGCCGCGGCGGTCGTCCTCGGCCCCAGCGCGCGCCGGCCTCAGACCGGCCCAGCGGCCATCGAGCCAATCGGCCTTGCTGGGCTTAAAGGATTGGCTCGCGTCGAACGATGTTTCGAGGTGATGGCGCCAATTCGCTTGCAGTTTCGCGACCTCGCCGTCGGTCAAAACCCCCTCGTCAACGAGCTTTTCGGTATAGATTTGAAGCGTCGTCTTGTGCGAACGGATCTTCTTGTACATCACCGGCTGGGTGAACGCGGGCTCGTCACCTTCGTTGTGGCCGAACCGGCGATAGCAAAACATGTCGATGACCACCGGCTTATGGAATTTTTGCCGGAATTCGATCGCGACCTTCGCCGCATAGACCACGGCTTCGGGATCGTCGCCGCTGACGTGAATGATCGGCGCCTCGATCATTTTGGCGGTATCCGACGGATAGGGCGAGGACCGCGAATGGCGCGGCGAGGTGGTGAAGCCGATCTGATTATTGATGATGAAGTGAATCGACCCGCCGGTCCGGTATCCCTTGAGCCCGGAAAGACCGAAACATTCGGCGATCACGCCCTGACCCGCGAACGACGCGTCGCCATGAACGAGAAGAGGCAACACTTTCGTGCGCTCGACGACATCGTGCAATTGATCTTGCTTGGCGCGCACCTTGCCGAGGACGACGGGATCGACGATCTCGAGATGCGACGGGTTCGCGGTAAGCGAAAGG
>JBOHJT010000246.1:0-5135 GCA_050728715.1 Methylocella sp.
TTCGGATCCCCCGCAATGCGTGCAAGCAGCCAGGTCCGGTGCGCTCCCGATACGCGAAGCGACCGGTGCCCGCCCATCTTGCCGGGCGCAACGCTGCCGGTTCGGCGTTGACGCTGCGCCCATTTGATGACGCTCGAAACACTCACCTTAAGAACCGCGGCCACCGAACGCGCGCTCTCACCGGCCGCAACGCGCCTCATCGCGCGCTCGCGCAAATCCATCGAATAGGGCTTCGCCATCGCTGTCGACCTCCACTCGGACGCCAACTTGAATCTGATTTGCAGCCTCTTGGGAATCCCCTCCCGATTCAATCACGATGCGACATGCTCTAAACCAGCCAGTTTACGAAAAGCCGAGGGAGATTCGTAGAATAGCGCAATGTGCGAACTGTTCGGACGAAGCTCGACTCACCGCCGCTTGAGCAAATCCGGCCTTCTCACACGGGTAAGCTTAAGCGCTTGCGCCTCGCGCCAGGCCTTGATTTTCGCGTGGTCGCCGGACAGAAGCACGTCCGGGATTTCATGGCCCTCCCATTCGCGCGGCCGCGTATAATGCGGATATTCGAGAAGCCCCGCCTCGAAACTCTCTTCGGCGCTCGAGGCTTGCGCTCCCATCACGCCCGGCAACAGCCGCACGCAGGCATCACACACCGCCATCGCGGCGATCTCGCCGCCGGAGAGCACATAATCGCCGATCGAAATTTCTTCGAGATTGCGCGCGGCAATTACCCGCTCATCGACGCCCTCGAACCGGCCACAGATCAGCACGGCCCCCTCGCCCGCGGCGAGCCCGCGCGCGCGGGCTTGGGTGAAGGGCGCGCCGCGCGGAGAAAGCAGCAAGCGCGGCCGCCTGTCGCCTTCGTTGAGCCCGGCGTCGAGGCTAGCGCCCAGCACATCGGCGCGGATCACCATGCCGGGGCCGCCGCCGGCCGGCGTATCGTCAACCGCTCTATGACGGCCTTGCCCATGTGCGCGGATGTCCCGAATTTCGATGCTCCAAAGTTCGCGTGCCAAACCCTCGCTCGCGAGCGAGACACCGAGAGGCCCGGGAAACATTTCTGGAAACAGCGTGAAAACCGTCGCCCGCCACATGGCCCGCCCCTCAACGCTCCCGAGGTCTCGCTTCGATCCCGGCAGGCGGCACGACGGTCAAATGGCCCGCCGCGATATCGACACGCGGAAAAACCTCTTTAGTAAACGGCAAAAGCAGCGTCTCGCTGCTTTCTGGGGACGCGATTTCCAAAATATCGCCGCCGCCAAAATTCAAGACACTGACGACGCTGCCAAACGCTTCTCCCGCTTCGTTCATCGCCGCAAGCCCGATCAGATCGGCGAGATAGAATTCGTCTTCGCCGGCATCGGGCAAAGACGCGCGGGGAACATAAAGCGCGGCATTGGTCAGTGCCCCGGCGCTCGCGCGGTCGCCGATCCCCGCGATCTTGGCAACGAACATGTTGTGCTTGATTGGGCGCAGGCTAAGAATCGAAAATTGCCGGGCTCCGCTCGCATCGAAAAGAGGCGCTAAGGCGGCGATGGCGTCCGGAACGCTCATAAAGGAGGTGAGCCGCAATTCGCCGCCGACGCCGTGGGGGGCGCCAAAACGGCCGACGAGAATGCGATCCTTGAGCATTGCGCTCCAGCCGCGCCCGCGGGTCAGTTCGCGGGCGTTGCCGCGGGTTTCGCCGCGGCGGCGGCGCGTTCCCGCGCCTTTTTCCTCGGCAAAGCCTGTTTGGGATTGTTGCGAGGCGCGCGCGGCAACACGCCGAGACTGTCGAGCAGCCGGGCGACGCGGTCGGTCGGCTGCGCCCCCTTGGCGATCCACGCTTTCGCCTTTTCCTGGTCGAGCACGAACCGGCCCTCCGCATCCTTCGCCTTCAAGGGATCGAAGATGCCGAGGCGTTCGATGAACCTTCCGTCGCGCGGCATCCTGGAATCGGCGACCACGACCCGATAGAACGGCCGCTTCTTGGCGCCGCCGCGCGACAGACGAATTTTTAGTGGCATAAGTTGCTTCCTTTCAACCGTTGGACCGGCGATTGATGTCTAGCCCTCGACCAGGTCGAACCGTTTCTCGATGCGAGCGACTCGCGCGTCAAGACGATCGAGGCGGAGCGATTGCTCGGCGAGCGTGACATGGATTTGCGCGAGACCCGCTTCGAGGCGGCCCGGCCCTTGATCTCGCCAATATCGTCTTCCGCGCGATCGAGTTGCCCGCGCATGTGCCGCAAGTGCTCGAGAACAAGATTTTCGGCCTCGGCCATTATTTCTTCTTCCCGAACGGGTTGAGGCTGCTCCACAGCCCGCCGCCGAGCCCAGGCAGTTTAGCTGTCCCAAGATCGGGCAATTCCGGCGGCTCCGGCGGTTTCGGGCCGGGTTTGACTTGTGCCGGCTGCCCCGGAGTCGGCCCGATTTGCTTGTGGCCAACTTGCCTGTGCAAGGCGGCAAGCTGTTCCGGCGTAGGCTGCGGCATTCCGCCCCCCAACCCTCCGCCGGGCAGGCCGAACATGGAAGCCATCTTGCCCATCGCGCCGCCGCGCCTGGCACCGCCCATCGATTTCATCATATCGGCCATCTGCCGGTGCAGTTTGAGCAGCTTGTTGACATCCTCGACCCTGACGCCGGAGCCCGCCGCGACGCGCCTCTTGCGTGAGGCCTTGAGGACATCGGGGGCACGCCGCTCGTCGCGGGTCATCGACGAAATAATGGCGCGCTGGCGCTTGATGATGGCATCGTCGAGATGCGCGGAGGCAAGCTGATTCTTCATCTTGGCGACGCCCGGCAGCATTCCCATGATGCCGCCAAGGCCGCCGATCTTCTCGACCTGGGCGAGCTGGTCGGAAAGATCATCGAGATCGAACTTGCCCTTGCGCATCTTATCGGCGATGCGGCGCGCCTTTTCGGCATCGATTGACTCGGCCGCCTTTTCCACGAGCGAGACGATATCGCCCATGCCGAGAATGCGGTTCGCTATGCGGGAGGGATGAAAATCCTCGAGCGCGTCCATTTTCTCGCCGGTGCCGAGAAGTTTGATTGGCTTGCCGGTGATCGCGCGCATGGAGAGCGCCGCGCCGCCTCGCCCGTCGCCCTCGATCCTGGTCAGCACGATGCCAGTGATGCCGACCCGGTTATCAAAGCTTTTCGCAAGATTCACCGCGTCCTGGCCGGTGAGACTGTCGGCGACGAGCAGGATCTCATGCGGGCGCGACGCCGCCTTGATCTCGACCATCTCGTCCATCAGCCCTTCGTCGATATGGGTGCGCCCCGCCGTGTCGAGCATGACGACGTCATAGCCTTGCAATCGCGCCGCCTGTTCGGCGCGTTTGGCAATCTGCACAGGGGTCTGCCCGGCGATGACCGGCAAAGTGTCGATTTCGACCTGGCGGCCGAGCACGGCGAGCTGCTCCTGCGCCGCCGGACGCTTTACGTCGAGCGAGGCCATCAACACCTTGCGCTTCATCCGCTCGGAGAGACGCTTGGCGATTTTCGCCGTGGTCGTCGTCTTACCCGCGCCTTGCAGGCCGATCATCATGATCGCCACCGGCGCCGGCGCGTTGAGGTCGATTGGATCGGCATCGGCGCCAAGCGTCTCGATCAACACGTCGTTGACGATTTTCACGACCATCTGGCCGGGCGTCACCGATTTGACGACTTCGGCACCGACGGCGCGCGTGCGCACCTTGTCCACGAAGGATCGCACGACATCGAGCGCGACATCGGCTTCGAGAAGGGCGCGGCGGACCTCGCGCAACGCGAGGTTCACGTCTTCTCCCGACAGCGCGCCGCGCCGCGTCAATTTATCCAAAATGCCAGAGAGCTTTTCCGAAAGCCCTTCGAACATGCGCCTATCCTGTGGTTTCGCCGCGGCGGCGGCGGGAATTTTCTAAAAGTCTAACACACTTCCCCGAAGATGAAGGCCAGCCAGGCCGGAGCTTGACAGCGTAAACAAGGACTTGCGTGCAAAGCTTCAACGCCAAAAGCGCCCGGGAGCGCAACGCGCCGCCTGACGTTCACCGCTTGCCTCGAAAGACAAGGCGGCTCGCTCGAAACAAACCCGCGATTCAAGGACCCGGCCTTGTAGGCGCTCGCCCGCAAGGGAGTCAAGGAAGCTCAGCGCTTGGCACTGGTAAAGCTTGGGGAATTATGCGCTTGACAAGTTACGCCTGATCGGCCTCCTTCTATCCAGATGAGACTGTGGTTTTTTATGTTGTCACTTGTCCTTTTGAGCGCGTGCGAACGGGGTGATCCCATCCAGCGCATCAAGGAAAGTTGCGAACGGGAATATGGCGCGCAGGGCCAACCTGCAGTCGATAAATGCGTGCGCTGGTCTGTCGCGCCGCCGTCAGGTCAACCTCAAAAAGGTCAACCTAGAGATTGACGGCATGGCTCGCAACGTCGGCCAGTGCGCCTTGGCGATGATCGGTTCGACCAAAAAATCAAACTGATGCACGACTCGGCGCTTGGCGGGTTTTTGGGCAAAGGCGCGGGCATGCGGCAATTGCGCTTCCAAATAGGGAGCGGAGCACGCATCGCCGTCCCCCGGGAATCCCACCCGCTCCGGTCTGAGTAGATGGCGCTCTGGGGCGACAACGTGGCCGCAAAATATTGCGAAAAAAATTGACAGACGCGCGGAAGAAGGGGAACATTAGGATGCTTCCGCCGTTGATCACAAGAGCCGGCCGGAAGCGGAAGGTGCCTTCTTTCGGCAACTCATCAGTGACAATGCAATGGAGAAGCGATGACTCCACCGGGACAGTATAACTGACCCCGACAGGCGCGGGGTCAAGGTGGCGCGAAAGCCAAGAATGCCGGCCAGGCCGAAACGCCACCGCCGACAATCCGATAGCGACGTGCGATAGCGCCCGCGAAGGCCAAGCGGATGTTAGGGCGTACAGGGAATCTGCAGAAATCACAGATCGCTTCGCAAAGCCGAAGCAGAGCCCCGCAGCTGCTTGAATGCACCGGGGCTCGTTGTGCGTCTATCGCACCGGCGCGGGACCAATTGACCGATTTCCGGGGTCAATCGTACCAAAATGTTTCACGTGAAACGAGACCTGTGCGCAAGTGGTTGCCGGTTCTTGCGGTCGTGAGCGGTCCATGATTCCGTTGCCCAATCCGATTTGGAGGGGACCATGGCAC
>JBOHJT010000247.1:0-5127 GCA_050728715.1 Methylocella sp.
GGCCTCCGCCGTCTTTTGGACGAGAACGCTCGCGGCCAGGGGCGCATCCCCGGCCGCGGGCAGCACGTCTTCGAGCGAGCGATAGAGAATGTGGCTGATCTCCGGAGCGAACAGATAAAGGCCTCCGGTGATCGCCATATTCAGCAAGAAGGGCAGGGCGAAAAGCCCGGCGAGAAAATGCCAGCGCCAGACCGCGCGATAAAGCGCGGTTTGCGTGGCTGACGAGTTGGATGTCGACATGTGTATCTCCTCCAAGCTTAATACTCCACGCGCAGCGACGCGATGATCGAACGCGGCGCGCCTGGGAAAATTTCGACTCGCGGGTTGCCGAAGAAACTGACTCCCGTATAGTATTTGGTGTTGGTTATGTTGTAGACATTGATTTGCGCCGACACGCGGGTGGGGCCGACGACGGTTTGGTATCTCGCGAAGGCGTCGAGGCGGGCATAGGCGGGCAGAATAAACGTATTCTGATCGTCGCCCCACCTGTTGCTTGCCGCAAAGACGCCGCCGCCGGCGCGCCAGCCGCGCAACTCGCTGCCAGGCGCAAAGTCATAGGTCAGATACAGGCTGCCGGAATCTGGCGCGTAGACATGTAAAGAATGCCCCAGCAAACCGCCATTGTCGTTGATTATCCTGGCGTCGATGTGGGAATAGCTGCCGATGACACTGAGCTCATCGGTCAGTTTGCCCAGCACGTCCAACTCGGCGCCCTGGCTGCGGGCGTCGATCGTTCTCACAGCGAATGGGTTCGTCGGGGTTGGAGCCGACGACAGGACATTGCTCTTCGTGATGTCGAAAAAGGCGAGGGTCGCGGTGAGCCTGGAATCGAGCAGCTCGGTCTTAACACCCCCCTCCCAGCCTACCGCGATTTGCGGCGGAAAGGGGGTGTTGGTCGTCGAGATGCCATTGGGCAGTCCGAAGGATCTTGTGTAGCTGCCATAAAAGCCGATCCAGGGAACAGGCTGATAGACTAGGCCAAAGTGCGGGCTTGGGACCTGAGAGTGCTGGACCGGGTTCCTGCCGAAATTTGCATAGGCTTGGCCAAAACTGGGCTGGATCGGAGGGAAGGTGCTGAAGTTGGTCCCCGTAAACCCGTCCCGCACATCCGCCAAATCGTAACGGGTGCCGAGCAGGACATGCAGGCCCTCGAAGGGGGTGATCAAGTCCTGCACATACATGCCGAGGTCCTTCTCGGCATGAGGAGTGAAGAATGTGAAACCGTCAGTCTTCCCTGCAAAGGTCAGGAAGCCGGCTGATTGGAACGCCGAGGTCGGCACCGTGCCATAGACCGGGTTGAAGATATTTATCGGGAAACTGCCGTTTTGCGACAAAACAAAGTTGCTGTATTGGTAGAAATAATCAGCCCCGATCAAAACATCGTTCTTCGCGCCCAGAACATCGAACTTTCCCGTCAGATCCAGATTCGTGGAGTAGTTTGTGCCCGTCCCTAGTTGAAAGAGGATGGGGCGAACGAGGAAAGGGGGGTTGGGAAAACTGGTCGCGTTAAGATCAATTTGTTGGAAGGTGCCGCGGACCGCGAGGAAGCGGCTGGTGATCGCCCAGTTGTTGTCGAAATGATGGTTGAATTCCTCGGCAATAAGTGAGGTGCGGTACCTCGCCAGCGGCTCGTTCGGCTCCTCGAACGAGCGGTAGACGGGCAGGCTCGCGGGGTACATGCCGATCGCCGGAATGCCGGCAAAACGTTGCCTGTCACGGCGCTGGTACTCGGCGTCGATGGTCAGCGTCGTCGCCGGGTCAATGTGCCAAGTGATGGCGGGCGCGAGAAAGGTTTGGTCGTTGTCGATGAAGTCAATAAACTGGCCGCCCTTCGTATAGCTGCCGGAAAAGCGATAGCTCACGGCTCCGTTATCGAGCACCTGGACCGGGCCGGTCAAATCCCATACCGTGCGGAGAAGGTTGAACGAGCCCCCTTGCTGCTCGACGCTGTAATAAGGAGCGTCGAGGGGCTTCTTGGTCACGTAATTGATGATGCCGCCGGGATCGGCGCGGCCGAACAGGAACGAGGCCGGACCTTTCAAGACGTCTATTCTCTGCAGATTGGCGGTATCGAACGATGTGACGAGGCCGTTGTTCCCCTCGATTAGCAAGCCGTCGCGGTACGCCTTGAGAGTGTCAAAACCGCGAATATTAGTGATCAGGTCTGATTGCAAGCCAGTATAGGTTTGCACGCCGCTGACGTTTTGCAGCGCGTCCTGGACGCTGATAGCGTTTTGATCCTGGATGACCTGCTCCGGCACCGTTGCCACCGCGACCGGGAGATCGAAGGTGGGCACGTCGATCTTGGTGGTGCTCTGTTTGACGGGCGGGGCACTGTAGCCTTGGTTCGGAGCGTTCACTCCTTCCCCACCTCCCGCCTCGCCCTCCGGTGTCGTGGTCACTTCGACGGTCGGAAGTTCCTGAACGGGTGCCGTCTGGGCGTTTCCAAGCTGGGGGTAGAGGGAAATAAAGGCAACGGCAAGGGCGAGCGCGCTGGCGCTCTGAGAGTAGGATCGCGACATGGGAAATGCTCCTGATACCGGCCGTGTGGCCGGTTAGCCGAAAGGAAAAGAGGCCTTGGTCAGGAGAAGGACGGCGGCGCGCGCGCTCGCGCGTGCTTGGCGGCGCGTAGCGGCAAACGGAGAACCGGACTAAAAGTCCATACAACATCCCGCGCGGCGGGCGCGGGCGCGGCAACGGCCACCGCCATCGGCGCGGGCTCGACGGCTTGCGGGAGGTGACAGAGGAGGCAGCACTGATGATCGCAGTGACTATGCTGGCCGGGCGGCGTCTGGTGCGCGCTGGCCGCGCCGTCGGCTTTGATCGAACAGTGTGGCGTCCCGGCGGGGGCATCGGCCCGCATCGCAAGGCTGCTCGCGAACGGCGCGAAAATCTGCGCCAGGAGAGCCAGCAGGAAAACTGGAAACACCAGTTTACGCCGTTGCCGCAAGATCCTCCCTCCTCCGTTACCGTAAAATTAACAGCCGGATCGGACGCCGTCAACCCGGCCGTTTGACGCAAGGACGGTTCGGCGGCTGGGTTTTTGTTTAGTTGTGGCATTTTTGGCGCGGTTGCCTCGCCGAGGCGCGCCTGATCACTCACAGCTGTTGCGAAAGGCTGACGAAAACGCCGCGGCGCGGCCCATACCGCGGAGCAAATTCACCAACGCCGGCGCCGCTCAACGCGCCTATGGAAACTTACGAAACAACGGCAAGACGATATAATACAGACCCACTACGATAAGCACGGCCTTGCTGAGGAATCCGGCCTCCGGGAGTCCCTGAACCATGGCCGCGATCGCGGCGGCGCCCCAAAAGCCCGTCAGCGTAATCGTTACCAGGCGGAGACGCACCACCCGCATCGGGTGAACGAAGGGGACCGGCGCGAACATCCAGCACGCGAAGGCGATGATGACGAGCGTGGAAACGAGCGGCCCTGGCCGCAACACCAGCATATAAAGGATGAGAACGTTCCAAATCGCCGGAAACCCGCGAAACCAGAGGTCGTGGGTCTTGATGCGCCGGTCGGCGAAATAGAGCGCCGAAGCCGCGCAGACAATGCAACAAACGAAGACCGCGACCGGCGGCGGAAGCAGGCCGGAACGCCACAAGGCGACGAGCGGCACGACGACATAGGTGAGGAAATCGACGACGAGGTCGAGAACAACGCCGTCGATATGCGGCGCCGTTTCCTCGACCTTGTAGCGCCGCGCCAAGGTGCCGTCCACGGCGTCGATCACCAGCGCCGCGCCGAGCCAGGCGTACATTGCGCTAAATCTCCCCCCGATCGCGGCGAGCAGCGCGGCGAACCCCAACGCGGCCCCGCAGGCGGTGAAGCAATGAACGAGAAAGCCGGCGACACGAGGGGGCATGGGGTAATCGCAAGACCGGAGACGGCGCCATTCATAAATGTCCGGCGCGCGGCAGGTTAAAACTCTTATAGATCCAGCCGGACGCTCGCGTCGAGCACCAGCGTCCGGTTGTGGGGTTCAGCGGGCTGATTTCTTCGCTTTATCTCCTTCTAAAAAGCGATTTTTTTATTGTGCGGACGCATCTCTGGCGCGAGCACCCATCGGAAACGTGAAACGCGAGATGTTGGAGGTTTTCAAGGCCGATTTTAGCGTCGGCCCGGAGCTTGCCAACCGGGCGCCAGCCATTCATAGCCGTCTCGCTAGGCGCAAAGACTTGTTCAACACGAACCCGCACTCGTGAACGTTTGGTGTTGGCGGTTGGCTGTTCCGGCGGCGGAGGCTTACCGCGGCGGGATCGTTCATGAAGGGGCGATTTATAACCTTTCTCTTTCAGTCTTTGTTCTTGTCCCTCAAAACGAGTGGCGCTGTCCGCGCACCCGTCGTTGCTGGCATGGTTCAAATCAAGCCCGGTTTCTGGCTATCGCGCACGTCGCATCCCTGACTTGGCATTTACGGATGAGCTTATCCGCGCGATCGGCGTCCGCATGGTATGTCGACGTCAAAATCGATGTCGTGCCAAGGGTGTGATTTGTAAGAGTGTGAATTTGATACCGGCTCTCGAAGAGAACGACCCATCGACCTCAAGGCCGGGCATAACGGTTGGTTACGTTCCGTCGAGAAGCCTTGCCACGAGCGCATCGATCCTTTGCGCAACGCCGGCCCCGGTCAGCGCCGCGCGGACAAGGCCGCGCGCGTGTTGAAATTTCATGTTTTCGGGCAGGGGAACGGCAGCGGCGATGGTCTCCGCCTCCCGCGCGGCCTCGGCGATGGCGTTGTGCAAGGGATTTTCCGCGCCGAACCGCGGGATGGGCAGGTTGAACATGACCTTGTCGAAATCGCGCGCGCCCCATTGACCTCGCGATTGACGAGATTCGCCACGTGCGCGCGCTGTTTCGCTGTTGAGAAAAGCGGTAAGATAAGATGCTTCAACCTCGTTCGCTGGCGCCGACCAATAAAGCTTGTGGTCGATTACATGTGTACCGCGCAGTAGACAAGCTGCGGGCTGCATTCCGGCTTTGGAATAAACCACACGCAGCCTCGCAAGAGGAAATTGCGCGCCCAATTTGCCGTAGTAATCGAGTTGCTGAATGAAGCTGATTGGCGACGGACGATTAGCGTCCCAAATCTTCTCTGCCTTGTTCATCCCGCCATGCAAC
>JBOHJT010000248.1:0-5063 GCA_050728715.1 Methylocella sp.
ATAATGAGCAAAGGCCGCATCAAGGCCGCCGGTGTTTCGGCAAGACGCCGATGCAAGCCTTGCTTGACGCCATCCCGATCGCGAGGGAAAAAATGATCGCTGCCTGAATATCGTCACGCCGCGGACCGACCACCTCCAAAAAGGCACCGTCCGTAAGATCAAGTACAAGCCACTACACGCCGAATGGCTCGTGGACCAATTCGGACGGCTTCGGCGATTCGTGATCTTGGACCCGGACCAATGCGGTTGGCGGGCAGGCGGTTAGGCGCGGCCCCGATCTCGGTCCGCCTGCTTGGGCGCGCGGGTCTGCTCCGCGATCCCCGCGAAGCTTCCCTGAGAGGTCTCTTCCGCGGCCACGTCCATAATAACTTCCTCACCGTCGCGCCGGGTTATCCCGAGGATGGCCGCGCGCACCTCCAAAAGTTAACTTCGCTTAAACCATAGCGGCGTCTTATCGCGCTGTTTGGATGGTGGAGTCGACTTATGGACTGGCTGGAGAGGGGCGCGCGGCGCACAACGCGTACCCGCGAGTTCGATCTTGGCTTGGTTTTCGAAGCGGTCGCTGCCCGGAAACGGTGGTTGACCGGGATGCCGCTCGCCGCTCTGGTTCTTATCGGTATCGTGCTTTGCCTTCAGCCGCCGCGCTATAGCGCCGAGGCGCAGGTTCGGATCGGCCCCCGGCAGGCGGGGTTGATCGGCTTGCGGTCGAGCGTTGCGTTTTTGCACGGCGCGGCTGGATTTGGCGCCGCCATTGGCCAGTCGCGGCTCATCGCGTCGCGCGATCTCGCCCGCCGGGCGATCAAGGCTCTCGGCATCGAGGACAATCCGGAATTCGATCCGGTGACGAGGGGCCTCGGACCCGGTTTCCGCGCCCTGATCTTTCTCGGCATCCTGCGCGATCCGGCGCGAAAAAGCCCGGAGGACCGGGTCCTCGAAGCCTATTCTGACCGCCTGCGCGTGACCGGGCCGGGCCGACGCGGTCTCGTCACGATCGCATTTCAGTCCGAGAATCGCGAACTTGCCGCCAACGCCGCCAATCGCATCGCCGAACTCTTTCTCGAAATGCGCGCGGACGCCAAGCATGCCGCCGATTTGCCGCGCGCCATGGACGCGCGCATCGTTTCGCGCGCCGTCACCCCGCAACATCCGCTTTATCCAAGGGACGCCTTGCTGGTCCTGTCGGGAGCCGCGATGCTTGTCATGGCATTCGGCGCATTTGTGTCGATCGCGTTGCCGCGCGGGCGCTTGCCTCTCCGCGCGGATGCGCCTCTCGAGCAGCCCCGCGCGCTGGGACAGGTTCACGTTTTCGCCCGCTTCAAGGATGC
The DNA here is from genome assembly GCA_050728715.1 of Methylocella sp. GTDB lineage: Bacteria > Pseudomonadota > Alphaproteobacteria > Rhizobiales > Beijerinckiaceae > Methylocapsa. The sequence goes on from JBOHJT010000248.1 coordinate 1,326, forward strand.
CGCGGGGCTAAGTCTGCGATCAAACCCAAAATTAGACCAGCCGCCGGGAATAGAGGGGGAAACCGGCGGCGATGATCCCGATAATGGGCGAGCCATGACAAAGATCGTGACGCGCATCCTGGCGATGCCCGCGCGCGGCCCGCAAGGCATTCGGCAGGTCGCCCGGCAAGGTATTCGGATTGTCGCGACGAGCCTCCAGGCAACTGGCGCGGCGTCTTGCATGATGCTCGATCTCGCCCGCGATCTTGCCCGTGAAGGACTCGCGATCGTCATCGGCCTCGACGAGCCCCTGCTGGATTTTGAGAGTTCATCCGCCGGCGCGCCGCGTGGCCATCCGCCGGGCGGCAAACCCGCGCTCGCCGATCTTCTTGCCGGAACGGCCTCTTTCGCCGAGGTCATTCGCCGCGACCCGGCCTCGCGGCTTCATTTTCTGCCAGTTGGCCGCGACGGTGAGCTCGATCTTCACGAATTCGCAAATGTGCTCGATGCCTTGGCCGGGATCTATGATTTCATCGTCACGATCGCGCCGCCTCTCGACCGGAACGGCATCGCCGGAACCCTCGCCGCGAAAGCCGATGTCGTCCTGCTGGCGGCGCCCGGAGAACCGCGCGGCGGCGCCGTATTCGAAGCCGAGGCGCGGTTGATCGAAAGCGGCGCGCGCGAGGTCCTGCTCATTGGCCTGCCCGCGGAGTCGCCGCAAGACTTGGGCCGGGACGCGGCTTGATGACGAAATGGACGGACGAAGTCACGGTCTTGGATCGGGTTCTTGCATGCATCTGATCAGCGGCATCACCGGCACAATCCGGGCCATGCCGAGGGCCGCATCATAGCACAGCGCCTGAACGAGCCCAGGCGCGTGCTGCAGCGGGCACGCTTGCGCCAGAGCCTCGGCCACCAGCGCATAGACCCGCACGAATACAGTTATCATGCTCGTGCCAGTGAATTCGCGGGTGCCCCGGCGCCTGTTGCCTGCCTTTTCCGCTTGCGGCATGCCGCGCATGGACATTGGCCCCGCTGGAGTCTATGGCTTTCACCTTGCCTGCGGCGAAGTGAGCTTGCTTAATTCAGTCGCGAGCGTTAGTGCAGCGAATGAACATTCAGGCAAAGGCCGTCCCAAGCCCCTGTACGGGTATCTGTACGATGGACGGCGCCTCGGGCTTTTGTCTTGGATGCGGCCGCACCGCCGATGAGGTCACCGAATGGCCTTTGGCCGGCGACGAGCGCCGTAGCGCGATCTGGGCCGTGCTGCCGGAGCGCATCGACGCATTGGGCATTGCGATTACTCGCCTGCCCTGGCCGCAAGGCCGGATTGTAGAGTTCGTTGCTGACAGCCTGGGCCAAAAATCCGGCACCTGGGCACTTGGATGCTACGGCGCGACCGCCGAATTCATTTGCCGTCATGACGAACCATGCGACGTTTCCGTAACTGGCGAGACAATTACCGCGATTTCGGATCGTGGCGCGCTGCAACTGACAATCGGCGAACATGTTAGGGGATTGCGACTGCGAGCCGATCACGGCCGGCACGGCTATCGGGCCATTTTTCTCGTTGTTATCAAGGCGAGGGCAACTTTGCCGGTCGCAATAACTCTCACGCCGCTTGGCCGCGACGAGGGTGCCATCCGGCCAAAGTGTCGTAACGATATTTGGTTCGATCTAGGTTTCGGGCGAGGCGACCTTCGGTTCTGCGTCCGGGCGTCCACGGCCGAACTGCGGGACAATCTGAACCACGCGTCGGGCCTGCCGCTCTCAGATGTCTTGCGAGACACCGGAGCCATGATCGTGAAGCACAGCCCGGCAAGGGTCGTTGAATCGCCTTTGGGGCGCGCGGAGATTTACACTCCCATTCCGCCGCCCGGCGGGCAATCGCCCGATGGACCTCATACGCACCTTTCGCCCAGCCACTTGGCAAGCGGCCGCGCCACGCCGCCGGGCATTGATCTGCCACCGGTCTATGCCCTTGGCGCAAGTTTCTATCCTCGCGCGGCATCCCGAGGCGATATTGAGCCTTGCTGCGCCGACTAACAGCTGTCTTTATGCCAGGTGTCGGCGCGAAGGGTAGCGTCTCAGTATGAATTTTCGGCGGACGCTTTTCTTTGTAAGCTGCACTCTTGGGTCGGCGGGCGGCGCTCGCCTTTTGGGGCCGGTAGACGTCAGATTACACTTTCGGTGATACGAACGTGTGCATCAGTGATGTGAAAACCGTGCTTCTCTATGTCATCTAGACACTCGCGGGCGTCCACCCCAGCCGTTGGCACCCCATCCCGGCTCAAGTTTATAGCCTTGAAGGTATTCCAAGGGCCATACTGCGAAGGCAAGTTGGCTCCTGTCGCATCCCCCGTGAAGGCAAACACACGGCCGGTGCCTCTAAAAATATGGACTTGCATCGTGCTTATTCTCCTGCTTTGCGCATGGCGGAGCATCGGAGTTGGGACCGACGCGTGTCAAGGCGCCTGTATTTCAAATTGAGACACCGCGGCGTGAAGCCACCCGCCATTGCGTTCGAGGAACCCCACATGAGCGAACCGCCGGCCATTTTCGCATTATCGCACGCGGCAAAAGACGCCTGGCAACCGGCACGCCATCGCGCGGTCGCGATTTGGCTTTGGAGCCTCGCCGCGCTTGTCTTTTTGATGGTGATCGTTGGCGGCGCCACGAGGCTCACGGAGTCCGGCCTGTCCATTACGGAATGGAAGCCCTTGACCGGCGTCATTCCGCCGCTAAGCCAAGCCGATTGGCTGGCCGAATTCGAGAATTACAAGAAGATACCGCAATATGCGCAGCTCTTCCCGGACATGGAATTGAGCGGTTTCAAATTCATTTTTTTCTTTGAATGGAGTCATCGGCTCTTGGGCCGTCTGATCGGCGCGGCGATGGTGCTGCCACTGATCTTTTTCTGGGCGAAAGGGCTTCTGCCGCCTTCGTTCAAGCCAAAGCTTCTCTTTGTCCTGGCGCTTGGCGCGATGCAAGGTGGAGTCGGCTGGTGGATGGTCAAGTCAGGGCTAACGGAGCGCGTCGAAGTCGCCCAGGAACGGCTCGCGATTCATCTCCTTCTGGCCTCGGTGACTTTTGCCGTGCTGGTTTGGCTCGCCGCTTCGCTTAAGCGAAGCGTGGCCCAAATCCCGGAGCGGAGATTGCCGGGGCTGCGGTGGTTTGCCGGCGGCATGGTCTTGCTCGTCCTTTTGCAAATCGGGGCCGGCGGCCTCGTCGCTGGCTTGCGCGCGGGGCACGCGTTCAACACGTGGCCGCTGATCGACGGATATTTCTGGCCGCCTCTCGATAAATTGACTCTTCTCGCGCCGCTTTGGCGGAATTTTCTCGACAATATTTTGCTGGTCCAGTTCCAGCATAGGATGCTTGCCTATGCGCTTTTGGCGCTTGCTCTGGCGCAGGCAATTTACGCATCGCGAGTGACGACAGGAAGCCGGGCTGTCCGGCGCGCATGGGCGGTGGCGGGGCTCGTCGCCATGCAAGCTTTGCTCGGCATCGCGACGCTAGTTTTAGTGGTTCCGCTGTGGGCCGGGCTTTTGCATCAGGCGCTTGCGATGATCGTTTTGGGGATGGCCGTCGCGCACGCGCAAGCGCTCTCGCGGGCGCATTAGCCAGGGATTATACCAACCGCCCGTGAACTTGACTCTTGGTGGATTCCCAACCAGCCGCAAACGTGATTCGATGCAGCACGTCGTTGATTCGCGGAGCGGGCAGCATGCCGACAATCGAGATTACACGCCAAAATCT
>JBOHJT010000249.1:0-5054 GCA_050728715.1 Methylocella sp.
GCGCAAATCAATCGAATAGGGTCTTGCCATTTTCCACCGGCCTCCGACTCAAACACCATCCTTGAATCAGAAACCTGGCAATCTGGGAATCCCCCACTGATTCAGACAAAACTCATCTCGCTCTAGCTTGCCGAACAGGGCACCGAGGAGGAAAATCGGGAAGAACTGCATGACGAATCGCGAGGCGCTGCCCATGAAAGTTTGCGTCCAGTGGGCGAGCAGCGGCTCTCCGGCCAATCCCGCCGCGAGGCCGGCGGCGGCGGGCGCGAGAAGAAGAATGCTCCAGCCGCGATAGGCGAGCCATATGAGGAGCCCGAGAGCGATGAGGATGCCGAGGAGTCCCACGCGTCAGACCTGTTCTAACAAAGCGTCGATATCGAGGGTTGAGCGGCGCCCGAGGTCCTGGGCGTGGTGCTCGAGGAAGGCTTGCGCCGAACGGCGCCCCTCATCGCGCAACAAGCCGAGAAAATCCCATTCGGCGATGAGTTTGGAGGACGCGCCAAGCTCCGCCATCATTTCGGTCGCGATGCGGTGGATACGCATCCTAGCCCATTGCGCGCCCTCTAAATTGCCGGGATCGGCGACCTGCCGCAGCAGCGCGATCATGCGCAATTCCTTCAGCAGGACAGCGTTGAAGGACACCTCATTGAAGCGGTTGAGAATCTCATTCGCAGAGCGGGGCGTGCCTTTGCGCTCAATCGGATTGATCTGAACAATGATCGTGTCGTCGGATTGGACTTCGTTCACCAAAGGCGTGATGGTCGGGTTGCCCGAATAGCCGCCGTCCCAAAAAGGCTCGCCATCGATCTCTATGGCCTGGAACATGGTCGGCAGACAGGCCGAGGCGAGCAGCACCTCTGGAGTGAGATCGCGGTTTCTGAACACGCGGCCGCGGCCGGTGTGGACGTTGGTGGCGGTGATGAAAAGCTTGATCGGTGCCTGCGCGACCTTCTCGAAATCGATCGATTCGACCAGTATCTCGCGCAGCGGGTTCGTGCCCGTCGGATTTAGGTCATAAGGCGAAAACAAACGCGACATCATATCCATCCCGACGAAGACCGGGGAATTATCCAACGTCCAGCGGCCCCGAAGCATATCGAACGGGCTGCGTCGCAAAGGGCTGAGCAGAGCCGCCCGAGAGACGCGGCGCCAGAAGCCCTCCAGAGCGACGCGGGCGCCGTCCGCCCCGCCTTTGGCATGGCCATCGACCAGCACCGCGGCGTTCATGGCGCCGGCCGAGGTGCCGGAGATTCCTTCAATCTGAAGCCACGGCTCTTCAAGCAACCGGTCGAGCACGCCCCAGGTGAATGCGCCATGCGAGCCGCCGCCCTGCAAGGCAAGATCGACCAGGATGGGATCGCGTGCAAAGGGGGTCCTGGACGCTTCTATGGTCATCTCACCTCGCGGAACTCATCAAGACTGGGCATCGCTATCCAGATATTGCCAAATATTGTAAGCTACCGAGACGAATGCGTCGCGAATTTTCCATCCGCAAAACGCAGAAGCCGCGGCAAGCATTGCTCATAACACACCATTGGCGCGGGCGCTCGGGTTGTCATTCACGAGTGGCAATAGTTGGCAGCAAGTGACGACACCATGACACAAGCCATGATATTATATCCCCCGCGATAACGTTCTGGACTTCACCGCCGCCGTACGCTAGATTCAAAATGCCACATGAACGTGTGATAGGCACATGTTTGTCGGAGGAGAGCCATGACAGCCATTCATCGCCGTGCAATGTTAGGGGTCATACTGGGCGGCGCCGCAGCCGCCACCATGGGACTAGCGGTCTTGATGCCGGGCCCAGCCGAATCCGCGCCATTAACAATGGCCGCGGGCCGTGTTGTGGAGACAGAAAATCCTGTTGAGAAGGCGGTATGGGTGCGCCGCCGCGTCCGGGTGTGCTGGTGGCGCAGGGGACGTCGAGTGTGCCGCTGGCGCCGTGTGCGCGTCTGGCACCACTGGCACCACTGGTGAAGGACCTGCCGGTGGGCGGCGATTAGGCGTCGCCCACCAGTCTATTCGTGGAAGTTGGTGACTTTGCTACCAACGATGACGCCTTGGCGGACCGTTGCCGGGTTTTGATCAAAAACCCCAAGGTACCCGCTACAAAAAAAAACGTGCGAAACTTTTTCCAAGCGGGCGTCAAGCACAGATGCGACCAACAACGTGCCGCCGGCCACTCCCGACGACCTCAATGCTGTGCAAGGACGACATCGCGTGCCGTTGCGACAGAGTACGTTGAGACGGACAGTGCCGGAATGAATGGCGGCCTTTTGCCCTCGCCGTTGCCGGCCCTCTGATCATGGGCACTCATTGATTCTATTGTTTGTTACATAATCTCCGTATTGCCGCTTAGATGCCGGCGCCTGAGGGCTATAGGCGGCGCCGGCGATGTCGTGCGTCATTCCACGATCCAAAGTAGATCAGTGTGATCTCCGCGTACGCCACGCGGCGCGTCGCTTCCGACGCCCTTGCGACATCTGGCGCCGATAATGTTGACGCGCGCCCCCCCCTCGATGGAGAGCTACCCCCCCGCCCGGGCCGGGACTCGGCGTTGGCTGGGCTTCGGCCGCCGACGGCACGACGACGGCCGCCAAGGGTGCAGCAATAATACCGGCGGCCAGAAGATTCCCTAATAGAGAGCCTAAAAGAGAGCGTCGAGACAGCATTTCTTTCTCATCCTTCTAAGTTGAAAGGCCGAACACAAAACTGATTGCGACAAGGATGGCCATTTTTACCGTCCGGAACACGCCATGTTTAGCTCGGCCTCTGTGATGGGGCGCGGTCTGAAATAGCACGGCGCCTTCCGCCGGCAACTACATCAAGACTCGACCATTATGCATTGCGTTCCAATTACGTGTCAATGCCGATGAAGATACCGCCGCCATGACGGGTTTCCATCGGACGCCTCGCCGCGAGCCGATAAACATGGAAACGACGTTGTGGATCTGGGAGACTTTTTTTGCGGGCCGCCGCGCGCCCCAACAAGTGCCCGGAATCAAACGGCAGGGTCGCGATAGAGACCCGCCGAGGTGCATCGGCCATCTCAGAACAAACCGAGCGCAGAGCCGACCGCAATCACCGTGACGAGCGCGCGATCACCGCACCCGACGATGCCCACAATGACGATGTCGAAATAGCTCTTGCCATTGGTCGATCCGCGCACCGCGATAGGCGGCATCGTGCCCCGTGTGCAATTCCATCATGATCTGCGCGGCCAGTGTCCATGCCTCGAGCGCTGTGTACGCCCAGATTTGACTTAAACTATTTGCACGAATACGATATTTAGCCAGCTTCGGGGCTACCCTCCCGCACTTCCGGCCGATTCTTGGGACAGCGGTTTCTAGGATGCTGCGCGAGATCCCGATTGCTGCGAAAGTGTTCTGGGGGCGGATGGCCTTCGTGATGACGGACTGCTGTCGCCGACGGTTCTAACGCTGATCGTCATACCGCCGTCGTATGTCGTGTGGTTCCATGGCAAAGAGCGCAACACGGGCAAGGGCACGTGCCTCTCGCGTGTCAGACGAAATCCTGTCGCGCAACAGCGCTCACACATTGAGATCGCAAGACTGAGGGCAAGAATGAGCGACGAGCAAGCCGTTGTGAGAATTGTCACGGACGCCGCACGGAATCGATTCGTTATAGCTGTTTTCGCCGTGGTTCTCGTTTCCGCCGCTCTTTATTTTGGCCGCATCGTGTTTGAGCCGATCGCGTTCGTGCTGTTCGCCATGGCTCTTGTCGAGCCTTTCCAGAAGGCGGTCGAGGTCAGGATGGGGAAGCCGGTTGCGCTCACCCTCACTATTATTTTGACCCTCCTTGTCCTCTCAATTCTCGTATGGGCAATTGTCTGGAGTATTAGTGATATTGTTGATTGGGGTTTGTCGAATGTAGAACGGTTCCAGTCCCTGTACATGCGAACAACGCAATGGCTTGAGGGGCATGATCTTGTTGTAGGTGATTTAGAAAGTTTGAAGCCTTCCTCCTTTGTTGGGATGTTCCAGGCCATTGCGGGTTACGTCAATTATTTTCTTGGCTTTGCTCTCATGGTATTTTTATTTCTGATATTCGGTCTTGCTGAAATGGATGATTTCAGACGCAAGCTTGCAGCGCTCGACACGAAATTGAGCGGCTGGAGCTTGTTGGAAACGAGCGGCCAAATCGCCGAGAAAATCCGGAAATACATGCTCATACGCACCCTGGCGAGTGTCGCGACGGGCTTTGCGGTCTTTCTCTTTACCCTTGCGATAGGGCTCGACCTCGCGATCGCATGGGGCGTTATTTCGTTTGTGTTGAACTACATTCCGTATGTCGGCCCACTGGTGGCCGTCATCCTCCCCGTGATCTTCGCGACCGCGCAATTCGAGTCCTGGCAGATGGCGGCTTTCATTTTCGGAAGTTTGTACCTGATCCAATTCGTGATCGGCAACTACCTGGAGCCGTTGCTCACAGGCACCGCTCTTGCCATTTCACCCTTCGTGATGCTGGTCGCATTTTTAATTTGGGATTTTCTATGGGGCATGCCCGGGGCTTTTATCGGCCTGCCCGTAACCATCGCGCTTTTCACGATCTGGGAACAGAATCCGTCGACGCGTTGGATCGCGAACCTCATGGCAACGTCTAACGCTGCTACCAACGCCCAATTAGCAAAGACGACCTGATTCCGCGGTCAACGCCACCGGTGCCGCATTGCGCGCGTTCATTGAGACCGCAATTGACACTGGCGACAAGCGCGCGCTAAAGTACAGGATGAGGTTCGTGCCCGTTGATGGCTGGTTGTCCTGAACTGGATTGTCGATGAGCAAACCCAGATCGACACAAGACACAATTGGTCCTCCAGACCAGCCCGGCATGATGGGCCTTTTGCGGCGGAAATTGCCTTACGTCGCCGTTTTAGCGCTGGCGATTTTTGGCGTGGCCTATACCAATATTTCGCACCAGCCACTCAATGGCTATTGGGAGTTTTTGGCTGTGGCCATGGGATTTTTGTGCGTCGCCACGGGATGGCCGCACGCTCCCGAGAGGCAAGCTCGCATCCGGTTGATGTGGAC
>JBOHJT010000250.1:0-5007 GCA_050728715.1 Methylocella sp.
TGGCCGACGTCATCGGCTTCCACAACGTTCGTACCTCGATGCCCGAATACATAAGAATTATCGAACGCGGCACGATGCGTACCTTCGGTAAGGATGTCGTGGGCGTCGCGGCGTTCTTCTCCGGGTTCGTCTCGATCATCGTGTATTTCGTCTGGTGGTATGTTGGTAAGATGTTCTCCACCACGAAATATATGAAGTCCATCTGACCCGCCGCCGCAAGTTCCCGAAAGGACTGAAGGGCGCATTTCAGCAATGCAAGAGGCACGGCGTTGCCGTGTGGGAGAGTAACCAATGACAACAACAATGTTTAGCTCACTGGCGCGCCAAGCGGGGAGGCTTTGGGCCCTGGTTTTGGCCGCCGCGCTCGCCGTGACGATGGCGGCCATCGGCCCGGCCAACGCCCACGGCGAGAAATCGCAGGCGGCGTTTCTCCGGATGCGGACGCTTAACTGGTATGACCTGAAATGGTCGAAGACCAACGTCACCGTCAACGAAGAGTATGAGATCACCGGCAAGCTCTATATCATGAATGCTTGGCCGGCGGCCATCGAGGTGCCGAACCAATGCTTCCTCAACACCGGGCAGCCCGGAGCGATGGCGGCCAGGTTGGGCGTCTGGGTCGGCAACCAGTTCACGCCGCGCTCGATGAAGCTCGACGTGGGCAAGACCTACGCGTTCAGGGTGCTTCTCAAGGCGCGCCGACCCGGCCATTGGCACACGCACGTTCAATTGAGCGTCAAGACGGGCGGCCCGATTCCCGGTCCAGGTGCATATATCGACATCAAGGGCAATTTCTCCGATTATAGAGATGACGTGAAATTGCTGAATGGGACCACGGTAAATATCGAGACCTATGGGCTTCCCTCGATTTATTTGTGGCATCTCTTCTGGATCATCGCCGGCGTCGCTTGGATTCTCTATTGGTTCAACAAGCGCGGCTTCATCGGCCGGTTTGCGTGGGTTGCTTCCGGAAAGGCGGAAGAGGTGATTACTCCTCAGGAGAGGATAGTCGGCGCGATAACGCTTGCCGCGGTTCTGCTCGTGGTCATCATCTTCTATGCGATCACGGTCAGCAATTATCCAAACACCATCCCGCTGCAAGCTGGTGACTTCCATAACATCGACGCTATCGAGAATGGAGTGAACTCGGGGCCGATCACAATCAAGTATCTGAATGGAACCTATAAGGTGCCTGGACGCGAGCTGGTGGCCAATTTCAAGATCACCAACGAGGGCAAGGAGCCGCTGCGGATCGGCGAGTTCAATACCGCAGGCCTTCGCTTCCTGAATCCTGACGTCTACACCGCGAAGGTGGAATATCCGGATTACTTGCTGGCGGACAGGGGCTTGTCGCTGAGCGATAATTCCCCCATCGCGCCCGGCGAGACCCGGGACATCGCGGTCACCATTCAGGACGCGCGGTGGGATACGGAACGGCTTTCGGGTCTGGCCTATGACGTCGATAGCTCGTTCGCCGGCGTACTGTTCTTCTTCTCGCCGAGCGGAGCGCGCTACCCGATGGAAGTCAGCGGACCGGTGATCCCGACTTTCATGCCTGTCTGAGATGGTGTCTCGGGTAGGTTGTAAAAGGTAAACAACGTAAGTAATTTCCCCCGCTGGCGCTTACGCTCCGGCGGGGGAAATATTATGGGAGCTCGGATACAATGATCATACGAGGAATCGCCGCGTGGCTCCTGGCCATGGTTCTGTTCGCCTCCGCCGCGCATGCGCATGGCGGGGTGGGCATGGTGGATAAAAGATGCGTTTTGCGGATTGGGCCGGACATCATGTTCTTCACCGGATACCAGCCGCAAAATTCCCGGGACGAGTTTTGCGACGATATCCCAAGCCCCGGGCAAACGGTTGTCGTGCTCGATATGCAAAATAACGAGCTCCGCGACATGCTGACCGAAATCCGCATCATTAGAGATGAGGGAAACCATACTACGATGAACGGGCTCCCGTTCCTGACGGACGCGGAGCTGGGGAGCCCGCAAGTTCTCGACCCCGTGACCATCACCCATGTGCTGCCCAAGGCCTATCCGACGGGCACGCTGACCTTCGCGCACACCTTTCCCGAAAAGGGCAAATTCATCGGCATCGTGACGGTAAAAAATGGGCACGGCCAGACCTATGTGTCGCAGTTCCCGTTTTCGGTGGGCGAGCCGTTTATCAAAAGCATCGGGATCTATGCCTCGATGGTCGTGGCGCTCGCCGCCGCGGTTTACTTGCTTTGGCACTTGGGCCGGAAGCAGAAGCCCGTTCTACCGAATAAGCCGGCGTGAGAGGGTGCGGAATTTTCACGGACGGCCGGTTTTTGCGGAAATCCGCCGCCGTGGCTCTTGGCCTTGGATTGTCGCCATCGAGAGGGACCTAGGCGGCTCAGCGATGGTATTGGGCGTAGCGGTGCCAGGTACGCCAAAATATACCGCGTGAAGGCGTAAAGAAAAGCCTTAGTATGAACCTCAGAGTGCAGCCATGAAGATTACCCTTCCTTCCCCAGTTCAAAAGATTTTAGGTATATTGAACTTTACGCTCGGCCCGGAAGTGCTCCCGAAATCGCCAATTCTCTTGGCTGTGAGCCTTGTTGCTTTTGCGGTGGCGGTATTCTTGTTTCAATATAACTACTTTTCCCTGGCCAGGGCGGCGGCGAGCGGTATCGGAAGCGCTTTTTTATTGGCTTTGGTCGCGCTGCTGTGCGCGTGGGTTTCCGGTTACAAAGAGCGGCTGACGCAGACGCTTACCGCGCTCGCCTTGGGCGGCGCCATCGTGATTTTTATTCGGACGGCTTTAGGATTTATCATATTCATTTCGCCAAATCTTGCGGAGTTGCCAGATATTAACGTCTTGCAATTGGCGGCATTTTTGCTGTTTCCTCTTTATGTGTGGAACATCTTTGTATTTGCTTTTCTATTCCGGAGGTCTTTCCGTTCTGATGTACCCATTTCGTTCGCCATTTCGATCGCGCTTGTGTTCACCGTGTACTTTTCGGTGCCATTGGCGTTTAAATCCCTGTAACGACATTGGCGGCTGCTGTTTTAGCCAACCCGCATTCCTTGTCGCCGTTGGCGTGAACTCGCGGCCGGCGGCACCTGCTGGTTCTGTTCGAGGACTGAATGGTCGTCAACAAGATCGTCTACCAAGGCGAGCCGGGCGCCAATTCCCATATCGCTTGCGACAACGTCTATCCCGACTGGGAGGCCTTACCTTGCGCGACGTTCGAGGACGCGCTCGCGGCCATCGCCGACGGCATCGCGACGCTCGGCATGATTCCGATCGAGAATTCGATCGCGGGGCGCGTCGCCGACATCCATCACCTATTGCCTGGCTCCGGTCTCTACATAGTCGCGGAATATTATTTGCCGGTCCATTTTCAGTTGCTCGGCATCGAGGGCGCGAGACTCGATGACGTGAGATCGGTCTACAGCCACGTTCACGCGCTTGGCCAGTGCCGCATACTTATCCGCGCGCGTGGCCTGGCCACGCACGTGACGGGAGACACCGCTGGATCCGCGCGGGAGGTGGCGGGATGGCGCGACCCGGGCCGCGCGGCGATCGCCACGCGCCTAGCGGCGGAAATCCATGGTCTCGACGTGCTCGCCGCCGACATCGAGGACGAACCGCATAACACGACGCGTTTCGTCGTGCTTTCGAAAATCCCGCAACGGGCCAAGCCCGCCGCCGGACCGGTCGTCACGAGCTTTGTTTTCCGGGTCCGAAACGTGCCGGCGGCGCTCTACAAGGCGCTCGGCGGTTTTGCCACCAATGGCGTAAATATGACCAAGCTCGAAAGCTACATGGTCGACGGGGAGTTCACGGCCACCCAATTTTTGGCCGATGTCGAGGCCCATCCGGAGGAGCCCGGGCTTGCGCGCGCGTTGGAGGAGCTGGCGTTCTTTTGCAAGGAATTGAAAATCCTTGGGGTCTATCCGGCGCATCCGTTCCGGATCGAAAGTCAAATGCGCGAGCGGCGAGGTCAGTGAGCAAGAGCAAAATCCGCGCGCGATCGCACCAAAATGGTTCACGTGAAACATTTTGATTCTCTCATTGCGGCGCCTCCGGCAAGAGGCAAGCATTCGTTGCCATCGATGTCATGGCGGCCTTACGGATGGATGGTGGCGGCGGGTCAAGCCCAAAGCCGCCTCAAATAAAGGCGGGCGCGCGACGCACGCGGCTTGCCGCTGGCAAACCTCCCATCCCAGGCTTTACGCCAGGTGTCGTCACAGACGATCATCACCCTCCCTTGACTGCAAGAGGCGTCGGCCGGGGTTCACGGTTCGCTTAGGCGGCCGACAGCTGCCGCCGCATGATGGCATTCGAGCGGATCGGTCGTTGGCTGCGCCATACCGCCGGCGGTATCCGCTTCGAGATGCTTCCACACCAACGCGTCGGGGTTGCGGTCCGGCGCATACGTATTCTCGTGAGCCCGCCGAACCACGCAGCCATTGCTGGACCAGCGCCTCGTCCCGTTCGAGCGCGCGATGCAGAGGTGTCTCGAGGTGATGCCGATCTGCGCCGGGAGACGCCCCACCGAATTGGCGCATAGTTTTACATTGAACTTGTCCTTGATCTCGTGAGCCTGGCGGAGAATGGTCACTATCGTGCGGGTCCACAGCACAAATTCGAATTTCAGTTGCAACGGTTTCTCTTGCGGCAGCGCATCGTAAATCCCATTGCAACGCGCGCGTTCAACTCCGGCGGCCGAATAACGGTTTGGCCTACAGGGCGCCTCAGCCGCCGCGCCGGTCGCGCGCCAGCCGACCTTACATGATGATGGGGACGGCCTCTCTCGACGGCATCATAGTGCCAAGGCGTAGTCGTTAGAGCGCCACAGAGAGGTAGACCGTGGATGAAGAAGTCTATCAGAGTCGGCGTCGATCTGGCCAAGAATTATTTTCAGATTCATGCGCTGCCGAGCGAAAACGGTCCCGCGGTGACTCGCAAGCTGAGGCGCTCGAAGTTGCTTGAGTTTTTCGCACGGATCGAACCTTGTCGCGTCGGCATGGA
>JBOHJT010000251.1:0-4997 GCA_050728715.1 Methylocella sp.
AGGACGGATACCAGCGAGGGGTCAATGAAAAGTACCAGTCCTGCCAGCGGTCCCGATGACGGCGCGGTTAAATTGATGACGCCACCGAGCTGCAGCGACAGGTTGACCAAGTTTTTAGTCAGCGCGATCGTGACCCCTGTGCCAGTTATGGACCCGCCGAGGGCAAGGTTGAGGCCGAAGAGCCCCCCGTCCATGATGTAGGTGCCCGGACTAAGCGTTATGTTGGCGCCCGCGGCTACGTTTATGCCGCCGCAGTAGCGGCCTGGAAATAAGGTAACCGTGCCGCCTAATGTAATAGGAGCGCTATTCGGGTTGCATGGCATAGTATAATATGCCGGAAAGGGTGTGCCTGCATAGGGGTCGGGCGTTATGGGGGCTCCCGTGTGAATCCCCTGCGTGGCGGTGACCGTCCCAAGAACGTTGACATAGCCCCCGACCACATTGACCCTTTGCGCCGTCATATTGGCCAAGGCAGCCACGGTCAGCGCCAACGGAGATGGCGAGTCGTCGGCGACATTGCATCGATCGGCCAAAACGTTAGAAAGGGCTGCGTCGGTGATGCCGGGCAGAATTGGGACATTCAGAAGTCCGTTCAGAGCAATAACGCAAGGTATCGAGCTGCCTGCGACTGCGACCGCACGTCCTTCGACAACCACCCGCGACTTGAGAAAAAGGGCCGAGAACAATAGCTTTTGGGGTTGTTTGATGATGACTTCGACGGCCCCTGGGTTCCCCACATTAGGACCCGATAGAGGCGGGTTATTCACGGTAACCGTCGTGCCGCTTGTGCCGTTGACAAAACCATAGGATGCCGCTGCCGCGTCGGCTTGGAGCGCCACATTCGTATTGCCGCCATTGAGGCCGACGGCGGCGCTGATCGCGGCGGAATCGGCCGCGCCCTGCATCGTTTCCTGAGTCTTGTACCAGAGGCCGGTTTCGGAACCTAGGGCGAGGGCGCCAATGAAGACCGGCGCCATGAGTCCAAACAAAACCGCGTAGGCGCCGGACCGATCGCGCATGAAGCGTGCGGCGACGCCAAACGCCGCCAATCGACGGCGTTTGGTCGCGATCCCCCGGTTCGCCGCCGCGGCGGACGCCGCCTCGAAACCAATGCGAGGATCAGCGCCCCGGCGAGGAACGCGCGGCCATGATGGTAAATAGTGGTAATGTTTATGAATTGATGGGCGTATAACCGGCTTTATTAACATAGTTATCTCTCGCCATTCCATTCAAGTCTTAGCAATACGTGACTATACGAAATATTGTAATTCTTAATTTAGATAATACGTACAATTTGGTTGAGTGTTTGAACATTCCCTCGCCCCGTTCGTTGTGGCGCCAGCCCGGCGCTCGTGGAACCGCTTTCGCGCAATATGTCACGGTCCACCGGCGAGGATCGGATCGGACGAAAGCCTTTCTTGTACGGCGGCGGGGGAAACTCCATCCTGACGCAGAGTCCGAAGCGATTTGGCGCCTGAACTTTTTGACAATTTCTTGCCCGAGGCATCGCGCAAAAGAGCGTGATGGCGATAGGCCGGAGCGGGAAGATCGAGCAGTGCCTGCAACAAGCGATGCAGGCTCGTCGCCAGGAAGAGATCTTCGCCCCGGACAACATCGGTCACGCCCTGTAGCGCATCGTCGACAACGGCGGCGATGTGATAGCTCGCCGGTATATCCTTGCGTGCAAGCGTCGTATCCCCCCAAAGAGAGGGCTCGGCGGCCACTTCGCGTGTTTGCGCGGAACGGCCCATTTCGCGCCAGGCGAGCCCGCGGCCGGCCTTCGCGATGGCCGCTTCCATGTCGATCCGCAGCGCCGCGGGCCGGCCGGCCGATATCCGCCGTTGTTTTTCCTCGCGCGAAAGATGCTTGCATATCCCTGGGTAGAGCGGCGAACCGTCCGGGTCGCGCGGCCAGCCGGTCCGCCCGGCCACCGCATTCATGATTTCGCCGCGCGAGCAAAAGCAAGGATATGTCAGGCCTTGCGCTGAAAGCTTTGCGAGCGCGCTTGCATATTCGGAAAAATGCTCGGATTGGCGGCGGACCGGCGTTTCCCACGCGAGCCCGAGCCAGCCGAGATCCTCATAAATCGCCTGTTCGAATTCGAACCGGCACCGCTCGATGTCAATATCCTCGATTCGCAGCAAAAAGCGGCCGCCCGCCGCGCGCGCCAAGTCGAAATTCAGCAAGGCGGAATAGGCATGGCCAAGGTGAAGATAGCCGTTGGACGACGGCGCGAAACGGAAAACGCGGTTGGTAAAGGACCGGGTCATGTCTTATGCTCCAGGCCGGAACGGCAGTCCGCGCGAGCGGCGGCAACGCAGGGCCGCCGTTTCGAACCGCGCTTAGAACAGCTCCTCAAATACGATGACGGACTTTTCCGCGAAGGACCTGCTCCTACTCTTTAGATTTTGAGCGATTCCTTTTCGATCGGATGATTCCATTCGATGGGGAAACGCCGCAGCGGAAATGCGCCGCGAGCCCAGGCCTTGCAAACGAAGACCGCCAGGGCTTGACGATCCTGGTGCTCCAAAACCTTGACCTTCCCGCAAAAACAAGATTTCTCGACAAAACCAAAACCCGAACCAGCAGACAATAATAATATGGCGGTTATGCTCGATGGACCACGCGTCGCGGCAACATCAACGGCGCCGGAACAGCTCGTCGTCTTTCTGCACGGATATGGCGCCAACGGCAACGATCTGATCGCGATCGGCAAGCAATGGCGGAATCTGATGCCGGGCGCCGCATTTGTCGCGCCGAACGCGCCCGAGCCTTGCGCCCAGGCTCCAGGCGGCCGCCAATGGTTCCGTCTGACCATGCGCGACTCAAACGAACGCTGGACCGGCGTCAGCAAGGCGCGCCCGGCTCTCGACGCGTTTCTCGACGCCGAGCTCGATCGCCACGGACTGGACGACAGCAAGCTGGCCCTGGTCGGCTTCAGCCAAGGGACAATGCTCGCCCTTCATGCCGGGCTGCGGCGGGCGCGGGCGCCGGCAGGCATCCTCGGCTATTCCGGCGAGCTTGTCGCGCCGCCGGAGCATCGCGATCAGGTCATCGCGCGCGGGCCCGTCGGCAACCCGCCGCCAATTCTCCTTGTCCATGGCAGCCAGGACGACGTTATTCCGGCCGAAGCGCTATTCCTTTCGGCGGCGGAATTGGCGGAGGCCAAAATTCCCTGTCAGTGGCATCTTTCGATTGGTCTCGGACACGGGATCGACGGCGAAGGCCTCGTGCATGGCGGCCTCTTTTTGGCCAAATGCTTCGGTCTGAAGCAAGGTCCCGGCGCCAACGCGCGGGTATGAGACGGCGGTTCAGCCTCTCGATTGGCGGCGCTGGCCAGGTTCACGGGGCAAGCCGCAACGCCGGCGAGACTCCGGCGGGTTCGGGCACAAGGCCAGGTTTGAGGCTCGGAATCGCATATTGTGCCTGCCTGCGCGCGCCGACCGGCCGGTACAGCAGTTTGGTTGCCTCGACGATCAAAACCCCGCCCCACGGCAACGAAAGGCTTCCGCCGATTTTTTCGACAAAGTTTGCCGCATGCAACCACGTCCGGCGCTGAAACGGCGGAATGTAAAGCGCTTCCGCCCAATAAGCCGGCGAAAACAGGGTTTCCCGCAGTAGTTCGCCCAATTGGCCGCGCGAATAAGGCCGGCCGTGCCCAAAAGGTGTCCGGTCGAGCCGCGCCCACAGGCCCGAGCGGCTCGGCACGACGGCGATGACCCGGCCGCCAGGAGTCAAGATGCGCCAGATTTCGGAAAGAAGCGCGTGCGGATGTTCGGTGATTTCTAGCGCGTGGACAATGAGCGCGCGGTCGATGCAGGAGTTCGGCAAAGGCATTGCGGTTGTTTCGACTAGCGCCGAAGAAGACAAACCCGAGGACGGCCAATTCATGACGCCTTGCTCGGCCGGCATGAAGGCGAGCACGCGCACGGCTTCGTCGCGGAAAACCTCGAGATAGGGCGTCGCGTAGCCGGCACCGAGGATCGAATAGCCGGTGCAGTTGGAAAAACGCTGCCGCACGATTTTGTGAACGACACGCCGCGCGACCTCGCCCAAGGACGAGTTGTAGAAGGAGCGAAGGTCGATGACGTCGATTGGCATGGGGTTTCCACAGGGCCAGATAATCCACTTCCCGCGTGCAAAAATAAAGCCTTGATTCATGGTCAAGACGGAGGCGGCGGAAAGTGAATGGCGCCGGAGCGGAGCCGGCTGCGACGCTCACGGGTTCTTTGCCCGGAGTCGATTTTCAAGGACGAACAAAGCCATGGCCACCCACATTCACCAATTCCTGTGCCTCAAGGATAATTTTGGCGTCCTCGTCCATGATCCTTCAACCCGCGCGACGGCGGCGATCGATGCACCCGAGGCCGTCCCAATCCTCGCCGCGCTCGCGGCAAAGGAATGGGACCTGACGGATATTTTGATCACGCATCACCATTTCGATCACGTCCAAGGCATCGCCGGACTAAAGGCGAGGTTTCCCCGCGCGCGCGTCGTCGGCCCGAGCAAGGAGGCCGCCAAGATCGGCGGCCTCGATCTCGAGGTCAGCAAAGGCGACGGTGTCATTACCGGCGGGCTCGAAGCAAGAGTGATCGAGGTTCCGGGTCACACCTCCGGTCATGTCGCCTATTGGTTCGAGGACGAAGACATCCTTTTTGCCGGCGACACGCTGTTCGCGATGGGCTGCGGTCGCCCGTTCGAGGAGCGCCCCGCGGTGCTGTTCCAATCGCTGATGAAACTTGCCGCGCTTCCGGGCGAAACACAGGTCTATTGCGGCCACGAATATACCTTGGCGAATGCCCGTTTCGCGCTGACCGTCGATCCTTCCAACCCGATCTTGAAGGAGCGCGCCGAAGCGGCCACCCGGCAGCGCGAGGCCGGCGAATTCACCCTTCCAACCACGATCACGATCGAGCTTGCGACGAATCCTTTTCTTCGCGCCGACGACCCCGATATAAAGGCCGGGCTCGGCATGGCCGGCGCCGATCCCGTCGCGG
>JBOHJT010000252.1:0-4988 GCA_050728715.1 Methylocella sp.
TGCGATGCCGATTAGCGCGGAAGCACAGGTGGCCGTGCCGGTCACGGCCACCATTTCCTATCCAAATCTATGAAACCTTGGGTTGCCGCGATAAGCGTTCGCGCGCCGGTCCCGGGACGCAATTTCAGTTCGGTGCCGGGCGCAGGCTCGCCCTCACCAATGACCGCAGATGATCGATCGGCTCATACCTGCCGTCGCGCTCGAACTGCCAGAACGTCCAGCCATTGCAGGCGGGCAGGTCTTGCGCCAGCGCGCCGATCTTGTGGATCGAGCCGGTGATGGCGCCGATCGAGACCGTCCCATCGGCCCGCACCATCGCGGCGTGCCGCTTCCTTGCATCGACCAGAATTTCGCCTGCCCGAACGAGCCCCGCCTCGACGATCGCCGCGAACGGAATGCGCGGCTCGGAACGTTTGTCCGCAACCGCCGCGACGGCGCCCGGCGGGAGCGGCTCCACGCCCGCGATCCTTGCCCTTGCGGCGCTCACGTAGCTTGCGTCTCGTTCGATGCCGATGAAGGAACGCCCGAGCCTTTTGGCCACGGCGCCGGTGGTGCCGGAACCGAAGAACGGATCGAGAACCACGTCGCCCTTGTTCGAGGCGGCGAGCAGAACGCGCGCGAGCAGCGCCTCGGGCTTCTGCGTCGGGTGGATTTTGCGGCCAGAGGAATCTTTCAGGCGTTCGGCGCCGGTGCAAATCGGCAAAAACCAATCGGAGCGGACCTGGCAATCCTCGTTGCCGGCTTTCAGCAATGCGTAGTTGAAGCAATAGTTCTTGATCCCCGCGCGCTTCGCCGCCCAGATCAATGTCTCATGCGCGTTGGTGAAGCGCCGGCCGCGAAAATTCGGCATTGGATTGGCCTTGCGCCAAATAATATCGTTCAGGATCCAAAACCCCTGATCCTGCAAGATCGAACCGGCCCGGAAAATATTGTGGTAGGAGCCAATCACGAAAATCGTCGCGTCCTTTTTCATGACGCGGCGCGCCGCGATGAGCCAGGCTCGGGTAAAATTGTCGTAGTCGGAAAAGCTAGCGAACTTGTCCCAATCGTCGTCAACGCCATCGACGAGGCTCTGGTCCGGCCGCGAGAGACGGGATTCGAGCTGCAGATTATAGGGCGGATCGGCGAAGACGAGATCGACGCACTCGGGCGGCAGCCGGGCCATCTCTTCGATGCAATCGCCCTTGATGATTTTCCCGAGGGGCAGCGCGCCGGGCGCCAGACCAGGCGAGCCCCTTGCTGGAACGATTTTCGCCTGAAGGGAGGAAAGAAAATCGTGAGAGGGGCGAGGGCCGGGCGTGGCGGAGCGCGCCGGCGAAGTCCCAGTACGCATCACCTTGACCTGGGATTTCGAGCCGGGCGCCCCGGCACGTTGGCTGCGCATGAACAAAAACCGCTACGCGATTGAATGGGCCGCGCGGGGCGGGCCATGGGCTTTCTCGAAATTGCGTGGTTTTAGCGAGAGGATCTCCGGGATTTCAAGAGAGGAGCCAGCGATCATTCGTCATGACGGCTGGCACTCCAAACGAATCCTGCGTTACGTTTGGTAAAGACCGCGTTGAGAAGGCAAATCCCGGACTGTCCCCTTTTCGCACGGGGTGGAATCGAAAGGGCAGCCAGCCGGGTGCACGCTGGTAGCCAATCCTCAACTAGAGGCTTCTAAGAATCCTGCCAATTTTCGGAATTTCTGATTCATCGAAAGAGTGGACCCAAGATGATTCAACGAAGCGACGTCAGCGGCTCGTTCAATCCGGCAGACCGCCGCTTTCAGCGTGGGTCCAAAACACCAATAAGCTCACATCATGCGCGATCAGTAGATAATACTAGCACACTTTTATAATAACGATAGTGACAATAGATTTTCGTGAAATTCAGTTTCTTACAGACCTTTCAATGTGATGTCTTTAGTGAGGCACCAATAGGCGAGCGCCTGACAAAAATCGTGAATATTAAGCTTATTAAAAACAACAACAGTTCTACCTTGGGAAAATTCTAACATCAACTCTGATGAGATCGAGACGTGTCCATGGGCAACTGAATTTCGGAGATGCCTCAATAGACCTTTTAGCGTTCCAGCAAATAACACCCCTTGCAGCCCCCAACCTCCTGCCAGTGAATTTATTTCAATGTCTGGGATATCTGAAAAAAATTTCTCGGACGGCAGGCATATATATGCCAGAAGTGATGTCAAAAACTGATGTTGATTATAGAAATAGAAACCGTCAGCGGTTGGACTAATTCCAAACTGGGCGGCAAATTTTTCCTGTAACTCCCACAGCGTTATTGATGGGTTATTTTTCTCTGCATCAAGAATCTGGAGCATTCCGTTTACATGTCGAACGCTGCAAATTAAACCATGAACTGAATTCTGATCCATCACACATTATCGCCTAGCGTTATAGAGATACGGTACTTGGCCCGCGGAAAGCCAAGCCATCATCCGCGGCGGCGAGAGGCGAAGCCAAAAGCTGCCCGTTCCCGTGCGAGGTTGCGTCGATCGCACATAACCCAACCTATTACATGGAAAAGTCCGGCTCAAGTAACTGTGGGGGACTCATCTGGGGACTTCTAAAAACTTCGCCAAATTTTGGTATTTCTGATCCCGTCTAGAGAATGGATTAGAGATGATTCCACGCGCGGGCAGCCGACGTTCAATGTGGAATTGGGTAACAATCTTGGGTCAGACCGCCGCGAAGGGCCGGAAGCTCAACCGGTGGAAAGGGCACGGCCCATGCCCGGCGATCGCCGCGAGATGGGCTTTCGTGGCATAGCCAAAATGCTCGCTGAACCGATAGGCGGGATAAAGACCGCAGAGGCGGCGCATGAGGCGGTCGCGGGTCACCTTGGCGACGATGGAGGCAGCGGCGATCGACGAACTGGCGGCGTCGCCCTTGACGATCGTCTCGGCAGGGAGGCAAAGGCCCGGCGGCAAATCATTGCCGTCGATCAGAACGTGGCGGGGCTCGACGGAAAGCGCAAGGAGCGCCCGGCGCATGGCGGAAAATGTCGCTTGGCGGATGTTGATGCGATCGATTTCCGCCGCGCTCGCAAAGGCCACCGCCACCGCTATCGCATTCGGCATGATCTCTTCGTAAAGGCGTTCGCGCTCACTAGGGGTAAGCCGCTTCGAATCGTTTAGCCCGCTTGGCAACTTGCGGGGATCGAGGATGACGGCCGCCGCGGCCACTGGCCCGGCAAGGGGGCCGCGTCCCGCTTCGTCGATCCCCGCCACCGGCCAAATGCCCCGCGTCAGCAGGTTTGTCTCGATGCGGAAATCCGGCTTTGTCATGCGGCAAAAGTCCTGAGGGACCTACTGCACCTGCGCGGCCAGGACGCCTATTTTTTGCCGAAGCCGAGGCCGCCGAAGCGGGAGTTGAAGCGCGAAAGGCGGCCGCCGCGATCGACCAAATGCTGCGAGCCTCCGGTCCAGGCCGGATGGGTGGTCGGATCGATGTCGAGGTGCAAGGTGTCGCCCGCTTTGCCATAGGTGGAGCGGGTGAAAAACTCGGTCCCGTCGGTCATGACCACCTTGATCAAATGGTACTGGGGGTGAATACCAGGTTTCATCGGCGAATCCTTTGTATCTATCCGCCTGAGCCGCCGCCCCACGCCGCGACGCCGCGCCGTCCGTCAATCATGACGGAGTTGCCGCCCTATAACCCAGCCAACGGTCTGTTACAAGGCCGGAAAGCGGGCGTGCCGGCAGCACACGATATGTCCGGTTTGGGTCGCGCACGATCTGTCCGGTAACTCGCAAGCCCTTTGAGGAGGGTTTGGATGCGCCGGACGAAAACCCTTCAAGGTGTGCGGATGATCAAGTTTTTGCGCAGTTTGAGCTGTTACGAAGGTGCGGAGTTCCCTCAGCCAGAGGCGGCCGGGCTGGAGGGGGGTTGGGGCGGGCACGATCCGGCGCTGGTGGCGGCGCTTTGCGGACGCGGGCGAGGCTGGCGACGCGGATAAACCCGCGGCAATTGACGTTCGCGCCTCGTAATCGGCTTTGGCCTTGAGATTGTATGTTTGCGACGGAAAAATCCTCTGATCAGCCGTGAAGCGCGGATCGTCCTTGGTCAGACGCAAGAACTCCGTCTGACCGCCCTGTAGGATTTGAACGCCTTTTGGGCGGTCTCGAAAATGAAAGCCCGCACCGCATGGAATCCCGCAAGATAAACCATGCGGCTAGCGTCCTCGTTGAGGCTGACGCCAACCATCGTCGTTGCGTAGCCGACAAGCTTGCGCGCCGAGGCCAAGAAAACGGTTTGCCTCCGGAGTCACGGCTCAAGCCCTTTCTAACGGATTTCATGCATGAGCCGCGAGCGTTCAGGCTTCGGCCGGATAGGTTTTGTATCGAAGAAGGCGTCCGTTTCATCAAGGAAAACGACATGGAGTTTCGCCCATCTGTCCAGTGCGGCCAACCGGCCGGGGAGCGATTTCAAGAAGACGGCGACGTCGTTACCGGAATCCGGACGCGCATCGCCGCGCGCGGCGGCATTGGCGCCTCCTTTCGAACACCGGGCGGTGATCTTCCAGCGGCCCGCGCTTGCGTGGGGCGCCGCGATCGGCGACCATCGCGCAATCGATGAAAAGCCCGAATCATTTCATGCCAGCCACGTTTTGGATCGAACACGTGCCGGCATTTTCCCAGCCCCGCGCAAATGCTCGCGCGCATGCCGGCGCGGCGAGACAGGCCTCGCCGCCGGCGAGCCCTGTTCGCGCGGCGTTGCGGCTGACCCCGCAGGGCAAGCTCGTCTTCGAGGATATTGGCGACGCGCCGGGCCTCGACGCGAGGGCCGCCGTGCGGTTGCGCGACGCCTTTGCGCGGGGAAGCGGCGAGGGACTTTGGCGCCTCGGTGCCGGCGAAATTGGCGAGAATTTGCCGCCGGTTTTCGTCTGGTGGCGCGACTTTGCCGCGCGCTTCGTGACGGCGCTCCGCCACCGGCCCATGGAAAAGGACGCGCCTGGCATCGACGCGAGCTCGGCCGGGATCGAGC
>JBOHJT010000253.1:0-4961 GCA_050728715.1 Methylocella sp.
CGTCGATGATCTGCACGACGGATTCGCGCAAGGACGGGCCGGTCTGGATGATCTTCGAGGCGATGCGGCCGGCAAAATCATTGGCGAAGAAGCTGATCGACTGGCGCAGGACGAAATGATGCGTCTGCCAACGGACAAGATTCGTCATGCCTGGCGCGATCGCCTGCAGGGCGAGGAGATCATGCGTTAAGCCCATGAGCGGCCGCGCCACCAGGATCACGAAGCCCATCCACGCAAAGCTTGGGCCGTAGTCCTGAAGGACGCGCTCCGGGCCCGTCACCCGCAGCATATCGACGAGCGAGCCGATATAGCGCAGCATCGACACCTCGATCAGCGAGACGACAAGGCCGCTTGCCATCAGGCAAGCAAGGAGGGGCCACACTTGCCGGCAATAGCGCCAATAGAAGGCCGGTAGATTTGCCGGCGGCACGGTCTGGTCATGCCTTCGAAATGGATCGATTTGGGTCTCGAAGTAGCGGAACATGGCTCGTTTTCCAGGAGAGGTCACGGCGCACCCAGGCTCTCGAAGCGGTTGCGATGAAAACGCACCACACAAGGAGCGAGGCGGGCCGTGAGAAGCTGAAATGCGGTAAACGCGGATGCGGCGCCGAAACGCGCCGTCAGGCCTTGCCTGGTCCGGTCAGATCGTGCTCAACCCGTGAAGTGGCCAATCTTGGGCGCGCGCCGAATCTTGGCGAGCAATGCGGAAGCGAGCGGCACGCACCGGAAGTTCGGCTGATATAGATCCATCCACCCCTCCTCGCGCAACCTATGCCCAAAACACCCTCCGAAGCAGTCACCTTCCGCGGAGACGGCCGTCCCTATAGATGAGTTCGGCGCGCAAGGCAACAAGAATCACGCACCCTCGGCAGGCTCGCGCCGCGTTGACAGACAGTTCGGCCGCCCCTAGGGTGCGGCTTTCCCGCATCCTCGCCGGACTTGGCGGGGGCTTCCTTTCCCGAGCGGCGCACGGCGATGGGACACCCTGTAAGGCAGGACATGAACGGCTTGATCGATGCGCCGGCAACCCGGCCGGTTCCCATCCCTATCCGCGACATTCTCCCTTGGGCCGCATTCGCCGGAATTCTCGCGCTCCTCTTGATCTATTTCATCGGGGCCGAGCAAGGCGCGACGGCGCTGATCCTTGGCCATTACGTCCATGAATATGTGCATGACGGGCGCCATCTCCTGGCCTTCCCCTGTCATTAAAGGGGCAGGCGCGTGGTCAGCGGTCTTCTTCTGCGCGGCCTGCTCGCCGGCATCCTCGCCGGCATTCTCGCGGCGGGCTTTTCAGTTCTCGCGGGCGAGCCTTCGATTGAACGCGCCATTGCCTTCGAGACCGCCATGGAGCGGGCCGCCGCGCAACCGCCCGAGCCTCCAATCGTAAGCCGGAGCGTGCAGCGCGGCGCCGGACTCTTGACCGCCCATATTGTCTATGGCGCGGCCATCGGCGGCCTGTTCAGCTTGGTTTTCGCGCTCGCTTATGGGCGGGTGGATGGTTTCGATCCGAAAGCACTTTCGGCGCTCCTGGCCTTTGCCGGCTTTGTCGCGATGGTGCTCGTGCCGGAGCTGAAATATCCGGCCAATCCGCCGGCGATCGGCGCGCCGGAGACGATCGGCACGCGCACCGCGCTTTATTTTGCGCTGCTCGCGATTTCCCTCCTCGCCATGATCCTCGCCGCGACGCTCGCGCTGGCATTTTCGGCAAGGCTCGGCGCCTGGAACGGCGCGCTTGTTTCCGCCGCCGTCTTTGTCGCGGTGGCGGGCTTGGCCGCCCTGGCGCTGCCGCCCGTCGATGAAGTTCCAGGCAATTTTCCGGCGAGCGTCTTGTGGAATTTCCGCCTGGCGTCCATCGGCGCGCGCGCGGTCTTGTGGGCGGCGCTCGGGCTAGCCTTCGGCGGCCTGACGCAAATTTGGCTTCGCGGCGGGAAGCCCAGCCGAGCTTAGCCTTTTGCGGCAAGAGACTTGCTTGCCCAGTCAAACGGGATAGGCGCCGCATGTGCCGCGAAAACATCGCCTCCGTGGGGAATCATTTTTTGATTGGCCTTCGGCCGTCGCCGGTGCTCGACGACCGCGACCGCGCGCTTCTTGCCGATTTGCGCCCCGCCGGCGTCATTCTCTTCAAGAGCAATTTCCGTCATGATCTTCCCTATGAAGCCTGGCTCGCGAGCCACGCGCGGCTAATTGCCGATCTTCGCGCGGCAACCGGGCGTGCGCGCCTGTTCATCGCCATCGACCACGAGGGCGGCCGGGTGTGCCGGACGCCGCCGCCGGTCACCCGCTTCGCCTATGCCGCGCGATGGGCGGGGCAAGCCGCGCGCGTTGGCCCGAGCCCAGTGCTGTCGATAATATTCTACGATAGTGTGTTCACTCGGATATTCGTCATGGATAAGTTCTTCTATTTCTATGCGCTTCTTAAATAGATCCGCAGTCAACGAGACAAAATTCAAACTGACCCACTACCGTTCGATGAACGGCCTATTCGCCACGGGGCACTTTCTTTCCGCCTTTCTTCGGCCAGACTTGCGCAGTCATAAAGCCTGCCGACGAGGCAGGTGGTCCACCGCGGGTGATCGCTCCGCGAAACGCGCCGCCGAAGGACTCTTCATGCTCAGGCCTTTCTGTTCGAGGGTTATCCCTGCCGCCGTTTTCGTGGCCGTTCTCCCAGGCGTCGCGGCGGCGCACCCGCATGTCTGGGTCACGGCGCGGGCGCAGGTGATTTTCGACGCAAAAGGCGAGATCGAGGCCCTCCGCCACGCCTGGACATTCGACGAGATGTATTCGGCTTTCGTGACGGAGGGGCAGGGAAAGGACGGCCAGCTCATGACCAAGGAAGAGCTGGCCCCGCTCGCCAAGACCAATGTCGAATCCCTCACCGAATTCGACTATTTTACCTACGCCAAGGAGGCAAGCCAAAAGGTCGAATTCGGGACGCCCATCGACTATTCGCTGGAACAGCGGGAGGACAAACTTGTGGTTCTCCGGTTTGCGCTTCCGTTGAAAACCCCCGCGAGCGCCTCGAAAGCCTTCTCCTTTCAAGTCTATGATCCAACCTATTTCGTGGATTTCGAGATGGATAAGCAGGATCCGGTTACCCTGGCTGGCGCGCCAAAAGGATGCTCGGTCAATGTGCTTGGAGCAAACCCGCTGGCGACCGCAGATGCCAAGAAACTTTCAGAGTCCTTTTTCAGCGGTCTGTCGCCGGGCTTTGATTTTGGGGTCAAGCTCGCTACCCGGGTTATAGTCGCTTGTCCGTGAGGCCTAGGTGAACCTAATCCAGTCTTCTTTTGCGGCGGTTTGGCGGGGCGCGGGAGAAGTCCTTGCCGCCGCGCGGCAAGTCTTGCCTCTCGCATTGCTCTGTATGGTCGTCTTGCTGCCTTGCCAATCCCTGGGGCAGGGCGTGCATCATCCGTTCGCGGTCGGGGCTAATGAGGGTTCCGCTGGCGGCGCGCACGGTGCAATGGTGGGCTGGATCCTAGCGCAGGAGGCGGGCTTTTATCGCCTATTAAGCGGGGCCATCCGTGCGGCCAAACAAAGCGGCGCGGCCGCCTGGGGTCTGGCGGGTTTAAGCCTCGCTTACGGTATTTTTCATGCCGCGGGCCCTGGCCACGGCAAAATGGTGATTGCTTCCTATATGCTCGCCAACGAGCGCGCCTTGCGGCGGGGTCTCGTGATTGCCCTTGGCGCAGCGCTCGTGCAAGGCTTTAGCGCGGTCGCGATCGTCGGCGTGAGCGCCCTTGTCTTCAACGCGACGGCGAGGCACATGACAGAGGCCGCGAATGCGGTCGAGATCGCGAGCTATGCCGGGATAGTGGTTCTTGGCGCCGCTCTAGTCTACACGAAAGGCGCGGCACTTCTTTCCGGTTGGCGCGCCGCGCCCGCCGTCGCCGTTGCGGCCGGGGGGACGGCCCGCGCCTTTCTCGCCGACGATTGCTCCCTAGACCATGTCCACGGCCCGGGCTGCGCCCATTTCCATGCGCCCGATCCGGGCACGCTCGGGGCCGGATTTTCTTGGAAAACCGCCCTGTTGACGATGATGGCGGCTGGATCGCGTCCATGCTCGGGCGCGATTCTCGTGCTTGTCTTCGCCTTGGCGCAAGGGATTTTTTCAGCCGGCGTTTTTGCCGTCGTGGCGATGTCGCTCGGCACCGCGATCACCACGGCGGCACTGGCCAGCGCGGCTGTTCTCGCCAAGACCGTGGCGGTCAAATATTCCACGGCGGGTTCGGGTCAGGCCCTGATTGCCGGACGCCTCTTCGAGGCCGGCGCCGCCGTCGCGGTATTGGGATTGGGGCTGGTTTTGCTATTCGCAGCCTTCGCGGGCGGCAACACGGCCAATTGAGCTTCTCCCCGCTAACACCGACCTTGTCAAATTACGCCCAATTCCGACACCCATTTCGCGTCCAATTCCGGCCCCTCCGGGGCCAGGATTGGGAGTATCCACGGGGGGCAGGGGAGGGCCCTGCGGCCGGGCGCCGCGCGTTTCAATGCGCGCTCCGCGCGCCCAGGGAGATGAGCACGGGACGAACTCCTGCGGAAGATTTTGTCGGCTTCGGTTTTTAAGGCGCCAGCGGTGTTGCCGGTCTCGATGACGTCGCGGTGATGGGCAGGCCGGTCGCGCATGGCGGTAGTCGGCTTGGCGTCCGCGAACACTGCCCGAACACTTGCGGCCAATCGGCGAAGGCCCGAATGGTCGTGATCAAGCGACGTGTTCTCGTAAAGCGTGCCGATCAAGTGGAACGGCAAATGGCCACCTTGTCGACGGAACGGCCCGAGCGCGTCGACACTGATCAAATCGTAGCGGCGCGGTTTTTCCGCCAACCGGCCGCCCCTCAGGGACATTCTGTTGTTCGCGTTGGTGGACGAGGTCGACCAGACTGGCTCGGGCGCGGGCGCGCCGGCCACGCCGATGGCGAGATGCGTCTTGCCTCCTGAGCGAAGCGCAGCAAATGCTCTTGAGG
>JBOHJT010000254.1:0-4960 GCA_050728715.1 Methylocella sp.
ACCGACCCCAATCTATCCGTGCGTTGAGGTTGGCAAAATCCTCCGCTGTCGAAATGGGATCGAGTTTCGGTCCTTCATCCGGTTCGAAAGCGACATTTTGGCCAAGGGCATCGGGAATAACTAGGATGTCGCTGAACAGAATAGCAGCATCGAACCCAAAGCGCCGCACCGGTTGTAAGGTTGCTTCCGCCGCGAGTGCCGGTGTGTAACAAAACTCGAGAAAGGAAGCGGCCTTGGCACGAAGCGCCTTATATTCCGGCAGATAGCGCCCGGCTTGCCGCATTAGCCAGACAGGAGGTGGAAAACAAGCCTCCCCGTTCATAACTCTAAGAAACGGTTTTGGTTGGAATCGCGGTTTGTCTTCCAAATCTAAAATCCTCTAAGAATCTAAGAATTTTCTCTAAAGATATTGTCTTTGTCTGATGGGGAGTGGAATTAGGCTTATTCGCCGGTTTGCACAAGCCGACAACGGTTTTGCGCTTATCCGCTCCATCAACAACCCGGTCCGTGGGATCGGCCATTTTCTTTTTGTTAATCATTAGAATAGGATGGGGATAGGTTTGTTTTTTCAACCAATAGGTTTTTGCGCTGTCCCCCAGATTCACAGAGACGGGCGCCTTATTGTTCAGCCTTCGATGGTGGGGGGACGAACCTTGTTGGTTTGTCCAATAAAACGGTTGTCAGGGTACAGTGCGCCAGTTATCCCCCTTTCTTCCCAACAGTCCCTTGAATTTAGGGAAATTATGGCGAGGCATGAAAACTCTTGGGGCGGCACTACTTCCATTTGCATCTGATTTCCGACGCGACGGGCGAAACCCTAATTGCCGTGAGCCGCGCCGTCGCGGCGCAATACGAAGGGGTGTCATCGCTCGAGCATGTTTATCCCCTTGTGCGCAGCAAAGGGCAGCTTAATAAGGCTATCGCTGAGATCGAGGCGGCGCCGGGGATTGTCTTGTTCACCCTGGTCGATCAGGATTTAGCCGCGCATCTCGAGGCGGCATGCAAAGAGTCGAGCGTGCCCTGTCTTTCGGTTTTGCAGCCAATCGTGAACCTGTTTCAATCCTATATCGGAACAGCTTCAAAGCCTCGGCCCGGGGCCCAGCACATGCTCAACGCGGAATATTTCAAACGTATCGAAGCCCTGAACTTCACGATGATGCACGACGACGGGCAGCAAACCGAAAATTTCGAGGCGGCGGATGTGGTTCTTCTCGGCGTGAGCCGTACGTCGAAGACGCCGACGAGCATCTATCTTGCCAATCGAGGCGTGAAAACAGCGAACATTCCCTTGGTGCCGGATGTCCCCTTGCCGGAGCCGGTTTTGGCGTTGCGCAACCCTCTCGTCGTCGGGCTCTTGGCTTCGGTGGAGCGCATCGTCCAGATTCGCGAGAATCGTCTTATCGCGTTGAACGCAAACCCCGATTCACCTTATGTGGACCGCCTCTTGGTCGCGGGCGAACTCGCGCGGGCCCGCAAGCTTTGCGCCGAGCATGGCTGGCCGGTCATCGATGTGACGCATCGCTCGATCGAGGAAACCGCGGCGGCGGTCATCGATCTCTACAAGATTCACCAGTTGAAATTCATAGCCTCGTCATGACGGGGTTTTGGCGCGGCACGGCGCCGCTTGTTCTCGCTTCGCAAAGCCGCGCCCGCCAGAGTCTCCTTGCCGCCGCCGGCATACCGTTCGAGATTTGTCCCGCGGCGATCGATGAACGCGGGATCGAAGCGCCGCTCGTGACCTCGGATGCCAACGCCCGCGACGTCGCGCTCCATCTTTCCCGTGCCAAGGCTTTGCCTGTCAGCGGGGGAAAGCCAGGCCGGCTCGTTATCGGCGCGGATCAGACGCTCTGTCTTGAAGGCCACCTCTTTGGCAAACCGGCCGGCCGCGCGGCGGCGGCGGCGCAGCTCGAAGCCTTGTCCGGCCGCACCCATGAGCTTTATTCTGGCTGCTGCGTCGCGCGGGGAAATATCATCCTCTTCGAAACGGTTGGGGCCGCACGATTAAGCTGCCGGCGGCTTTCCCCGGCATTCATCGACGCCTATATGGCGCAAGTCAGCGACGCTGTTCTCAGCAGCGCCGGCGTCTATCAAATCGAAGGGCTTGGCATTCATCTCTTCGAGACCATCGAGGGGGATCACGCGACGATCCTGGGGCTCCCACTTTTGCAGCTCCTAAAATTCCTGCGCGAGGAAGGAAGTCTTCTTTCGTGAAATCCCTAGCTCAGGGCAAGCGAAAGGCGTGTGTCATCGGCTGGCCGGTCGCGCATTCGCGGTCGCCGTTGATCCACCGCTTTTGGCTGGAACGCCTCAAGATCGAGGGGTCCTACGAGCTGGCCGCGGTCGCGGCGGCCGATTTTCCGGCCTTTGTGCATGATCTCGCGCGGCAGGGCTTTGCCGGTGCGAATGTGACCTTGCCGCATAAGCAAACGGCGTTCGAACTCTGCGATTTCACGACCGGAGCGGCGGCCCGCCTCAAGGCTGTGAATACCTTGTGGATAGAGGCGGGAAAACTTTGCGGCGACAATACCGACGCCGCCGGTTTTGCGGGGGCCTTGGATCAGGATACGCCCGGATGGGACAATAACCCCAAGAAGGCCGTGGTTATTGGCGCCGGAGGGGCCGCGCGGGCGATTGTTTACGCGCTTAAACTGCGCGGCATGAAGCGCATTTTTCTCATCAATCGTACCAAGGAGCGCGCTTTGGAACTTGCTTCGGACTTTGGCGCATCGATCGAGGTTGTGGATTTCCCCGATCTGCCCGCCGTATTGGCCGGCGCCAATCTTCTCGTCAATACGACTTCGCTCGGCATGTGGGGCGAGCCGCCGCTCACCGTCGATCTCGCGCCTCTGCCGCCGGACGCCGTCGTCAGCGATATCGTCTATGTTCCACTCGAAACCGGGCTGATAAGGGCGGCGAAAGCGCGCGGTCTCCGGGCGGTCTCGGGAATTGGAATGCTTCTACATCAGGCGGTGCCTGGGTTCGAGCGCTGGTTTGGCATGAAACCTTGCGTCACGGCGGAGCTGCGCAGGTTGGTTGAGGCGGATATCTTGGCGGTGGTATAATGTTTGTTCTGGGCCTCACGGGGTCGATCGGCATGGGGAAATCGACCGCCGCCGCGATGTTTCGCGCCGAGGGGATTCCGGTCCACGACGCCGACGCCGTGGTCCACGCGCTCTATCGTGGTGAAGCCGCGCCGGTAATCGAGGCGGCCTTTCCGGGGACCACGCGCGATGGCGTGGTCGATCGCGGCCTCCTTGGCGCCAAGGTCCTCGACGATCCGGCGGCGCTGGCGCGGCTCGAAGCGATCGTACATCCGTTGGTCGCCGCCAGCCGCGATGCTTTCCTGAGCGAGGCGAGAAAAAAGGGCGCGCCGCTCGTCGTTCTCGAGGTCCCCTTGCTGTTCGAGACGGGCGGCGACCGCAAGGTAGATAGTGTGGTTCTTGTGACCGCGCCGGAAGCTGTGCAAAAAGAGCGGGTGAGTCGGCGTCCGAGCATGACCCCGGAGCGGCTTGCCGTCATATTGGCAAGACAGATGCCGGATGCGGAAAAACGCGGGCACGCGCATTTCATCATCGATACCGGCGGCGAATTTGCCGCCACCAGGCGGCAAGTGTGCGGGATCTTGCGGGCGCTCGCCGGAACGAAAAACAAGCTTTGAGGTTTTGGGATGCGGGAAATCGTCCTCGACTCGGAGACAACAGGGCTCGACCCGGCCAGCGGGCACAGAATCGTCGAGATCGGTTGCGTCGAGCTTTTGAATGCCATCCCGACCGGCGAGACTTTCCACGCCTATCTCGATCCCGAGCGCGACATCCCCGAGGAAGCCTTCCGGGTGCATGGGCTTTCCGCCGAATTTCTAGCGGATAAGCCTGTCTTTGCGAAAATCGCCGGAGGGTTCCTGAAATTCGCCGGCGGCGCCAAAATCGTCGCGCACAACGCCGAATTCGATATGCGGTTTCTTAACGCGGAACTCGCGCTCCTCGGGATCGCGCCGATTGCATCCGATCGCGTGATCGACACGCTGGCCCTGGCGCGCCGCAAATATCCAGGTGCTCCAAATAGTCTCGACGCGCTTTGCGCGCGCTACGGCATCGACATCTCGCGACGAAGCAAACATGGCGCCCTGCTCGATGCCGGAATTCTTGCGGAAGTCTATGCCGAATTAACCGGCGGGCGCCAGGCGGCTCTCGTTTTCCCCCACGGCGCCGCTTCGATCGGGGCAGGGGAGCCGAGCCTGCTTTTGCAAAGACCACGTCCGCTCCCCCCGCTGCTCGGTATCGACGAACTGTCCCGTCACCGCGCTTTTGCCGCCACGCTCGGCGCGGCGCCGGTCTGGGACGCCTATTTGCCCTCACGCGCCCCGGCCGGGCAAAAGAAACTGGTCTAATCACTTCCGAGGCAGGCCCGCGATTGCTTCATCTCCAGACTCTCTTGCCGCAGGTGAAAAGTGCGCGCGGCACGTTGGTTGCGGTGACCTTGCGTTTTATCCATCGCGCCGCCCGATTGGCCAGTGCCAGCGCCGGCCCGGGCTGTTGACGCCGGCCGCATGCTGGATGTCGTAAGGAACCATCGACAAGGGCCAGCCCAAAAGACGCGGAAACGCAAAAAACACTTGACGCGGCAGCCTCATGTAAAGACCCAGCCGCCCGAGAACCTGACTCCTGGGGGATTCCCAAACAGCCGCGAACGTGACCCGATGTGGCACGCCGTTGATTCGCGGAGCACGCGGCATGCCGGCAATCGAGATCGCACGCCAAGATCCGAGTGTTTCGCGGTTGCGGGCGGAGGCGGCGCGCGGACGCCAAGCAGGCGCGGCGCGTTCTGGCGATCGCGATGGGGCTGGATGGGCATTCGCGGCTGGTGGCCGCGCGGGCCGGGGGCATGGACCGGCGGACGCCGCGCGGCTGGGCGAAGCCAGCCAAAGGTTCCAGCTGGCGCAGCCAGCTGGCGGAGCAAGCGC
>JBOHJT010000255.1:0-4888 GCA_050728715.1 Methylocella sp.
TGACCGCTCGGCGGCCCGACATTGCACGACCTAGGCATTGCGACCGGACGGAAATTCTTGATGAGCAAATCGCTCAAAAGCTGGCCTGACGCCTAAACGGCCAAATTGTACCACTACCGCAGTTTTTTATATCAAGTGGAACGCGGCCGGACGCCGTCTCGCCACCGCATATCCTGCCAACCGTCGTCTATCTTATGCTGTAGTGCACCGGCACAATGAGACTGGCGCTCGATCCCATCTCCGGCGGCAACGGCCGCCC
Source organism: Methylocella sp. (assembly GCA_050728715.1). Lineage (GTDB taxonomy): Bacteria > Pseudomonadota > Alphaproteobacteria > Rhizobiales > Beijerinckiaceae > Methylocapsa. The sequence goes on from JBOHJT010000255.1 coordinate 260, forward strand.
GCTCGCGTGGCGCGCCATTTCGAGCGCGGCTTGGTCAAGTATCGACGATCCGGAACTTGCGATTAGCCGCGCCGACACGACATGGCCACCGCGGTCGATCGTAAGCCCGAGACGGACCGTGCCTTGTTCGCCCCGCGCCCGTGCCGCCTCGGGGTAATGCCGGTTCCAGCTCATCTCCGCCGACCAGGCGCTGCGCCAAGCGGCCGCCTCCCCGGCGCGGGGCGCCGTGGCGGTGCGCGGCGAGGGCAGCTGGCGCACCGGTTTCACCACGGGCTTCGGCACTTCCTTCACGATTTTCTTTGGCTTCGGTTTCGGCGGCGTCGTCAATACCACCTTCGGTTTTGGTACGGGGGGAAGTTCCGGAACCGGGATCGTCTGCGGCTGTTCGACCACCTCGGGATCGGCCTGGGTCATTTCCGGCTGCGGGTTGACCTCCTCTGCAGGCATGAGCTCGATCATAATCACCGCTGGCGGCGCTCCGGCTGAGCTCGTGTCACGTAAATGCATGAGCCAAAACACGATCGCTCCATGGACGGCGGCCACCGTCGCCGCGGCGAACACCCATCGGCGCAGCGCGCGCTCCTCGTCTGCAGGAAGTATTGCCGCCATGTTCATGGTTGCGTCTCCGGTGGTTTGGGCTCGGGAGGTTTTGCCGGCGCCGCCGCATGCGCGGGTTCTCCACTTGCCGCAGGGCTGCCGGCGTCGGTTTCCATGCCGACAAGGCCAATCTTCAAATAGCCGGCGTCGCGCAGGACATTCATCACCTCCATGACCTCGCCATAGGGAACCGCGCGGTCGGCGCGAACGAAGACGCGTTGCTCCCTGTCGCCTTGCGTCTTCGCGTCGAGGGCACCAGCCAAGTTGCTCCGCACGATGGGAGAATCGCCGAGCGTCATCGTGAGGTCCGCTTTCAGCGTCAAGAACAGCGGCTTATCGGGACGCGGCGCGGGGTTTGCGGTGGAAGCCGGAAGGTCGACATTGACGTCAACCGTGGAGAGCGGCGCCGCCACCATGAAAACGATCAACAAAACCAACATGACGTCGATGAACGGCGTCACATTGATCTCGTGGGTTGCCTCAAGGGCGTCTTCTTGCGGGATCAGTCGAATGGCCATGGACGCTTACTCCGCCGACTGGCGCAGGGAAATGACCGGCGCTTCTCCCCTTTCGCGAGAGGAGGCGTCGCGGTCGAGATCGCGGGACAAATGGCGAAGCACCTCGGCCGCGGCGTCGCCAAGCTGGGCGCGGTAACCCGTGATCGCGCGGGCGAACGAATTAAACATCACGACGGCGGGAATTGCCGCGATAAGTCCCATGGCGGTCGCGAGCAGGGCTTCGGCGATGCCCGGCGCCACCACCGCGAGATTGGTCGTATTGGTTTTCGATATGCCGATAAAACTGTCCATGATCCCCCAGACCGCCCCAAAAAGGCCAACAAACACCGCGGTCGCCCCAATGGTCGCTAAAACCGATGTTCCACGCGCGATCGCCCGTCCTGCTTGCGCTTCAATACGAGACAGCAAGATGGCGGCGCGGTCCTTGACCCCTTCCGGCGCAAGACCGTTGGAACGGTCGGCTTCGCCCACCGCGGCCGCGACAAAGCGCGCCACGGGAGAAGGTGTTTGCGCAAGTTCCTTTTCCGCCGCGCGCAGGCTTTTCGCGTTGGCGAGAACCTCGAGGCCCTGCCGCGCCACGCGCCTTGCGTTCCAAAATTCAATCGTTTTCGCGAGCCAAACGGTCCAAGTTGTAAGCGAGGCGAAAGCAAGCCCGACCATGACGATTTTCACGATAGGGACGGCGCTGAGAAACATTCCCCACGGCGACAAATCGCGTGGCAAGGCGGATGGCAGCAAGGCATCCATTACGTGCGGCGGAGAGTTGGCGGCTGCCGCCAGCGGCGCGGCAGGCCCAGCGGCTGGCGCTGCCTCCGGGGACGCAATTGGAGGGGGTGCAACTGCCGCGCCCGCGGCCGGAGGAGGCGCGGCCGTGGGCGCGGCGTCCTGCGCAGGGGACGAGGTCTGCGCCAGGATGGGGGTCGCGCAGAGGCTCGCGCCAAGCGCCAAAGCCGCGAGAACTGCTCCGGCGAAATCGCGAAGACGGCCGCCCGCTTGGCGATCTTTCCTCCCCATCATAATGCTTCCCCTCATTTTCTCCCGGCCAGCGATCATACTGTCACTCGGTTCAAACGTATGACAGCCAGAAATCGCGACAGGCGCAAACCAGCCAATATGAAATTTATTTTCCCCATCTCGCGCCATCATTGTAGCACGCGGGAGCGCGCGCCTAGGCAATTCGTACAGCGTTTTGCCGCCGCGCCTTGCGTTTGGCGCGAACATGCTCAAATGAAAGGCGCAAGAGAGGTGAGGAAACGCCATGAATAATATCGGCATCGGTGATCAGGCCATTGAGGCCATGCGCTTGGGCGGCATTGGCTGGATTTTTGCGTTCTTTGTCGTCGGCGCAACGATTCTTGCCGGCCGCTGGCTGGTCGGCTGGCAAATGCGGAGGATCGAGAGGAAATTTCCCGGCTACCTGGAGGATGGGGACGAAGGGGAGGCCGGATCTGGTTCCAGTGGAACCGATTCAAGCAAAGTGCCGTAGACGGGGAGCGCTCATTTCGCGCCGCCCCGCGCGAAAGAAATTGGGGAGGAAGACGCATGTGGTATCGAGCGCGGGCTGGTTTTCGGGGCGAGCGCCAGAGTAAGGCTCTGACGCATCTGCGTTGGGGCGTGGGCGCCGCCGCTGGCGGCCTTGGTTTAGCTGTCTCCTTCTTCGGCTCGGCAAGCGCGAGGCAGCCGCCTTCCCAGATGATCGCGGCGCCCCCGTCGAGCTCCCAGCCGCCGATCGCGAAATCCGCCGCGGCTGCCGGTTACGTGGTTGCGCTCGATACACCTCAGGACGCGAGGGCCTTGTTCGACCGGGCTGGCGAGCTTTTGCAGCAAGGGACCTCGTCCGGAGATAATCACGCGTTGATGGAAGCTATCGATAGCTATCGCCGCTGCCTTGCCCTGGTGCCCCGCTCGGATAGCAATCATTGGGCCGCGACCCAGGACAATCTCGGCCTTGCGCTCGCAACGCTCGGCGAGCGGGAAAGCGGGACGGCGCGGCTCAAGGAGGCCGTTTCTGCCCATCGCGAAGCCTTGACGGAAAGAACCCGCGTGCGCGTGCCGCTCGATTGGGCCAGGACCCAGATGAATCTCGGTGTTGCGCTCAGGGCGCTCGGCGAGCGGGAGAGCGGGACGGCGCGGCTCGAGGAGGCCGTCGCCGCCTTTCGCGAAGCCTTGCAGGAGCGTACCCGAGAGCGTGTGCCGTTGGAATGGGCCAAGACCCAGATGAATCTCGGCACTGCGCTCTTTAGCCTCGGCGAGCGGGAGAGCGGGACGGCGCGGCTCGAGGAGGCTGTTTCCACCTATCGCGAGGCCTTGCAGGAATGGACACGCGGGCGCGTGCCGCTCGAATGGGCCGTGACCCAGATGAATCTTGGCAATGCGCTCTTAAGTCTCGGCGAGCGGGAGAGCGGGACGGCGCGGCTCGAGGAAGCCGTCACAGCCTATCGCGAAGCCTTGCAGGAACAAACCCGCGAGCGCGTGCCGCTTGAATGGGCCAACACCCAGAATAATCTCGGCAATGCGCTCAAAGCGCTCGGCGAGCGAGAGAGCGGGACGGCGCGGTTGGAGGAGGCCATCGCCGCCTTTCGCGAAGCCTTGCAGGAAAATACCCGCGAGCGCGTGCCGCTTGAATGGGCCAAGACCAAGAATAATCTCGGCAATGCGCTCAAAGCGCTCGGCGAGCGGGAGAGCGGGACGGCACGGCTGGGGGAGGCCGTTGCCGCCTATCGCGAAGCCTTGCGGGAATATACTCGCGCGCGCGCGCCTGTCCAATGGGCCATGACCCAGAGCAATCTCGCGTCGGTTTATCTCGCATTTTTCGACAAGACCCGCGAGCCATCTCACCTCGGCGATGCGCTTGGGGCGGTTGATGACGCCTTGGAGGAGTTCCACAAGGCCAATGCGGCTTTCTACATCGAGAAGGCCGAGGAGCTGCGCGGAAACATTCTCGCGGCGAACGGCAAATTGTAGCGGCATTGCGCTCTTGCGGCCTAACCCCGCCTGCATGATGAGGAGGGAGCGAAGCTCCCGTCTCGTCCTTCGATAAACTCAGGATGAGAGCACGACGGTGGCGAAGTTGCGCGCGTTTTGCCGGTCCCCCCGGCACCCAACGCTCTGGCCTGCGCGAGTGACAGAAGTCGGCGCGATACAAAGCCCAAGTCAGCTATCGCGGTCAAAGTTACAAACAACCAGCAAAATAGCCTGGCTTTGGAGCTAACACTTGCAATCCAATAAAGTTTGGAGGCATATTGGCTCCAATTTGGAGCTGAATTGGAGCTGCCATTTTGCCAGTCAATCTATCCATCAAAAATGCTCCCGATGAGATTGTGAGAAGGCTGCGCGAGCGGGCAAGCCGTCATCACCGTTCTCTCCAGGGCGAGCTTTTGGCCATCTTGGAGGCTGCAGTGCGGTTCGAAGAGCAGCTGAGCCCGGACGATCTTCTCGTGGAGGTCCAGCGGCTCGGGCTGCGCACACCGTCCGAGTCCACCGCTATGATCCGCACAGACCGGGATGCCCGTTA
>JBOHJT010000256.1:0-4862 GCA_050728715.1 Methylocella sp.
GTCTTCGTTTCGGTGCCCGACATCGACAAGCCGCGGGTCCTCGAAACCATGCGGCTGTTGGCGGGGCTCGGCTTCAAGATCCGCGCGACCGGCGGCACCGCACGCTATCTTAATGGCGAGGGCGTAGTGACGCAGCGTGTCAACAAGGTTTCGGAAGGAAGGCCGCATGTCGTCGACTTGATCAAAAACCGCGAGATCCAGCTTGTGCTCAATACGACGGAAGGCGCGCAAGCGCTCGCCGATTCGCGGTCGTTGCGCCGTGCCGCTCTCTTGCATAAGGTGCCCTACTATACGACCCTCGCTGGCGCGATTGCCGCGTCGCAGGGAATTCGGGCATATCTCTCCGGCGATCTGGAGGTTCGCGCGCTGCAGGACTATTTTGGCTAAAGCGCGGCTGGACCGGAGCGGGAGCACGATCGCGGATTGGCGAAACACCCCTTGCGGCCGGTTCCGGGAAGGTGTCTGTTGCTGTCTGGCGCGGATGCGAAGCACTTTTGACAGGCGCCGTCCGAAACCGGCATTGCGTCTCAGCGAAAGTATCGCGATAGGATCAACACTTGGGGCAAGGGGAATTTACGCCTGGGCCAGTACCGGCGAACATCGAGCATGATCTTTGAAAGTGGAATTTGGTATCCTAGTTAGGATCAGGCAAAAGCAAAGCCCTTGGGCATGACCGGATAAAAACACGCTCCAGTCGCGGAGTGAAGGGCAGACGTGAAAGAGTAATGAGCATGGATAAGTTCCCCATGACGGCGGGCGGCTACGCCGCCCTCGAAGAGGAGTTGAAGCGGCGCCAGCAAGTCGAGCGTCCGCGGATCATCCAAGCGATCGCCGAAGCGCGGACGCATGGCGACTTGGCCGAGAATGCCGAATATCACACCGCCAAGGACGCGCAAGCCTTGAATGAAGGGCGCATTGCCGAGCTTGAAGACAAATTATCGCGCGCCGAGGTTATTGATGTGTCAAAACTCTCGGGCAACACGATCAAGTTCGGCGCGACGGTGACGCTCGTTGACGAAGACACGGACGAAAAGAAGACATACCAAATCGTCGGTGAGAGCGAAGCCGATGTGAAGGCCGGACGAGTTTCGATCACTTCACCGACGGCGCGCGCGCTCATTGGCAAGAAAACCGGCGATTCCGTGGAGGTGCATACGCCAGGCGGCGGCAAGAGCTATGAGATCCTGAACGTAGCCTTTCAGTGACGGATCGCGCCTCGCGATTTTCCACCGCCGCCGGGCGGAAATCCAAGCCGATGATGGACTACGCTGCGGCGGTGCCAATTTGCCTTATTTCCACGGGTACAAATTTATACTTTTAGTTGCCGTGCAACCGTATCCATATTTACCCTTCAGCACCTAAGTCATCTACAAGACTGGGGTATCTGGTCATGCCAGGGCGCAACAAAGCAGCCCCCGCCTACGGCACGCGGATTAAAGGGCTTGCTGCGGCCATTTTGGCCGCCACCACGGGCATTGCCTGCGGACAAGAGCTTTATCCGTCCCGGGCCAATCAAATTTACGGCGCCGATGCGAACCCGAAACCGCAATTAGCTCCCTCGCGCCGGGACCGCGTCCGTTTCCATCGCTCCGGAACGCGCGGCCGCCAAGGGTTGGGGGCCAGTCCCTTGCACCCCGAAGGCCCGGGCAATGTGACACGGTGATTTGGGACGCCCGCCGCCTCGCCCTTGCCTTACGGCTATATTAGTCTTGCGCGGCAGCGCGAAGAGCTCCCGCGCGTCGGCGGCCCTGTGAACCGGCGCGTTGCGTGTTGGATCGCATCAGTGTGTTGATCAAAGGCGCCTCTCAAAAAACGGAGGCGACTTCAGACAGCCTTTGATGAGAGGTCTGGGATTGGACGATCTGCGATCCCGAGCGGAGGCCGTCAAACCATAGGCGGATGTTTTTCGGTGTGCCCATTATAAATTTGCTTGCATGAACGTGCGAGGCCCTCGATCCTCGCGCGGCGGCGATCGCGCCGTCCCAACGAAATTTTATGGATCGCGCTTCTCATGAAAGTTCCGAGAAGCCGTCGCCAATCGTCTTCTATTCGCTATCCTCCGCGCTCCTTCCAATCGCGCGCTTGTTTCACCGGGTGCCCTGCCACGCTTTGATCCGGCGCGCCGAATATTCGCACTGTTTCGCCCGGCGCGATCGATTCCTGAGGGCTGTCGATCAGCCGGTCCGAGAGAGACACTCCGGACGCGACCTCGACATAGGTGCCGAGATTGCGGCCAAGCTGAACTTTGCTCAGCACGATCTTGTTTTCCTCGCCAACCTTGGCCACCTCCATTCCGCGCGGGCTGAAGATCAAGGCCGTGGCGGGAATGCGCAGGACATTTGGATCGGAGGGAATGTGAAAGCGAACCATGGTAAAAGCGCCCGGCAGTAGCTTGCCGTCTGGATTATCGGCCAGCAATTGGACAAGCACCGTTCGGGATTGCTCCGAAACCGCGTTGGAGGTAGTCAGCACTCGCGCCTGAAACGTTTCGTCCATCCCCGGAAGCTGCAAGGTTGCTTTGAGATTTTTTTTCATTTCATGAAGGAACGCCTGGGGCACGTCCACATAGATCCGCACTTTGTGGACATCCGATACCACGAACAAGGGTTTAAGCGAGGTCTGACGGTCTGCGTTGATGAGATCGCCTATGTCAACGGAGCGCGCGGTCACGATCCCATCGAAGGGCGCGGTCAGATTTTTGAAGGAGGCTAGCGCTTCAAGCCGGGCCACATTGGCCTGGGCCGCGCCCACACTGGCGGTCCTGGCCCCTAAAGCTCCGTACTTCTCGTCTTTTGCTTGTTGGGAGACGATGTTTTGCTTCGCAAGGACCTTCCACCGGTCGTATGTTACCTGAGCCAACTGTTCATCCGCCTGCGCCCGCAAGAGGTCCGCGCGAGCCTGCGCAAGCTGCTGATCGAGATCGGGAGTATCGATGACCGCCAGCACCTGACCCTTTTTCACGCGGGCGCCAATGTCGTCGTACCAATCCTTCACATAGCCGCTGACCCGGCCGTAGATGGCGCCGGCATAAAAGGCGCTCACATTGCCGGGAAGGCGGAGTTCCCCTTCGCTCGGGCCAAGTTCCGGCTTCACCAGGGTGACGGTGGGAACGGCCTGCTCATTCGTCCAAATCTGGACCTCTTGCTTGCTTTTTGCGCGATCGGCAATGCCGTAGGCGGCAAGACCGATCGCGGCGACGGCGGAAATAATTCCGATTAACCATAGCCGCCGAGACGCGACGGCAGGAATGAATTTGAGGATCATGCTCGCTCCGCTTTAGGCTGGGGAAGCGCTGGAAGGCGGCGTCGCCGTTATTTCTTCGGGCCGCGCGCGTCCGTGCGCTATGCTGAAGAGCGCGGGCACGAGAATCAAGGTCGCACAGGTCGCAAACATAAGCCCCCCGATGACGGCGCGGCCAAGCGGCGCGTTCTGTCCCGGCTCGATCGCCATGGGCAACATGCCGATGATCATCGCAAGCGCGGTCATCAGCACCGGCCGGAAACGCGTGCCTCCCGCCTCAAAGGCGGCGCTCGCCGCATCCATTCCCTCAGCTAGGTCTTGACGCGCGAAGCTAATCACCAGGATGCTGTTGGCGGTTGCGACGCCCATGCTCATGATCGCTCCAGTAAGGGCCGGAACCGACAGACTCGTATGGGTCAAAAACAACATCCATACGATGCCGGCCAGCGCGGTTGGCAGCGCCAGCACGATAATGAACGGATCGAGCCACGATTGAAAGTTAACGACAATCAGCAGATAGATCAGGACGATCGCAAATCCAAGGCCAAAGAAAAGTTGACCATAGGCGCTCTCCATCGTGACGATTTGGCCGCGCGTTGTCACGGTCCCTCCTTTTGGCAGTTCCGCTTTCGTTTCCGCAATAAGTTTTCCGATGTCCCCAGCGACGGCGCCGAGATCCCGGCCCTGGGTGGTTGCGTAGATGTCGACCGTGGGGCGAATGTTGTAATGGGAGACAAGCGCGTTAACCGGCTCCGGCACGATCGTCGCGAGGCCGCCGAGAAGCTGTGTCGAATGGCTCGCCGACAGAGGCAAGTTCTTCAAGGACCCCAAGGTATCAATGCGATACTGCGGAGTCTGAATTGAAACCGGATACGAAACTCCGTTTTTGGGGTTCAACCAAAAAGTCGGCGCGGTCTGGGTGCTGCCCGAGAGTGTCGTCTGAACGCTTTCCGCCGCGTCGCGTTCGGTCAGCCCGACGAGGCCGGCGAGAGTGCGATTAAAATTTATTCTTAAGGCGGGGGCCCGAAAGACTTGCTGAATGCGCGGGTCGGCCACCCCCGGCACACGCTTGATTTTGGCAAGCAACTTATCCGCGTAGACCCTGGCGGCGTTCAAATCATTACCCGTGATCTGAACGTCGAGAGGCGCCGGCGAGCCGAAGTTCAGGATCTGGCTCACGATATCTGCCGGTAGAAAAGAAAATGCCGTTCCCGGAAAAGCACGCGGCAATCTCTCGCGCAGGATTTTAACATATTCGGCCGTCGAGGTCGCTCCTTCATTCAGGGAGATAAGAATATCGGCATCGAACACGCCGACGGTTCCGGAATTTCCATAAGAAAGATTGATGCCGCTGACCGGCATGCCGATGTTATCGACAATGCTTTCAAGCTGCGCAGGCGGAATGATCGTGCGGACCATCGCCTCGACCCGGTCGCACAAGGCGGTCGTTTCCTCGATCCTGGTGCCTGGCTGCGCGCGCACATGAAGTTTGATCGCGCCGGCATCCAATTCGGGAAAAAAGTTTTCCCCGAGAAAAGGCGCGAGGCAAAGGGAAAGCGCGGTCACGCCGAAGAACCCGCCGGCGAGCCGAATCGGGTGCGCAAGCGCGAGGTTCAATAGAC
>JBOHJT010000257.1:0-4858 GCA_050728715.1 Methylocella sp.
GTTCGAGCTTGGCCTGCTCGACATCAACGCTCATCTGATCGACATTTTGCCAAAGCCAGGCGGCCAATGCGCGGAGCTTTATCCCGAAAAGCCGATCTACGACATTCCGGGCTTTCAAAAACTGTCCGGGCAGGAGCTCGTCGATGCCTTGCTGCGGCAAATCAGGCCGTTTCAACCATCCTTCCATTTTGGCGAAATGGTCGAGGCGCTGGAGGTTCTGGGGAGCGCCGAAGCACCATCGTTTCGCGTCCGCGCCAGCGGCGGGCCAAGCTTCGAGTGCAAAGCCATCATCGTGGCGGCTGGCGGTGGTTCGTTCCAGCCGAAGAAGCCGCCGATTGCCGGTATCGAGGCCTACGAGGGCAAGTCGGTCATTTACGCCGTGCGCAAGATGGAGGAATTTCGCGGCAAACATGTGGTGATCGCCGGCGGCGGCGATTCGGCGCTCGATTGGACCCTCAATCTTCAGCCTGTCGCCAAGCATTTGACCTTGGTTCACCGCCGCGACGATTTTCGCGCCGCGCCGCATTCTGTCAAGGCCATGCGGGAGCTTGTCGCCGCGGGGCGGATAGATTTGCGCCTTGGCCAGATTTCCGCCTTGACCGGCGAGGAAGGCGAGCTCTCCTGCGTGACCCTCAAGGACGCGAGCGGCGGATCGCACGAGATCCCTTGTCAAAGGCTCATCCCTTTTTTCGGGCTCACGATGAAGCTCGGTCCGGTTGCCGGTTGGGGTTTGAACCTGCACGAGAACCTCGTTCCGGTCGATGCCGGAACTTTCGAGACCAACGTCCCCGGCATTTTCGCGATCGGCGACATCAGTCATTATCCGGGCAAGTTAAAACTCATTCTGTGCGGCTTCCACGAGGGCGCGCTGGCGGCGCAAAAAATCTACCATTATGTCTACCCCGGCAAGAGGCTGACGTTCCAATACACGACATCCTCGACCTCTTTGCAAAAAAAGCTCGGCGTGAATTGACGCCGCTCCGCCATATCGCGCCGGCTAGGGAGAGAACATGATCCGCGTTGCCCTCTATGCCGGTTCCTTCGATCCCCTGACCAACGGCCATGTCGATGTCATCGAAAGCGCCGGAGCCGTGTGCGACGAGCTCGTCGTCGCGATCGGCGGGCATCCGGGCAAGACACCGATGCTCGGCGTCGCGGAACGGTCCGCTCTTATCGAGCGGGTCTGCGGCGGCCTTCCATTAGCCTTCGCGCGTAAACTTTCGGTGCGCACATTTTCCGGGCTTGCGGTCGAGGCCGCGCGAGCAGCTGGGGCGAGTCTGATGCTGCGCGGTCTTCGCGACAGCACGGACCTTGACTACGAGATGCGAATGGCGGCGATGAACGCAGCGATGGCGCCGGAGATCAAAACCGTGTTTTTCGCGGCTTCGCCCGCGGTTCGTCATATTAGCGCGACATTGGTGCGCCAAATTGCCGGGCTCGGCGGCGACGTGTCGGCATTCGTGCCTGAGGCGGTAGCGCTTGTGCTCGCCAAGCGGCGCCCGCCCAAATGACCTTGCGGCTTGCTTCTGTTTGAAAGGACCTGACCAGAATGACGCTTTATCGGATGACGATCCGCGCTGTCCTAGGCCTGGGATTCGCCTTCGGCGTGGCCTTCGGGTTTGCCCCATTTTCGAATGGGCTTTGCGCCGCGCCATTGCAAGACCTCCAACACACGCTCTATCTCGACACCAAGGACGGCCGTGTCACGATTCTGCTCCGGCCCGATCTCGCGCCCAAGCATGTGGCCCAAATCGAGGCATTGACGAAGCGCGGCTTCTATAATGGCCTCGTCTTCCACCGGGTCATCGACGGGTTCATGGCCCAGACGGGCGATCCCACCGGCACCGGGATGGGCAAGTCGGATATGCCCAATATTCCGGCCGAATTTTCCGCCGAGCCATTTAGGCGCGGCACCGTCGGCATGGCCCGTTCGCAGGACCCGGACTCGGCCAATTCGCAGTTCTTTATCTGCTTTGCCGACGCGGCGTTCCTAAACCGCAAATATACCGTTGTCGGCCAGGTGGTTTCCGGCATGGACGTCGTCGACAAGATCAAGAAGGGCGCCAAGGAAGACAACGGCGCGGTGACCGATCCCGATAAAATCGTCAAGATGCAACTCGCCGCCGACGCGGTTTCGGGCAAAAAATAAGTTGGTGTTTTTGTCTAATCTCTCATCTCGGCATAGCGGAACAACGTAGAAGCACTCCCACGAGTTCGGCCTGGCGGCGTGTCTCCGTTTTGACGAAAATCGATCTCAATTGGGCGCGGAGCGTGCCGGGACTGGTCCGGCGCATCTCGGCGATTTCGTCAATGTCACGGCCGCTGGCAAGCAACGCCGCGATGTCTGCCTCCGAGCGTGTCATACCGAAAATATGACGCAAGTCCGGTGGCGGTCGATGCGTGTCCCGGTCGACGAGCATCAAGGCAGCTCTTGCATGCCGGAACCGATCCGTGTCCCAATGCGGCAGCTGAGTCGCATGCACAAGAAGTGGCGTAGCCCCACGCCGCGCCATGGCGGCCACGTTGAGAGGCGCGGCTGCATCGAGAGCCCCATTAGCAAGCACCGATTGGATCAATTTCTGGAGCAAGACCTCGTTTTGGCGCAGGCTCGCCTTCAAGAATCCGGCCCGAACGACAAAATGGGGGTTCATGAGGACTTCCGCCCCGGGACCCAGTAACAGCACGCGCCCTTTCCAATCGAGGATAATTACGCCAAAATCGAACGTGCCAAATGCAGCCAACAGCCCCGCGTGGTGGGCTGCGGCGAGGCGCAATGCCAAATTGCCGGCTTTCTGGAGGTGCGGCAATAGGCGGCGCAAGGTTTCGATCTCCGGCCCGGAAAACGGCTCGGATCCGGCCAGGCGCTCCACCACGAGGATGATGCAGGAAGGTCCCTCTCCCGTCAGGATCATGGCGGCAAACCATCGGAAATTGAAGCGATTAATGAATTCAACGTTGTAGGGGTGATTATCTAGTTCGGAGGGCGAAAAGATCATCGACTCAGTTACGATGTCGCGTCCTTGCGCGAAGGCCGATAAGCACCTTTCCACGCGTCCATCCCTTTCGACACCTCCTTCGCGCTTGGCGTACTCTAGGATTGGGTCCATGGAAGGCGAGCAGATCGGCGCAAAGGAAGAGGTTGGCCCCTCCGTTAATACGCATCCTTCGGCATTAAGGAGGCTGGCCAAGCTCGTAAGGGCGCTGGGCCAAAGCGTGGGCTGTACGCCCGCTTCAAGAAATGCATCAATTACCTCTCGCTCGCGCGACCCGATTCTGCCCGCCATCGCCCGCTTAGCCATAGACTCAGGGCCTCTCCGCACTTGGCCTGGTCGTAATATTAAGGGTCAATTATTCACACTCAACAATCATCAATTGCATATCAGGAACCGTATGTCAAATCGCATATTAAAAATGGAATATTAAAAATTGCGTATTAAAAATTGCATGTCAAGGACAGCATATAAAGGGCCGCATATGGAGAATCGCGTATCAAAAACCATGTATTGGGATTGAGGGATGTGCGATGCTTAAAATTAGGGTAATGAATTAAGCCATCGAACTTCCACCAACAATGAATTGGTGAATAGTGTCGAACATAATGTCAACATTCGAGATTGGCTGGAACGAGGACAAGCTGGGACAAGCCAGATGTGCTTGAAATTCGGAATGGGCGCAGTGGACAGACTTCCGTCCTCAGGGCTTGCCTGCCGCGCAGGCGCCAGGAACCGTAACCGACAACCCCCCAATAAGATTTTCGTGTCGAGCCAATAACTCGCATTGAGGCTCAATTCGAAGCAGCACATCCCCCAGACATGAACAGAAAGACGACGATGCGTCAAAAATCAATACGGCAATCAAGGATAACAACACCAGGCGTGAACATGCAATCCACAGTGACCTATATTAGGCAGATGGCGGATGAACTCGCCAAGCTCGCGATCTCCGCAGGATGCCGCCAATTGTTTGCTCTCCTCACTTTGGCTTCGATCGAAGCGCAGACCTGTGCCCTTGGGGAGCTTCCTGTTGACCAGCTACTCTTCCCCACGGTCAAAAAAAGCGATGATGCCTTGTTGCAAGCTCCCAACCTGGCCACGTGATTTCGGGCATGGACGCCGGCGACAATGTGTTTCGCCCGTTCCGGTCAGGCCAAGCTTCGCCCTGGGGCGACGCGGCTTGCGGCTTCGGACAAAAAATAATTTGGATTGGGCGCGTTACCCAGAACCATGTTTCGACGGCCGGGAATAGGGAAGGATCAAGGCCACGAGTTGCGACGGGCGGCGCGTGCCGGTCTTTGCGAAAATCGTTCTCAATTGCGCCCGGACCGTGCCAGTGCTGACCCGCTCAAAATCAAAGAGTTGGAGCATGTCCTTATCGAAAAAGTCGCGCCGGTGGTGTCCTAAAGGTTCAGCAAAACCGGCCGCGGCGGCGGTCATGGCATGCGGGTGATGTTTGAAGTCACCAACCTCGTGGAAGGGTGCACGCCATGACCAAGCGGGAAGGCAAGGCCGGGACCATCGATCTCAAGGGACTGCTGGAGCGGGACGAAGATTTCGCCGGACCGGCGGTTGAGAGTTTCGTCCATGCGGCTCTGGAAGCAGCATGATGAGATGCCCAACCTCTGTCCGAAGGGCTTCGCCGGACTCAGCGCTTTTGCCCGCGCCAAGCTCAAGCGGACCCAGCGCCGCGAAACTCTCGTCGCCGCCTCCTGGAAACAAGCCGAATTGCCCTCCTATTAATTAGTCCATAAGTATTTTCATATTTTCCTTGATTGTGTAAGGTGGATGTGATTCATTTTGGGCATGAGAAAAGACGATGCTCGCAAACTGGATCACAAGACGTTGGAGGCTCTGCGCATGCG
>JBOHJT010000258.1:0-4801 GCA_050728715.1 Methylocella sp.
AGTTTTCGAAATTTGTTCATGAAAAAACTCACCCGGGACCGGGTCGTTCCGATCATATCCGCAAGCGTCTCCTGGCTGATTTTCGCGGCAATCGGTTCCGGTTTCCCTTCCTTGCCAAAGTTCGCCAGCAGCAGGAGCAGCCGGGCAAGACGTTTCTCACTCGAATTGAACAGCTGATCGACGAGGTCCGCCTCGACGCGGATGGCCCGGCCAAGAAGATGGGCAATGAACATCCAGGAGAACGCTGGCTCCCGATGAATCACGCGGACAATAGCCGCTTTTTCCAATCGCACGATGACGGAGTCCATCATCGCCGCGACCGTCGCTATGCGCTGCGCCTGCCCGGCCAGGCATCCTTCCCCGAAGAAATCGTTCGTTCCAAGCATCGCGACGACTGCTTCCTTGCCTTGCTCCGAAACGACGGTGACCTTCACCTTGCCTTTCTCGATGTAGAAGACCGCATCCGCGGGGTCTCCCTGCGCAAAGACGATCTCGTCCGTGCGGTACTCCCCGATGCTGCGGCCCTCGCCAACCTTGGCGAGAAAAGATTTCGGATCGAACGACGGTTGACGTTTAATCGCCATGGCACCTCCCGTGCCGCGAGTCTCTCAACGGCGAACCTTCTATTATAATTTTGAAGTCTCCAAAAAAAAATTGAAAATCCCGGCGTTTGCCGGGTTTTTTTGTCGCAAAGGCTCCGCTTATGCTCATGCTGCCATTGTCTGTTTTTCGGCGCTACGGCATCGCCTTGTGGCATGAACGATGCGAAATTGGTTTCTTTTGCCCAAAAACTCGTATGGCCCATGAGGCGAACAGGGGCTAAGATTAGAGCGTTGATCCAGACGCGCCGGCGGTGGCGTCAATTCCTGCTTGCGGGCAAAGGCCCGGCGCGTCATTCGCTGAACGTCCGCTTTTGGGCGCAGTCGCCCGGGGGATATCATTGAAAGGCGAGGTTTTGGTGGTGAGGGACGAAGCTTTCCGGCAATTGCAGGTTTGGGTTGACGGCGTCACTCGCGCGGGCGCGGCCTTGCCGGCTTTGGCCGCTCCGGTTGCGGCCGCCAGGGAGCCGCAGCGGGACGGCGAGGGCGGCCCTGGGCCAGGCACGGTTGTCATCACGCGCCCGAAGACCCAGATCCGGCACCCGAGCATGTACCGCGTCTTGCTCTTGAACGACGATTACACGCCGATGGACTTCGTGGTTTCCGTGTTGAAAAAATATTTCAATAAGGGTCCGGAAGAGGCAAAGCGCATAATGCTTCACGTGCATCAACATGGGGTAGGCGAATGTGGGGTCTTTACTTACGAGATCGCCGAGACGAAGGTTACGCAGGTCATGGATCACGCCCGCAAGCATCAGCACCCCCTGCAGTGCATTATGGAAAAAAAATGAGAGGTTGGAGCCAATGCCGTCCTTCTCCCGCAATCTCGAACAATCGCTGCATCGGGCCTTGGCTATCGCCAATGAGCGGCATCACGAGTATGCCACGCTCGAACATCTTCTGTTTAGTTTGACCGATGACGGGGACGCCGCCGCGGTCTTGCGCGCCTGTTCGGTCGATCTCGATCTGTTGAAAAAGAATCTTCGTGAATATATCGATCAGGAGCTCGACAATCTGGTTAGCGAGGATCGGGAGGACGCCAAGCCGACGGCGGGATTTCAACGTGTCATCCAGCGGGCGGTCATTCATGTTCAGTCCTCGGGGCGGGAAGAAGTCACTGGCGCCAATGTGCTCGTCGCGATCTTTGCCGAACGCGAGAGCCACGCCGCCTATTTCCTGCAGGAGCAGGACATGACTAGGTACGACGCGATCAATTACATCAGCCACGGGATAGCCAAGCGGCCGGGCCTTTCCGATTCCCGGAGGACTGCGCGCGGCACCGCGGAGGAAGCCGAGGCGCGTGAAGCAAGGGACGCCAAGGAAAACGGCGAGTCGAAGAAAAAGGAGGGCGCGCTCGATGCCTACTGCGTCAACCTCAACAAGAAGGCGCGGGATGGACGGATCGATCCGCTGATCGGGCGCGAGGCGGAAGTCCAGCGCACCATTCAGGTATTGTGCCGCCGCCACAAGAACAACCCTCTGCTTGTTGGAGATCCTGGCGTCGGCAAGACCGCCATAGCCGAAGGTCTCGCCCGCAAGATCGTCATGGGCGAGGTGCCGGAAGTCCTCGCCGAGGCGACGGTTTTCGCGCTCGACATGGGAACGCTTCTCGCGGGCACCCGCTACCGGGGCGATTTCGAGGAGCGCCTGAAACAGGTGATGAAGGAAATCGAGAACCACAAAAAGGCTATTCTGTTCATCGACGAGATTCACACGGTGATCGGAGCGGGGGCGACGTCGGGCGGCGCCATGGATGCGTCGAACCTTTTGAAACCCGCCCTGGCGCAAGGCGCGCTGCGCTGCATCGGTTCGACGACCTATAAGGAATACCGGCAATATTTCGAAAAGGATCGCGCTCTCGTGCGCCGTTTCCAGAAGATCGACATCAACGAACCGTCGATTCCCGACGCCATCGAAATCATGAAAGGGCTGAAACCCTATTTCGAGGAGTTCCACAAGCTTCGCTACACCAACGACGCCGTGAAGGCGGCAGTGGAACTTTCGGCGCGCTATATCAATGACCGCAAATTGCCGGACAAGGCGATCGACGTAATCGACGAGACCGGGGCGAGCCAGATGCTTCTGCCGGAACCTAAGCGGAAAAAGACAATCAGTATCAAGGAAATCGAGGCCACCATAGCGACGATGGCGCGGATTCCCCCCAAAACCGTTTCTAAGGACGATGCCGAGGTTCTCGAACATCTGACCGAGACGCTGGAGCGCGTCGTCTACGGCCAGAACGAGGCGATCGTGGCATTGACATCGGCGATCAAACTGGCGCGCGCCGGTTTGCGCGACGGCGAGAAACCGATCGGAAGCTATCTCTTCTCGGGGCCGACCGGAGTTGGCAAAACCGAGGCCGCCCGTCAGCTTGCGGTCAGCCTCGGCGTCGAGCTCGTGCGCTTCGACATGTCCGAATACATGGAGCGCCACACCGTTTCAAGGCTTATCGGCGCGCCTCCGGGTTATGTCGGCTTCGATCAAGGCGGTCTTCTGACCGATGCGATCGATCAGCATCCCCATTCCGTCCTGCTCCTCGACGAGATCGAAAAGGCGCATCCCGATCTCTATAATATCCTCTTGCAGGTCATGGATCACGGAAAGCTCACCGATCATAGCGGCAAGCCGATCGATTTTCGTAACGTCATCTTGATCATGACGACGAATGCCGGCGCCTCCGACATGCAGCGCTCCGCCTATGGTTTCACCCGCTCGAAGCGCGAAGGCGACGATATAGAGGCGATCAACCGGATGTTCGCGCCGGAATTCCGCAATCGTCTTGACGCGGTCGTGACGTTCAAGCATCTGCCGGCCGAGGTCATCGTCAAGGTTGTCGACAAATTCATCATGCAGCTCGAGGCGCAGCTCGCCGACCGCAATGTCACGATCGAACTCACCGACGAGGCGCGCAATTGGCTGGTCGAACATGGTTACGACGAGCAGATGGGCGCGCGGCCGATGGCGCGCGTCATCCAACAGGCGATCAAGACACCGCTTGCCGACGAAGTGTTGTTTGGCCGGTTGAAAAACGGTGGAACGGTGCGGGTTGTCGTCACCGCGGAAGAAGACGGTATCAAGAAATTGAGCTTTGTCTTTCCCGAAGGTCCAGTGTTGCCACGCCCGGAGCGCGACATCGTCGAGGCCGGCAAAAAACGGGTGCGGGCAGAACCCGAAGTGCGCCGCGCCAAATCCCGCCGCCTTAAGGGCGAGGAGGGCGACGACGAGCAAGACGAGGATATGCCCGGCGGCGGTGCTCCCGGCGACGACGAGGCCGAAACGGTTGGCAGAGGCGAGGAACCGGATCTGAAGCACTGACGCGCGGGCCAAGCGGACCACTTTACCGGGCGGCATGCTTCGGCAATGTTTTCGGCCCTTGGTTTTTTAGCCGCGCGCCGGGCGCCGATCAGTTCGGTTTAATCGCCGCCACGATTTTTCTGCAAAATCGTTCCAGAACTTCCGGGTTTTCCTGGGCGCCGGTGTGCGGCCGCAGCTCCACGCCCTTCCAACGCGGGAGGACGTGGAAATGCAAATGGAACACGATCTGGCCGCCGGCGGGCTCGTTGTATTGAAGGATGGTTATCCCGTCCGCCGAGAGCGCCGACTTGATGGCAACGGCGATTTTTTGCACGCGCACGATGAGTAGCCCGAGAATCGCGGGATCGGCGTCGAGGATATTGCGCGCCGGGGATTTGGGTAGCACCAGCACATGGCCGTCGGCGCGGGGCATGATGTCCATGAAGGCAAGCGCCACATCGTCCTCATAGACCTTGTGGCACGGCAATTCGCCGCGCAGGATCTTCGCGAAGACATTTGTCTCGTCATAGGCCGGTGCCGGCATGGGCGCGCTCCCTAAGTACCGCTCCTCGATGTGACAACCGGCGCAAAGAGAATCAAGGCCCTTTTTTGAATGGCGCGAGTTCGCCATAGTCGCGCAACGCCTCGTCGATATGAATGCGCTCTCTTTGTAGATATTCGTCGATCGCCCTTGCAAATCGTTTGTCGGCTATGTCGTGCGCCGAAAAGGTCGCGACCGCGCGATAGCCTCTGGCAAGCTTATGTTCTCCTTGCGCGCCCGCCTCGACGCGGGTGAGGCGGCGCGAAATCGCGAATTCGATCGCCTGATAATAGCAGATTTCGAAATGCAGGAAGGGGTGCTCCTCGATCGCCCCCCAATTGCGCCCGTAGAGCGCGTCCAGCCCGAG
>JBOHJT010000259.1:0-4792 GCA_050728715.1 Methylocella sp.
CGAAATTACGCCCCGTCTCGCCGATGACGACGACGATGCCGCCGGTCATATATTCGCAGCCGTGATCGCCGGCGCCTTCGACGACCGCGATCGCGCCGGAGTTGCGGACCGCGAACCGTTCGCCGGCCACGCCGCGGAAATAGCACTCGCCGGCGATCGCGCCATACAGCGCGGTATTGCCGATGATGATCGATTTCTCCGGGGTAATCCGCGCGAGAGCCGGGGGATAAACGATGATGCGTCCGCCCGAGAGCCCCTTGCCGGCGTAATCGTTGGCTTGGCCCTCGAGTTCAAGGGTGACGCCGGCGGCAAGCCACGCGCCGAAACTCTGTCCGGCGGTCCCCTTGGCTCTGATATGGATCGTGTCGCCGGGAAGCCCGGCATGGCCATAACGGCGCGCGATCACCCCCGACAACATAGCGCCCGTGGCGCGGTCGGTGTTGTTGATCGCGGTCTCGATGGTTACCCTTGTGCCGATTTCAATCGAGGACTTGGCCGCCGCGATCAGCTTGCGATCCAGCACTCTTTCGAGCCCGTGATCTTGCCGGGTCGAATGAAAGATCGCTTGACCTTGCGCCGCTGGCTTGTGGAAGAGCTTCGAGAAATCAAGTCCGCGCGCCTTCCAATGCGCGATCGCCTGTTGCTCGTCGAGCATCTGCATTTGCCCGATCATCTCGTCGACAATGCAATAGCCCATCGTTGCCATCAATCGGCGCACTTCCTCGGCAACAAAGAAAAAGAAATTGATCACATGCTCGGGCTGACCGGTGAACCGCTTGCGCAGAACAGGGTCTTGCGTCGCGATGCCGACCGGACAGGTGTTTAAATGACACTTGCGCATCATGATGCAGCCGGCGGCGATCAGAGGCGCCGTGGCGAAGCCAAATTCGTCGGCGCCGAGCAACGCGCCGATCACGACATCGCGGCCGGTGCGCAGGCCGCCGTCGATCTGCACCGCGATCCGCGAGCGCAGACGGTTCAGGACCAAGGTTTGCTGGGTCTCGGCAAGGCCGATTTCCCAGGGAGTGCCGGCGTGTTTGATCGAGGTCAGCGGCGAGGCTCCCGTGCCGCCCTCGAAGCCGGAAATGGTGACATGGTCGGCGCGGCCCTTGGAGACGCCGGCGGCAACGGTTCCGACGCCGGCCTCGGAGACGAGTTTGACCGAGACACCGGCCTCGGGATTGACGTTCTTCAGATCGAAGACGAGCTGCGCCAGATCCTCGATCGAATAGATGTCGTGATGCGGCGGCGGCGAGATGAGTCCGACGCCTTGGGTCGAGTGACGCACCTTGGCGATGACGGCATCGACCTTGTGCCCCGGCAATTGGCCGCCTTCG
Source organism: Methylocella sp. (assembly GCA_050728715.1). Classification (GTDB taxonomy): domain Bacteria; phylum Pseudomonadota; class Alphaproteobacteria; order Rhizobiales; family Beijerinckiaceae; genus Methylocapsa. Next base: position 1,338 of record JBOHJT010000259.1, read on the forward strand.
CCAGGTTTTGCTCCCTGCGCCATCTTGATCTGCATCATGTCGGAGTTGACGAGATATTCGGTGGTGGCACCAAACCGCCCGGAGGCCACCTGCTTGATCGCCGAGCGCATCGAGTCGCCATTGGGGAGCGGTTTGTAGCGGTCGGACTCCTCGCCGCCTTCCCCAGTATTCGATTTGCCGCCGATCCGGTTCATCGCGATCGCGAGCGTTGTGTGGGCCTCGCGCGAGATCGAGCCATAGGACATGGCCCCGGTCGAGAAACGCCGCACGATCGATTGGGCGGATTCGACGTCCTCGATGGGCACCGGCAGGCGGCCGTCTTCCTGCGCCGTCTTGATGCGGAAGAGACTGCGTATCGTCAAGGGCCGCGCGGTTTCCTCGTTCAGGAGGGCGGCGTAGGCGCGATAGCTGGCCTCACTGTTGTCGCGCACGGCATGTTGCAAGAGGGACACCGATTGCGGCGACCAGGAATGCGCTTCGCCGCGTATGCGGAAGGCGTAATCGCCGCCAACGTCAAGGGCAAGGCGATAGAGCGGCGCATTGCCGAAAGCTTCGCTGTGGCGGCGGACGGTTTCCTGCGCGATTTCGCCAAGCCCAACGCCGCCGATCCGCGTCGCGGTCCCGGTGAAATAGCGATCAACGAAATCTTCCGCGAGACCGATTGCCTCGAAAATCTGCGCGCCGCAATAGGACTGGTAGGTCGAAATGCCCATTTTCGACATGACCTTCAAGAGGCCCTTGTCGATCGACTTGATGTAGCGTTTGCATGCCTCATGGCCATCGATTTCATCAGGAAACTCGTTCGCCATGGCGGCGAGCGTCTCGAAGGCGAGGTAGGGGTTGATCGCTTCCGCTCCATAGCCTGCCAGCAGGGCGAAATGGTGGACCTCCCGCGCGTCGCCGGTTTCGACGACGAGGCCAACCGAGGTGCGCAACCCCTTGCGGATCAAATGATGATGCACCGCCGCCGTCGCGAGGAGCGCCGGGATCGGAATGCGATCGGGCCCGGTCATACGGTCGGACAAAATGATGATGTTGAAGCCGCTGTTGACCGCGTGTTCGGCCCGCTCGCAGAGCCGGCCAAGGGCATCCGGCATGCCTTCCGCGCCGCTTTCCGAAAGATAGGTGATATCGAGAGTCTTGGTGTCGAAAGCCTCCTCGAAATGCCCGATCGAACGGATTTTCTCAAGGTCGCCGTTGGTTAGAATGGGCTGCCGGACCTCAAGACGTTTCTTGCTTGCGTTGCCTTCAAGATCGAGGATGTTGGGGCGCGGCCCGATGAAGGACACGAGGCTCATGACCAACTCCTCGCGGATCGGGTCGATCGGCGGATTGGTTACCTGCGCGAAATCCTGCTTGAAATAGGTATAGAGGAGCTTCGACTGCGTCGACAATGCCGATATCGGCGTGTCGGTGCCCATCGACCCGACCGCTTCCTGGCCGGTCACCGCCATCGGCGGCAGCAGAAGCGAAAGATCCTCCTGGCTGTAGCCGAACGCTTGCTGGCGATCCAAGAGCGACACATCGGTGCGCGGCGAACGCGGATGGACCGCGAGATCCATATCCTCGAGCACGATCTGGGTGCGCTTCAGCCATTCGGCATAAGGATGCGAGGCGGCGAGCGCGCTTTTGATTTCGTCGTCCGAGACGATGCGGCCCTGCGCCAAATCGACGAGCAGCATCTTGCCCGGCTGCAACCGCCATTTGGTAATGATCCGCTCTTCGGCGATCGGCAAGACGCCGGCTTCCGAGGCCAGCACGACGAGCCCGTCGCTGGTGACGATATAGCGCGCCGGACGCAGGCCATTGCGGTCGAGCATCGCGCCGATTTGGCGGCCATCGGTAAAGGCGACGGCGGCCGGCCCGTCCCAGGGCTCCATCATCGCGGCGTGATATTCGTAGAAAGCGCGGCGCGCCGGATCCATCAGAGGGTTGCCCGCCCAGGCTTCCGGAATGAGCATCATCATCGCGTGGGCGAGCGAATAGCCGCCCTGGACAAGGAATTCGAGCGCATTGTCGAAACAGGCCGTGTCCGATTGGCCTTCGTAGGAGATCGGCCAGAGCTTGCTTATGTCATTGCCGAAAAGCCCGGAGGCGACCGAGGCTTGCCGCGCCGCCATCCAATTGAGGTTGCCGCGCAGGGTATTGATTTCGCCATTATGCGCGACGAGACGATAGGGATGCGCCAGCGACCAGGTCGGAAACGTGTTGGTCGAGAAGCGCTGATGGACAAGCGAAAGCGCCGATTCGAACAAGGGGTCGGCGAGGTCCTTGAAATATTCGCCGAGTTTCGTTGCGAGCAGCAGGCCCTTGTAGACGATGGTGCGCGACGAAAACGACACGGGATAGAAGCCGGCGGTGCGCGGGTCGTTCAGATGGTAGACCGCATTCGAAATAGTCTTGCGCAGAACAAAAAGCCGCCGCTCGAACACGGTTTGGTTCTCGACATGAGGGCCGCGCTGGATAAAAATCTGGCGGCTTACAGGTTCGGCCGCCCTGACGCTCTCGCCGAGACAAGAAGAATCGACCGGCGTGTCGCGCCAGCCGAGAGTGATCTGTCCTTCCGCGGCGACCCTTTCCTCAACAATGTCTGCGACGATCCGGCGGCCCTCCCTATCGCGCGGCAAGAACAGCGCGCCGATCGCATAGTCGCCCCGCGCCGGCAGGACAAAGCCCTGCTCGTTTGCCTCTTTGGCAAAAAAGCGATGCGGGATTTGAACCAGCATGCCGCAGCCATCGCCCGCCTCGGGATCGGCGCCGACCGCGCCACGATGATCGAGATTGCGCAAAATCTCGAGGCCCATGGCGATCATTTCGTGCGACTTGCGATTGCGCATGTCCGCGACGAAACCGACCCCGCAGGCGTCATGCTCCTTGACGGGCAAATAAAGGCCTTGCGCGGCCGGCGGGCCTGGGTCAGGCAAGATTGGGCCGGGGAAGATCGGATCCGTCATCTCTTACCCTCCGTAAAATAGTATCGTCAAAAGGGTACCGCCGCAGGGAGGCCTCCGCGCCCCGAGGACGCGCGCTTCAGGAGCCTAGACCTTCTGGCAAGAACCGAGCCAAGCAAGAATCGAGCCACGCCGGCTGCGAGGTGCCGGTACAGGCCGGCGCCCGCGCGCCGCTTCAACTATGCAGTGGCGTCAATTCCAGATGAAACAGCGTGCGCCGCCGGCGTTGCCCCAGCCCAAATAGCCAGTAACGCTGTCCTAGCGATTTAAGATTGCAGATTTTTGGGGCTTTAACAAGCATTGAAAATTATCCCAAGATCCGCGACGGGATTTCGAACGAGGCAGATGCTTTGGGCTGAAAGTGGATTTTCAGCCTGTTTTGCGGCTCATGCCGTAAATGCGCGCGCAATAATGACCGCCAGAGGGGCGATTTTCGCATCCAATTGCGGCCCCCTCTTACCCGCAATCAGTGTCTCTCTCTTTAAGCTTTGGAAGGGATATCGG
>JBOHJT010000260.1:0-4766 GCA_050728715.1 Methylocella sp.
CCGCAATAACCTTACCTACTTCGGCCTCGATCTCGACCAGCTCATGCTCGCACAACCGGACAAAGGCCGCCAATTGTTCAGGGAAGTCATCGAGCTTATCACGAAAGGCGAATTCTCCCCTTTGCCGTATCGCACCTTCAGGGCGCGGGAATTCATCGACGCGATGCGGCTCATGCAGCAGTCCGACCATGTCGGCAAAATCGTCATCACGCCGCCCGAGGCAAGTGAGCTAGGAGTTGCGCCGCGCCGACGGTTCAGGCCCGCGCCAGACAAGACCCATCTTGTCACCGGAGGTTGCGGCGGATTCGGTCTGGCGACGGCGCGCTGGCTTGCCGAGCGCGGCGCGCGTCATCTCGTCCTTGCCGGGCGGAGTGGCGCGGCGAGCCCCGAGGCGCGGGAGGCGCTCGCCAGTCTCGCGGCTAGCGGTGTAAACGTCCACGCCGAGGCGCTAGATGTCGCCGACGCGGCCGCGGTCGAGAAGCTCATTCAGAAGATTGGCCGCGCCCTGCCGCCGCTTGCCGGAGTGTTTCATGCCGCAATGGTGCTCGACGATGCACTGATCGCCAATCTCGATGCCGAACGGCTGAAAAAAGTGTTGGCGCCGAAAGTGACGGGCGCCGAAAACCTCGACCGGCTTACCCGGGATCTGCCGCTTGATTATTTCGTTCTGTTCTCCTCGGCGACCACGGCGATCGGCAATCCCGGTCAGGCCAGCTATGTCGCGGCCAATGGCTTTCTCGAAGGTCTCGCGCGGCAAAGAAGAGCGGCCGGCCGCCCCGCGCTCGCCGTTGCCTGGGGAGGGATTGAGGACGTGGGCTTGCTGGCGCGAAACCGCCTCGTCAAGGACATGCTTGCGAGCCGCGCGGGGGTTAAGCCCATGATCGCCCGCGACGCACTCAATCTCATGGGGGAAGCCCTGGCGGGTGCGCGCACGGCCCCCGACGAGGCCGTTCTCGTCATTAGCGAGATGAACTGGTCGACCGCGCGCGCCCATTTGCCGCTGCTGCAATCGCCGACGTTTAGCAGGCTCGTTAGGGCGGACGAGGCGGCCGCCGCCGACAACCGTGGAAAAGTGGACATCCGCGCCCTGGTCGCGACGCTCCCCCTAGAAGAAGCGCGCAAGGAAATCATCGCCGTGATCGTCGAAGAAATCGCCCATATTTTGCGGCTCCCGCAAGAGAATTTGAACCGCGGCAAGCCGCTTGCCGATATTGGCCTCGATTCCCTGATGGCCGTCGAGTTGGGGGCCACCTTGGAGGAGCGCTTGACCTTCGAGGCTCCGCTCTCGACGCCTGCGAGCGGATTCACCGTCACGGAGTTGGCCGACCACATTCTCGGGCTTTGCATAAACCCGACGACTGAAGAAGAGTCCATCGCGCAAGGTCTCACGGAGCGCCATCTCGGCAAGGGAATAGATCCCGCGGCCCTTGAAACACTGACCGTCCTCGTTGAGGATCGGAGCCGCGATCTTACGCAGATTTTGCGTTAAAGCGGGTCCCGAGAAGGCGGAATGGGGAGGCGATTCCCGACCCGAGAAGCGCCAAAAAACTGGGGAAGCCCCCGTTGAGTCCGTCGCGATAATTGCCGCGTCATCGACCCCAACGGTTTTGACGGAGAGCGGCTATATAGTAAACTGTTGGCGGTCAGCCAACACTTATCAAATGACCTGTTCGTCCCGGTTCGCATTCGCCGCTAAGGCCCGGCGGCGGATTCCAGATTGCGCGTACAAAGCCGGATCCGCGCATGGGTAATCGCCACGGCGAGAGCGTCGGCCGCATCCGCGCCTTGCGCGCCGCTGCCGGCCAGAAGGGTTTTCACCATCATCGCAATTTGCGCTTTTTCGGCATGGCCGGTGCCGGTCACGGTTTTCTTGATGAGATTGGCGGCATATTCCGCGACGGGAAGGCCCGCGAGCGCTGGAACGACGAGAGCTATTCCCCGCGCCTGCCCGAGTTTTAGGGCCGATTGCGGGTCGCGATTGACAAAGGTTTCCTCGACCGCCGCCTCCATGGGCGCATATTCGGAAATGACGCCGGCCAGACCCTCGTGCAGCTCGCGGAGGCGCGTTGCGAGCGGCTTTTGCGCGTTGGAATGAACACTGCCGCTCGCCACATAGGCGAGCCTCGAGCCCAAAACTTCGATGATGCCCCAACCCATGTTCCGCAGGCCAGGATCGACGCCGATAATACGAATCGCCGCTTGTTCCATGGCCAAGCCTATCCGGTCTCCCGGCAGGATGGAATCCCTCGCGACAGGCTCACTCCAAAAGCATACGCTTCAAAAGCTCGATCTCCTCCGACAATGTTCCGTCCGTGGTCACGAGACCAGTGATCTTTCGCACGGCATGGAGGACGGTCGTGTGGTCCCGCCCGCCGAACCGCCGGCCAATTTCGGGAAGCGAGCGCGGCGTCAAGAGCTTGGACAGATACATGGCGATCTGGCGCGGGCGCACCACACCCGCGGTTCGCCGCGCGGACAGAATATCGCCGCGGCTTACATTGAAATGGCTCGCGACCAGTTTCTGGATGTCTTCGATCTTGACCTTTTTCGGGTCCGGAGTCCGCACCAGATCGCGAATGGCGAGCTCGGCGGTTTCGATCGAATGCGGCGCGCCATTCAATGACGCATGCGCGAGCAGCCGGTTTACGGCGCCATCGAGATCGCGGCCATTCGTCCGGATCACGCTCGCGACATAGGCGACGACCGCGGCCGGAACCTCGAAAGTTTGATGCACCAGCTTGGCGGCGGCTATCCGTGCGTCGAGAATTTTGACCCGCAGCGCCTCGTCGAGCCCGCCGATTTCGATGCAAAGCCCGCCGGCCAAACGCGACCGGACTCTTTCTTCGAGACTTTCGAGATCGCCCGGCGGCCGGTCGGCCGCGATCACGATCTGCCGCCGGGAATCGATCAAGGCATTCAGCGTATGACAGAACTCCTGCTGGATCGACTTGCCCTGAAGAAATTGAATGTCGTCGATGACCAGGACATCGATAGCCCGCAGCGTTTCCTTGAAAGCGATCGCTGTCTGTGCCTTGAGGGCGGCGACGAAACCATACATGAACCGCTCCGCGGTGAGATAGATGACCCGCCGCCTTGCCGAGGTGGCGGCATGCGCGACGGCTTGGAGAAGATGGGTCTTCCCCAAACCGACCGAGGCATGGAGATAGAGCGGATTGTACAGCAGCGGGTCCGCCGGTCCCGCGCCGGCGATCCTTTGCGCCTCCGAGTGGGCGAGCTGATTGGACAAGCCGACGAGGAAATTCGAGAAAATTAAGCGCCGGTCCAACGGCGAACCAGTGAGCGCTTCGGCCTCGCACGACTCCGCCAAAGCCAGTCTTTTCGAGGATGACGTTGTGGCGCCGGAAGGCGCCATCTGCAGGGGGGATGTAAATGATGTTATATTCCGGCCCAGGCTCGAATCCACGCCGGCGCCCGCGGCGAAATAGGGGAGGCGGCCAGTAGATCCGGCGGTAGCTGGCCGTGTCGAGGAACGAACATTGATCGACACCCGTTTGATCGCGGGAAATTCGCCGGTCAGCGACGGAAGAATCCTGTCCACGTAGTGCGATTGAATCCAGCTCTTCAGAAATTTTGTCGGCACCGAGAGATAGGCGTCCTGGTCCGAAACCGCATCGAGTTCGAGGCACCCGAACCAGGACGAGAAAACTTCTTCCCCGAGTTCCACCCGCAGCCGGCGCCGGATTCGCATCCACGCTTCGCCCTCGCCAGCGCCGCCGCGCGAGGAGGCCGTTTCGCCAAGGTCCCTTGGATTGGAAATTTGGCTGCGCAAGTCTGGCATCGGTCTTTCCCTCGTGACTCAAGGCAAGGCAACGGCGGCCGTGCAAATGCCGGCGCCAAAGATGTGATGATGAGCGTGAAAACGGGAGGGCCGCGAAAACTAATCGCGCGCGCACCGGCGGTGCCGCGTTGAAGCCCCGTAAGCCTTTCGAAGGCGCTCGGCCAGGGCGCTTCCGGCGGCGTGGCGAAGCTGAACTTGCGTATTTCGAACAAAAGCCATCGCGGCCATAACTCCCCCTCAGCTTCGCATTCGAGCCCGCGGAGCTTGTTTAGGTGACATCAGAAAAAGCGTCGAATTCCGAACAAAGCACTCTCGATACCAACAAACCAGCATCATGTGTAAAGTCTCGACAGAGTATATATCCATGCGACACCTTGCAGAACCGTGCTTGTCTAAATTTTACACAGCCCACAAATGCGCTTTTTTTACACGCCAGACGCCGGAATTTTGCGGAAACCTCACATGACATCTCGAAGTCTGGAGCAAGCTAGTTCCAGACCGGTAAGAGACTTTAACATGGACGAGACGATCCGCAAGCGCCGTCTGACGAATAGGTGACGTTTTCCTTCATCAATTACGAACGCGCAGGATCCGGCAGGAAGCGTAACCGCCTGATTTAGCGCAAGTCCAAAAAAGGCAACCCGCCGCCAGGCAGCGTTGCAAAAAATTTCCGCGCGCAAGGCGACCGCGGTGTATAAGCCCGCCTGGCGGATGCCGATCGCACGGCTTTAATGACAAACCATTGGTTCGCATGGAAAATCGTTGTTCAATATTGCTCACGCTGTTCAATACTCCTCACGCTGTTCGATATTGCTCACTTCCATTTGCTTAGCGCATTCACCCGCCGGCTGAGGCGCGAGACTTTTCGCGCGGCCGCGTTGGCATGCACGATTCCCTTTTGTGCCGCGCGCATGACCAATGGCTGGGCGGCACGCAGAGCGGCGGCGGCCGCGCCGGGGTCGCTCGC
>JBOHJT010000261.1:0-4746 GCA_050728715.1 Methylocella sp.
GGTTCGCTTGGCTTATTGCCCGCCGATTGGCCTTCGACTACGGGGCTATCATTGCCGCTGTCCGCCCCACTGCCTGCGGATTGGAACCGCCTCCCCTTGATGATCTTCCGAACCCGCAGGCCACCGCGGATGCTTCGATTCGTCCCAGGCGCCCGCCTTCGCGAGCAGGCTCGCCGCTGGCGCATAGTCCTTGAACAATGGCAGATGCGCGTCGATATCTTCGGCGCGCCAAAGCCTTGGCCCTTCCGCCCAGGGCAGATTTAGCGGGGCAATCCCGAGCGAACTAGCGACACGGCGCATCAGCTCCAAGCCATCGGGTGAAAGCCGGGTCAGCCCGCTCGCATCAAGCGCCTTTTGCGCGCCCGCCTCGTCGCCTTCGCGCAATTTTTGCGCGGCGATGCCGAGACAGCGCAGGACCATTGAATTGTTCGCGTCCGGCCCGTGCAGCCGGGTGATCCAGAAGCATGCCACGTCGGCCGCGACCGGAACACAAGTCGCGCCGCGCTTTTCGGTCAGAAGAATCCCCGGCCACATCCACACACCGCCCGCCAGCGCGAGCAGCGTGCGCGCAGACGCGGCCATCCGCGCCCTGCCGGAGACAAGAGCGTGCATGCAACAATCCCAAAGAGGGGAATTTGAAGTGCCGGAGGTTCGAGGTTCCGTCTATTCCGGTAGCGCGACGAAGCCCGCGTTGGTCAGGGTCATCGGCCGATTCGCCGAGGCCTCCGCCAGCGGCGCCCGGCCAAGCGCGGCGCGCGCCTCGTTGATCGTCAAGATGCCCTTCGATGTATAGCCCGAAAGGATCGTCTCTTGCGTCGCGGGATCGGTTTCGTGACTATCGCTCCAGACGAATTCGAGATCGGGCGCATCGAATTCGCTCGCCAAAATGTCGTCGATGAGCGCCTTCGCCCAGGCGAGGATCGGCGCCAGGCCTTCCTCTTCCGCCAGCTCCTTTTGGGTCTCGGCGGTGGCGCGGTTGACCGTTTGGGTCAGAGCCTGTGGCGAGATCGAGAAAGCAAAGCAGACGATGCGCGCCAGCCATTCGTCGAATGGCCCCTTGAGTTCTGGTTCCTTTGTTTGGATGAACGTCTTCGCGACGCCGCCGGGAACGAATTTTGCCCGCTTCCGGCGGCCGAGATCGCCATCGAAATAGGCGTCCCAATATTTCTGATAAGACGCGATCTGATCCGGCGTCCAGGTTTCCGGTACGCCGATCAGGCTGTCTGGAATATTTCCCTCGGCGAAATAATCGAGGAGATACAATTGCCGGCGCAGGGCGATATTCACCGTTGTCACGATCTGCTCGACGGGGCTCATGCCATAGACGCGATTGACGCGAAGATTGCGCGGCCGATAGGTCAGGTCGCGCACCGAATAATCGATGGCCGGATAACCTTTCAGAATCTGCTGATAGGCAGCGGGGTAGACCAGCTTGTCGCCATCGAAGTAGGGCTGCGGCGCGCGGCCCCAGGGATCAATTACCGGTTTGATCGTGGCGCCGTCAAGCGGCATGAGCGCCTTCAGCCGGCCGCCCCGGTCGCGACTCATGTAGAGCGCCGGCGCGTCGGTCACAAAAACCTCTTCGAGCAGGATACGCAGCCAATCGGCAAAGCCATGGATGCCGTCCGGCTTGGCAAAAAAGCTTTTCACCGTCGCGATACGCTCCGCGTCCGTCGCGGAACGCGCCCCATTATCCCGCGCGGCAATGCTCCACAATTGCCGCGCGGCTTGATCCTTGCGCGTCTCGATGACAAGACGCAAAAGATCGTAACCGTCCGCGAGCGCGCGCAGCGTCAAAAAGGTAATCGGCTCGAAGGGACGCGAGAGCGTCGAGAGATTATAGCCGGCCGGATAATCCCATTGCCGGCCGGCAACCTCGGGGGGCGCGAGCGGCGTGATCGGCGCCAAGGGGCCGAACCAGTTCGCCGCCTCCCCGGCGGCGGTGGTCCTCGAGAAGTTGACATTGACCTCATAGGCACTAAGCGGCCAGCTTCTTTGCCCCGCGCCACGCTCGGCCATGCTATTTCCTTCGTATTTCCTGTGAATTGCCGATAATCAGAGCCTGTTTTGCTTCACGAATTGAGTTCCGCAGCCTATAATTCGAACCGTAAAATCAAGGAACGCTTTATGCCAATCATCGATCCGACGAAATTATGCCGGTTAGTCGCCTATCCATCCTGTGTTGGGGTCAGTAGTCCCATTAGTGAGGGGGGCATACCTGGGCGCAATGAGTTGCCCTTCCGGGGTGTCCCCGCGACCTTGGACGAAGCATTAGGGGGGGTAGCGACTGTTCAGCCTCGCTATCGAGCCACCTATATAGAGCAGGAGGGCTACACATTCGTAATCCCGTCGTATCTTGGAGACACGAGAGAACAGCGGCGGCAGAGGTTTTTCCAGCATCATAGTCTATTGGATCATTAAACAGCCTGAGCATGGCCTTCGGCTTCGCGACGATAAAACTCGATAATCCCGGTCCCGTCGTCGGCTCCGAAAAGATGCGTCAGCGCCCATATCGCGGCGTCCGCATGATCGGGACTGCCGCCGCCCGTGTAGCCCGCCGAGGAAAAGGCGCAGAGCTGGTCCTCGAGTTTGCCGAACCGGCCCACGTGATGGACTTGGCCTTGAGCGTACCGTACCGAGACCGGCTCAGCGCGAACAGCCTTGCCGCGGCTTGCGGTCACAAGGCGCACCGGCGCGTTTCGGTCCGCCGCCTGTATGGTCGCGCGAACCATCTCGCCTCCGAAATTGCTTTCGGCCACGATGCAATCGGCGCGAAATTCATGAAAGGCCGTGACCGCCCTCCTGCCCCAGACCGCCGGCGCCTCGCGGCAGGAAAGATCCGCGAGCACATAGCAATCGCCATCGATTCCCCTTGCCGCCACGACGATTCCTATCTCGTCCGCGCCCAAATCGTCGCGTCCCGCGGCGCCTGAAGGATCGAGGGCGACGACAACCGCCGCACGCTTCCCGTCGGGGATATCCTCGGGCGCGCGACGGCCGGAATCGATTGTTTCGTACGTCCAAAGCGCACCGTCGACTTCATCGACATAAACGCCTTCATAAAAGCGTTTGCGCTGCTTTTCCGGCAGATTTTCGAGACTTGCCAAAAACTCCGCGGAAAGATTTTCGATATTGTCAGGAGGATTCAAAAACGCGCGCCGATAGTTTTCCGGGTCTTTAAGCGGCTGCATGGAAACCGGATCGCGGTGTTCGCCAAAAAGAACATTGGTCCAATGCGACTTTCCAGCCGGATTGAGATCTACAAAGGCATGCTGGCGAATTCCGCGCGTCGATTGGGCGAGCCGCGTGAAGGCGATCAACGCCGAGGAATAAGGAATCTGCGAGGCTTCGTTCAGAAACACGCTAGCATATTCGAGCCCGAGGATTTTCTCGACGCGGTCCTTGTCGTCGAGTCCCCCAATCCAGACACGCGAGCCATTCGGCAGAGCAAAATAACCGTCTTGGCGATGCTCCTTAAGCCGCGTGCCGGGAAAACAGTGCTGCACGACTTGTGGAAGCGTGTCGAGGGCGATGGAAGCCCGCGCCGCATTGGCGTGGTGGCGCAATATCGCATGGCGGGAACCCTTTTCCTGGAGCGCACGCAGCATGATCATGCGGACAATGAGGAAGGTCTTGCCTGAGCGAGTCCCTCCTGCAAGACAAGTGTAACGCTGCCGCCCCTCCAGGAGACGGCGAGCCGCTTCCTGGCCTGCGCTGAATGACACCATGCGTGGTCCCGATTGCGATTATGATCGTGGCGTGCGGATGCCATCGTCGCCTTGAGAGTTTCTGCCTCATGGACCAACAAAATGGCGGACAGCTCTTCATGGACCGGTTCTGGCAAACTTCGATGAGTCCGCCATCGCGGTAGACACCGGGCTCTGACTCATTGTGAAACCACGTGTGCCAGGCTTATCGCGATGGAGTGACCATCGAAGCGGGCGCAGTTCGTGCACGGCATGCGCGCATATAGCGCTCACAATCGCTTGCATGTCAACGCCCCCGCGCCATGTCGATTTGGGCTATCTTACATAATCGGCAGCTATCACCTTGGAGGATCACCCCGGCGACGAACCGCGATGATTTTTGCGAGAATGGATCGGGCCCTCCGCGAGAGCCGCCAAACTCCTTTAAGCGGGGCGGATTGCGATGCTCACCAGAGAACGCAGCTGCTTTCTCGCCGCGCGCCGCCCGTGCCGTCACTAGCGCGCGGCCCAACATCGAAAACAGGAATAGGAGAGGAACCAGGCACGCAGTTCGTGCCCAGCATGCGCGCTTACAGCGCTCACAATCGCATGCATTCAACGCCCCCGCGCCATGTCGATTTGAGCTTTCTTACATGATCCACAATCCTTTTGGGGTACGAACCAACAATCAATAGCCACATTAGCGACATTCCTTCGGCGGAAGCCGTGTGGGGCGGCGGCGAAGCTAGGCCACAATTGTCGATAGAAGAGACCGATGGAGAGTTGCACGGTGACTCGAGTTGATGATTTGAGTCGTTCCTTCCGAGCTACGACGAAGGGGCTACCCTTGATCAGGATAGCACGTTGGTGGCGGCCATCGATGGTTCGGCGGCTCCCCCGTGCGTCGAGTTGGCTGGCCGCCGGGATGGTTCGTAGAGTATCTGCTTTGGTCAAGCCGGGTTCGTCGTCCAGGTTTTACCGCTTTTCGGAAGGGCGTTGGCAAGGGCGAGCAGCTTTCGCATGATGGCCGTGAGCGCGGCCTTCGCGGCCTTTCCGGCGG
>JBOHJT010000262.1:0-4742 GCA_050728715.1 Methylocella sp.
GTACGTGGCTAGTGTCCCGATTCCGAAGTTCGTTGCATTGATTGAGCGCTAGGATCGGGACACTAGCTCTTTGTTTTCAGTGGCCTGCTGTTCCCGAAGTTCGCCGCGAAGAGCGTCGAACTTCGGGGGCATGACACTAGGGTCGAATACACCATTTGTGATGTTTCCTCGTCCTTCGAGACGGCCCCTTCGGGGCCTCCTCAGGATGAGGAAACTTTTAACCCGATCCCCCTCGCCGCACGTTGGGTTTGCGCCCGCGGGAGTATCAGCCCCCGTTTTTTTTCGGTTCGGCTTGCGCCGCGGCTGGATGTGGCTCGTCGTCGAGACCATGCTCGATCTTGTGCAGGATTTTGACCTTATCCTCCGGCTCGGGATCGAGGTCGCGCGCGTGATTCCACTGGAAATGCGCCTCGAGTTTGCGGCCCGCCCGCCAATAGGCATCGCCAAGATGGTCGTTGATCACGGGATCGGAAGGTTTGAGGTCGATCGCGCGTTCGAGTTGCTTCACTGCTTCGTCGTTGCGGCCGAGCTTGTAATTCGCCCAGCCAAGACTATCGACGATATATCCGTCGGTCGGCCGCAGCTCGACCGCCCGCCGCAGCATGTTGAAGGCCTCGTCGAGGTTCATGCCTTGATCGACCCAGCTGTAGCCAAGATAGTTCAGTACCAGGGGCTGGTCCGGATAAAGAGCGAGCGCCTGCACGAGGTCGGCCTCCGCCTCCGGCCATTTCTTCTCGCGCTCATAGGAAATCCCCCGGAAATAATAAATTGGCCAATTGGCTTTTTCGGGCTTGCCTTTCCCGGCCAGGATACGCGAATAAGTTTCGATCGCCTCGGCATAATGCTTGTGCGCGCGGTGCAGATTGCCAAGCGCGGATAAGGCGTCCTCGTTGCTTGGGTTTTCGTCGACGATCCGCTTGAGAAATTTGGCGGCCTCGTCCGGGCGGCCTAGCGCTTCGAGAATTTGGCCGGTCTGGATCTCGGCCGTGGTGCGCAAGGGATCGTTTTCGCGCACCATTTCATATACGTCGATGGCCTGCTCGTTCTGTTTGAGGCGCTCGTAGATATCGCCCAAGGTAATGATGGCGAGACTGTTTTGCGGGGTGAGATAGAGCGCGAGCCTCAGATAGATCATGGCCGCGAGCTCGTCGCCTTGCTGGCTGCCGGCGGCGCCGAGGCCATAGAGCACTTCAGCCGCGCCTTCCACGGCATCCTTGACCAGCGGATCAAGCGGCTTGCCAGCCTTGATGTCGGCGCGCGCCGCGGCGACGATTGGATGGTTGGGAAGAATTTGATCGAAGGCGTCGTAGGCCCGGAGCGCTTCGTCGCGGTCGCCGTGGCGGACCATGAAACGGGCATAGGCATCGACAAGACGCAGGGTGTTCTTGTCGGCGGCGTAGGCCGCCTTGAATCGCTTCAAGGCTTCTTGCGAATCATTGGCGGCATCGGCGATAAGGGCAGCATGATAATCCCGGAAAACACCGAAATTTTCGCCGCGGAGCTTAGCGACGAGGTTGAGCGCGCGGCGCGTATCGTGGGCGCCCGCGTAGGTCCAAGCGGTGAGAAGCGTCGCGGTAATGTCGCGCTGCTGGCCGGTGCCGCCTTTCGCGAAATAGGCGCGCGCGGCGGCGAACCGCTTCGCCTTGATTGCCTTGACGCCTAGGGCGAGGTGCGCCAGGCTATTGTTTGGATCGTGCGCGAGCAGACGATCGGCGAGGCCGAAGGCGTCTTGCATATTGCCGTTCGAGACCGCCGCGACGAAGGCGCGCTCAATCAGATTCGGATTGCGCGGGTCGGATCGCAGCGCCTCGCGAAAGAAAGTCGCCGCGGCCACGGTATCGCGCTCGGAGCCAGCGACAAGCGCGGCGAGATAATTGCCGTACCGGCTTTCGCCGACCTCGAAAGGGGCTGCGATGGCCAAATTTTCCCGCGCCCGCGCTTGCGCGCTCGCTAGCGCGGCCGGAAAAGTCAACGCCAGCAGCAAGAGCACCGCGAACCCGCGCAGGGCGCGGCGCCGGCAACGCCAGCCATGATCATTCTGGGCAAACTTCAACTTGATCGGCATATAACCGTCTTTCCGTGCAAGAGGCGATATTCCGGCCGCCAAGAGCGCGATCACGCGATGTCGCGCGACGAACATGGCCGTTTTGCGTTGCCCCGCCTAAATCGAACCCGGTTTCCCGGGAAGGATTACACTCCTGTGCCGGAGGCAATTCCAAATCGATCGGGGCGGCCTTCCGGACGGGCCGGCGCGAAACCGCGAATGATCAGTCCTGCCCAGGCCTTAGCTTATAGAAAATATGATGCCCAATTACGTCCATTTTTTCAAGTCTTCTTGCCCAGCGTGGCCGGGCATAATTGGCATGAAAATGGGTCGAGCCGCCGATATCGGAAACATAGGTCTTGCCGTTTGTCACTTCGCCGGCGATGCGGACCGCCTGCCGCCAAGCGCCGGGTTCGTCGATGCGCAGGGATTTGCCGTCACAGGCAAAAGAGAACTGGCAAGCGTTGTAATGCCGCCGGTTTTGGTAGACAACGCCGCAGATCGTCGCCGGATAAAGCCCGCTCGAGACCCGGTTCAAGACAACCTGGGCAACCGCGGCCTGGCCTTCCCCGGATTCGCCGCGGGCTTCGAAATAGATGGCTTCGGCAAGGCAACGATTTTCCCGCGCCGAATTGTCCTGATCGATGAGCGCCGCGTAATTTGGCCGCACTCCCGACCCGGGAATCTCGCCCGCGCCGGGCGTCCGAGGCGCCCCGGGGATCGCCACGATCTCGACCGGCGCCGAATCCGGCGGGGCGGGCGTCGCCGATCCGAGCGTGATCGCGCGGCGGATCGCGGGCGTCGCTCCTTGCATCAGCCGCTCGTTGATCGCGGCTGGCCGCATCGTCAGCGCGGACCCGTCCTGGCCCGGCGACGCCTCGGCGCTGGAATGCGCCGTTACCGGACTGTCGCCAGCGGGCCACGGCTCGAAGCCGCCGCCGGCGTCGGATGCTTCGTCGTCAGGAACCGCGAATGCGCCCTCCAGGCTGGTTTCGTCATGATGGAAAATCAGGTCGTCGGCGCGGAAGTCGGCGAGGCCCCGGGAATCGCGAAGTCTCGTGTCGAATGCCGGCCGTAGACCGGCCAAGGGATCTCCCTTGTTGCTGCGGTCGACCACTGGGAACCGCCGGGCATTGCGTTTCAAATCGGCGCGCGGTTCGATTTCATCGGGCAGACGCTTGAATTCTTCGCCGTCTCCAATCGACAGACTCGCCTCTCGCAAGACCTTTCCTGCCTCGCCCGGGAACTTGCCAAGATCGAGGCCAAGCGCCGGCGGTTGTGCCGGGACCAACACGGCGGGCGGCGCCGGCGCGCGCAAAGGCAAAGGCGCGAAGGACGCACCGGACGGGGCTTCCTGGCCGGCATCCGCGCTCATCGAGATGGCAAGCGCCATGCCAAGGCACCATGGCGCAATGGCGCCCGCCGCCCAACTGGTCCGCGAATAACCCACGCGCGTCTCACGCTCACCGCAGGCCTTGGCGCACGCCGCCTGCCCGTGATGTTTATTGCCGGGTAAGCTTGAGAACAGGTTACTAGAGGCGGGCTCGGAGCGTGCCAGAATGGGGCGGGTCGACGGGCCCGATCGCGCGATTGCAGCTATCAAGGAAGGATCGGCTCTCCATCGGCGAACCGGTGCCGCGGGACGATCAATGGGCGCGGTTGACGCAGAAATCGATGACGTCGCTCAGGGCGAATTTCCACGGCGAGGCAGGAAACAGCTCTAGGGCGTCGCGCGCCATCGCGCCATAATGGCGGGCTCGCTCGATGGTGTCCGCGAGCGCGCGGTGCTTGTGCATGGTCGAGATCGCGGTCTCGATGTCGCCCTCGGCGATTTTGCCTTGCTCCAGGGTCCGGCGCCAGAACTCCCGTTCCTTTTGCGAACCGCGCCGGAACGACAGAACGACCGGCAAGGTTATCTTCCCTTCCCGGAAATCGTCGCCGATATTCTTGCCGAGCTTGGCCGATGTTCCGCCGTAGTCGAGCGCGTCGTCGATGAGCTGGAACGCGATACCGAAGTTCAGGCCGTAGCCGCGGCAAGCCGCGATCTCGGGCTTCGGCCTCCCTCCGAGCAGGGCGCCGACTTCCGAAGCAGCGCCGAACAAGGCGGCCGTCTTGGCCCGGATCACCGCGAGGTAATCATCCTCGCTCGTCGCGGTATCCTTGGCGGCGGAAAGCTGCATTACTTCGCCTTCGGCGATGACGGCGGCCGCGGACGAGAGCGTATCTAGGCAGGGGAGCGAGCCCACCTCGACCATCATTTTGAAAGCCTGGCCGAGGAGGAAGTCGCCGACGAGAACGCTCGCCTCGTTGCCCCATAACATGCGCGCCGCGAGCTTGCCCCGGCGCATGTCGCTCTCGTCCACGACGTCGTCGTGAAGAAGCGTGGCGGTGTGCATGAATTCCACCGCGGCGGCGAGCTTGATATGTCCCGCTCCGGCATAGCCGCAAAGCCCCGCGGTCGCCAAGGTCAGCATCGGACGCAGTCGCTTGCCGCCCGACGAAATCAAATGGTTGGCGACTTCGGGGATCATTGAAACATCGGAGGCCGCGCGGGAAAGGATCGTCTGATTGACGCGTTCCATATCCTGCGCCACCAAGACGAGCAGCCCGTCGATGCCGGGCTCCTGGATTTTTTCTTCGAGGGGGATGACAACGCCCAAGATTGAATTCTCCGAATATCGGCGGCACTCATTAGGGC
>JBOHJT010000263.1:0-4695 GCA_050728715.1 Methylocella sp.
GACGATCTCTTGGACGCCAGCCGGCGACAGGACCGGCATCATCACATTGACGAAGTTGAACTCGGATTGATGCGCGGTCGTCGAGGATTCGGCGGTGTGATCGTCGCCCATGAGGGCAAGCACGCCGCCATACTTCGAGGTGCCCGCGAGATTTGCGTGGCGGAGGACGTCGCCGCTGCGATCGACGCCCGGACCCTTGCCGTACCAGAGCGCGAAGACGCCGTCGAATTTGCCTTCCCCGCGCATCTCGGCCTGTTGCGCCCCCCATATGGCGGTCGCGGCGAGATCCTCGTTGAGGCCCGGCTGAAATAGGATGCCGGCGGCATCGAGCGGGCGCTTGGCGCGCAAGAAATTCAGGTCGAGACCGCCGAGCGGCGAGCCGCGATAGCCCGAGATGAATCCGGCCGTGGTAAGTCCATCGCGCCGGTCGAGCTCCTTCCGCATGAGGAGGAGCCTGACGATCGCCTGCGGGCCGGAGACAAAGATTCGCCGCTTTGTCAGATCGTATTTGTCGTCGAGCGAAGTGGC
The DNA here is from genome assembly GCA_050728715.1 of Methylocella sp. Classification (GTDB taxonomy): domain Bacteria; phylum Pseudomonadota; class Alphaproteobacteria; order Rhizobiales; family Beijerinckiaceae; genus Methylocapsa. The sequence continues at coordinate 529 of JBOHJT010000263.1, forward strand.
GTTCAGGTCCTGGGGGAGGTCGACCGGACCTTTCACCGCGTCCGTCATCGCTTTCGTCTCCTGCCGGACGCTTGCGCCCAGCCATGCGGCGTCCGCCGCCGCAACGCCGTGAATATAGGCGGATAATGCCCGATTTCCAAGGTTTGACTGGCTTTTCCACTAGAGAACGGCTTCATCCCGTCGCATCGTGCGAGCGAAAAGCGCCGTTACGCCGGCTCGCGCGATTTCATCCGCCTGTAGCTATAGGCGACCGCGCCGCCCGGGTCCTCGCCTTGCGCCGCGAGCACGGCGACTTTTAGGACCTTATCATGATGCGGCGAAAGGTGACAAACGGGGTCCGCCTGCCGCGCGTCGCCAGTCAGCGCAAGCGCCTGGCAGCGGCAGCCGCCATAATCGATCGTCTTGCGCGGACAGGAGCGGCAAGGCTCGGCCATCCAATCCGTCCCACGGAACGCATTGAAAGCGGGCGAATTTGTCCAGATGTCCTCGATTGAACGATCGCGCACATTCCAGAATTCGAGATCAGGAATGGTTTCCGCCGCGTGGCAAGGCAGCGCTTTGCCCGAGGGCGTAATATTTAACCCGCGTTTGGCCCACCCGCCCATGCAGGCCTTCGGATAATTGGCGTGGTAATCGGGGATCACATGGTCGATGACGATTACCCCGGCATAGGTTTTTTTGAGCGCTTCGACTTCGGCGATCGCCGCCTCCGCCTCGGCCCGCGAAGGCATGAGCGCGGCGCGATTGGCGAGCGCCCAGCCGTAATATTGGGTATGCGCGATTTCGACACGCCTGGCGCCGAGCGCGACGGCGAGGCGGACCATTTTTCCGGCGCGGCTAATGTTGGCCCGGTGGATCACGGCATTCACGGTGAGCGGCAGGCCGGCCTCTGCGATCCATTTCGCGACCGCCTGTTTACGCGAGAAGGCTCCCTTGTAGCCCGCGATGAGGTCGGCCGATGGCGCGTCGGAATCCTGAATCGAAAGCTGCGCGTGGTCGAGCCCGGCATAGGCGAGTTCCTTGATACGATCCTGGGTGAGGCCGATGCCGGAGGTGATGAGATTGGTGTAAAGGCCCGCTTTCGCGCAATGTGCGACGATCAGGGCGAGATCGTGCCGGGCCGCCGGTTCGCCGCCGGAAAGGTGCGCGTGTAGAATGCCAAGGGCCGCGGCTTGCGAAAAAACTTGCTTCCAGACAGGGGTGTCGAGTTCGCCGGCCCGCGCGTCGAGCGCGATCGGATTGGAACAATACGGGCAGCCGAGAGGACAGCGATGCGTCAGCTCGGCGAGAAGCGCGACAGGCGCGGCAAGTTTCCCTGGCGAGGCGGTCATAAATCCACCAATCGCTTGGCCGCGAGCTCTTCCAGCAACGCTCGAACATCCGTCTCGATCCTTGCGCGGTCGGCGGAAAATTGGCCGGCGAGATCATCGACGATCGCCGCGATAGTGGCGGTTCCGTCGCAGCGTTTCAAAATCTCGACCGCGATGGCATCGGCCTTGATCACGCGTTCGGGCGCGAGGAGCAGCCATTCGCCCCGCGTCTCGTCGTATTTCAGCCTGACGCCGCGCGGCAGACGGGGTTTCCACAAGATATCCGTGGGGCTTGTTCTCGTCGTCATGCCGCTTGACCATGGGTGGCCTCGGATCCCGGCATCCAGGCTCCAGGCGGAATGGCGCGATCGACATAAGCGCACCAAAGGGCATCGAGCTGCGCCCAAAGCACGGAGCATTTGAATTCGAGGGCGGCGACGACAGTTTCCTGCTCGGCCCGCGCGACGGCATGTTTTTTCACGTAATCGAGGGCGAAATCGCTGTCGCGCTTGGCTTGAACCGGGCGCTGCGAAAAATACGCGAGCGTTTCCTTGCTGACGAAATCATAATGGGCAAGCATGCCCGCGACCCGCTCGTTGATGATGGCGGGCGAAAACAATTCCGTGAGGGACGAGGCGATCGCCTCAAGCAAGCTCCGCGCGCGGCAAAATTCGACATAAGCCTCGACGGCGAAACGCGTGCCCGGCAATATTCCTTGCGTCGAGGTCACATAATCGCGCGAAAATCCCAGGCTATCGGTGAGCTTCAGCCAGCGCTCGATGCCGCCGTCGCCTTCTTCGCGGCCATCATGATCCTCGATGCGCTTGCGCCAGTGCCGGCGATCCCGGACATCCGGCATCCGGGTCAGGATCGTCGCATCCTTGATCGGGATCATCGCCTGGTAATAGTAGCGGTTGAGTGCCCAGGCCCGCACTTCTTCATACGTGCATTGACCGTTGTGCAGACGGCGGTGAAACCGGTGCAGATTATGATAGCGCTCCGCCCCGGTTTGGCGCAAACGGGCTTCGAGTTCCTCGCTGGTCAGAACCGGTTTGGGGCTGCTCACAGGCAGATCTCCATGCCATCGTAGGCGACGTCCCAACCGGCACGCTCGACGGTTGCGCGTTGCGGCGAACCCTCGATCAGAACCGGGTTCGTATTGTTGATATGAACATAAATCTTGCGGCCGATCGCGCAAGACGCGAGCCGCTTGAGCGAGCCGCTTTCGCCGCTCATCGCCACATGGCCCATGCGCCAGGCGGTTTTCTTGGACAAGCCCAGATTTACCATTTCGTCGTCGGTGAAAGTGGTGCCGTCGAAGAAAACGAGCGCCGCCCCTGCGAGCCTCTTTATGACGCCTTCGTTGATCCCGGCGCAGCCCGGCACGTAGAAAAAGCTTTTGGCTCCGTCGCTAAGCTCGACCCCGACGGTCGCCTCGCTTTCGGCGCCGACCGCGACGTTCTCGCCTTCGAGATAGAGAGGAACTTTTCCCGGCACCGCGAAAGGCGTGACAGAGATGCCGAGGCCGGTGTCCGCGGGCGTGTCGAGCGCAATCGCACGCCTATCGACGAGATCCTTGTTCAAAACGCCAAAGATCCCCGCGCTCGTCTGCGCCAAGGTGGCCTGGCTTCCAAAGAGCGCGAAACTTTGTTGCTCGCGGAGAGTCAAAAGCCCCGCGAGATGATCGACGTCGGCATTAGTGACGACCACGGCCCCGATAGGCGAATGCCTTTTCGCGCCGCGCGGGTGCAGGCACGGCGAAGCGATGATTTGCTGGCGGAGATCCGGCGATGCATTCAAAAGCAGCCACTGCTCGCCATCGGCGCTGATGGCGAGACTCGATTGGCTGCGTGGCTTGACCCGCTTATCGCCGCTCCAGGCAAGCTGGCAGACCGGGCAGAAACAGTTCCATTGAGGAACGCCCCCGCCCGCCGCCGAGCCTAAAACAACAATGCGCAACGCGCGCGCCGATCATCTATTTCGAAGAAAGTTTCGAGCCGAGGCCGTCAAATTTCGGCCGACATATAGCTCGTCACTTCCATGCCGATGCAGATCTCGGTGATAACGGGAGTCGTCCAAGTCATGTCAGCCTCTGCCTCCATGTCAGCGTCGCGATTTGCTAGGCGCTAACGTTTCCTTCCCCTGAACAGTCGCCGAGACCGTCCACGTCCTTTATATAGCATTGCCCGCCGCCTGGCGCCATGCCTTTTTTCAAGGGGTCAGAGCCAGCCGCGTTCCGCCGCCGCCTTGGCCTCGAAAGCTTCAATTTTCGCGGCCTTTTGCAGGGTCAGGCCGGTATCGTCGAGACCTTTCGAAAGGCAATGCTTGCGGAAAGGGTCGATATCGAAGGCGACGACGCCGCCATCTGGGCCGCGAATTTCCTGGGCTTCGAGATCGATCGAGAGCGTCGCATTGGCGCCGCGCTTGGCATCATCCATGAGCTTGGCGAGGTTTTCTGGCGAAACAATGACCGGAAGAATGCCGTTCTTGAAGCAGTTGTTATAGAAAATATCGGCAAAACTCGTCGAGATGACGCAGCGGATTCCAAAGTCGAGGAGCGCCCAGGGAGCATGCTCGCGCGAGGAGCCGCAGCCGAAATTATCTTCCGCGACGAGAATTTTGGCTTCGCGATAGGCCGGCTTGTTCAAGACGAACTCGGGATTTTCGGTTCCATCCTCGTGATAGCGGAGCTCGGCGAAAAGCCCGCTGCCCAGCCCCGTGCGCTTGATGGTCTTGAGATATTGCTTTGGGATGATCATGTCGGTATCGACATTGGTCATTTCGAGCGGCGCCGCGACACCGGTAAGAGAGGTGAATTTTTCCATTTTTTACGTCCTAGCCGCCATAAAACCCGCAC
>JBOHJT010000264.1:0-4688 GCA_050728715.1 Methylocella sp.
CCGGTGATGCCGCGCGCCATCGGCGAAAGGAGAAAGGCGGCGCTCTCGCCGACCTCCTCGATCGTCACCGTGCGCCGCAACGGGGAATTATATTCGTTCCACTTGAGAATATAGCGGAAATCGCCAACGCCGGAGGACGCCAATGTCTTGATCGGGCCGGCCGAGATCGCATTGACCCTAATGTTGCGTTCGCCGAGATCGGCGGCAAGATAGCGCACGCTCGATTCAAGCGCGGCCTTGGCGAGCCCCATGACGTTATAGTGCGGCATCCATTTTTCCGCCCCGTAATAGGTTAGCGTCAGCATGGCGCCGCCATGTGGCATGAGCTTTTCGGCACGCTGGGCTACAGCGGTAAAGGAATAGCAAGAAACCAAGAGCGTACTCGAAAAGTTTTCCGCGGTTGTGTCGATATACCGGCCCGTCAGCTGATCCTTGTCGGAAAAAGCAACGCAGTGCACGACAAAGTCGAGATTTTCCCAAATGCGCTCGATTTCCCCAAATACCGCGTTCAAAGCCGCCGTGTCGGTGACATCGCAATCGCCCACGACTTTAGCGTCGAGTTCCTGTGCTAGCGGCCGGACTCGTTTTTCAAGTGATTCGCCTTGGTAGGTGAAGGCGAGCTCGGCGCCCGCCTCGCGGGCGGCCTTGGCGATCCCCCAGGCAATCGACCGGGTGTTGGCGACCCCCAGGACCAAGCCGCGTTTTCCAGCTAGAATACCCGAGGCGTGCAGTCCAGGCGTTAACATTCCCGGTTGCGTCATGCTCGATCCGGACCAGAGAACCAGGGAAGCCGCGTTTTGGAACGGCCTTGGCGTCCGCTGCGTTTAAGGGCTGCGCGGGTCTAGCGCAAGACCGCCCGCGGAAGAAACGCCCGCGCGGATTTTTGCTTTGCCCATGGTCAGGGCGCCGCGCAGGCTGTAATATCGGCGATCTGGGCGGAGCCCTCCCACGGCCGGCGAAGAAAGCGTCGGCAAGGAGTGCAAAGGTGGTCTTGCGAGACGATTTGAATTCTTGCGCGCCGCGGCTTTGCCGTTATGCGCGCGCGCTCGTTACCGGCCGGCCGGGGCCTAGCGAGATCGCCGACGATCTTGTCCGCGCGGTTTTGCTGCGAGCATGGGAAACTGGAACCGCCTTGCGGCTGGCCGGACGCGATCTCCATCTCCACCTCTATACGCTGCTCACGGAATGGCACCGCGAAAGGTTGGCGGCCGGAAGGATGGGCGGCAAGGTTCATATGGAGAGGGAAAATTCCTACGCGGGCGGGCCGCGCGCCGCCGGGAATCTGCCGGTTCCGGCTTCGCCTCGTGACGAATTCGCGGCTGCGCTCTTACCCCTCGCGCTCGAAGAGCGGGAGGCGTTGCTGCTTGTCGTGCTGGAAGGATTTAGTTACGCGCAAGCCGCGCGAATCCTGAAAATTTCGCGAACCGTTCTCATCATGCGTTTGGCACGCGCGCGCGCCGCGCTGAGCGAAATTCCGGCAACCGAAACTCCTTCGCGTCCGGCGAAGGCGTGCCCCGCGTATCTGCGCGTGGTCAAATGAGAGCGTCATGCGCGGACACGGCCTCCCTGTAAGCGAAGCGGAATTGCACGGCTTTGTCGATGACGACATTGATCGCGGCCGCCGGGAAGCCGTTCAGGCCTTTCTTGCCGCTTCGCCGGGGGATGCGGCCCGGGTCGAAACATGGCGGCGGCAGAAAGAAACGATTCGTGCCGCTTGCCAAATGGCCGAAACCGGACCGCTGACTTGGTTCTCGCCGCTTGCTCCCGGCGCCGGGGGACAAGACGAAGCGAGCGGCTCCCGTTCGTGGCGCGAGCGCTGGTTCACGCGGCTGATTGGGTTTTCCTTCGCGAGCGGAGCGCTGCTGGCGGCCAGCGCGGCCTATCTTGCCGGTCGCGTGAACGCGCCGGAAGCCGCGCCGGCTGGGACGAACGATACCTTCGCCGCGCGGGCAATGTCGGCGCTCCGGGCATTTGAGCCGCCTCCCGCCACGGCGCGTCTTTCGCCAAGCAGGGAAGGGCCGGGGCAAGACACGGCGGCACCGATACTGCCGAATCTTTCGGTCGACGGCCTAAAGCTTACCGGCGTTCGCGCGATGCCCGGCGAGCGGGGCCAAATGCTGTGCCTAGTTTACGCAAGACCGGACGAGGCGGATATCGCGCTCTGCGCCGAAAAAGCTGGCGATCCGGGCGAGAGCATCCTGCGCGTGTCTGCTAAATTTTCCTCGGCCGCGATCACCTGGCGTCAGAAGGGAGCCAATTACGCCCTCGTTGGCGCTCTGCCGGAGCTGGAACTTCGCGCTTTGGCGGACGCGGTGCACGCCCAAGTCGCGGCCTTTGACGGGCGGTAAGGTACGCGGAAACCAGCAGGCCGCGGCTATTTTCGCGTGCCCTACCTCGGCCTTTGCGGCCCGCCGTCATCCAGCGCAAGGTCAACTGGCTCTCGCGGCATGTGGGCCGACGAATACGAGACGGCCGTGCGCAGCGCCGTTACAGCGCAAGGCAAGCTCGTCAAGCAAAAGGTTTCAGGAGTTTGAGAGGGTCCGCGAGAGTGACGCCAATTTTAGTAGTAGGCAGATTTTCGATTGGATCCGCTCTTATCCGTTACCTAACGACGAAAACCAACGTACAAATCTGTAGAAAGGACTATTAAGTTCAAGTTCAGGGGCAGTTTGTTGACTTTGTTGTGCCCACTGTCGGTATATAGAGTCAGTATTATAACCAGTTGGAGGAAGTGGATGATTCGCATTCCATTGGCTCGCCGCCAATATTCCCTGACCAAACGCTTGAGGTTGAGAAGCAAGCGTGTTTCCAAACTGATAAATATACTCAACAGGTCCGTTGATGTAATCAACTTCTATGTTCGATAACTCAGATATTAATTCGCTAACTGCGTCAAACGTAAGCGTAACGAGTTCGCCTCTGTTGCAATCCGTGCCTAGCGGATCGATCCTCGTGACCGGATTCCCCCCAGCATACGCATAGGTGTAGATCCCGCCCGCCAACCCGATCGGATCGCTTTCGATATAGCGCCCGGTGTTCGGGTCGTAGTCGCGGAAATAATTGTAATGCAGCTTGGCCCTCGCGTCGTAGAACTGCCCCGGAAAGCGGAGATTGTAAGCAAACCCTGCCGCGTTCGTAGGCAGGCCATTGCCGAAAGGGTCATGATCCCAGAACCACACGACCGCGCCGCTGGCATTGGTGATCTGATGCGGCGCACCGAGATGATCGGGCGCGACATAGAATTGCCCGGCGGGCGAGAGCACCGCGACCGGCAAATCGCCGAGCCACACGGTTTCCTCCGCGAGGCCGCCGGTGGAATTATACTGACCCGTGAGATGGCCCGCTTCGTCATAGGCGAAGAGGGTCGGCTGATCCTCGCCAATCTTGCCGGTCCGCTGGCCAAGGCCATTGATGAGCTCTGTCGTGCCAATTGCTCCCGAAGACGACAGGACGAGCCGGTTGCGCGCATCGTACTCGTAGCTGTAATCGGCGGACGGCGACGAATGGCTGAGCATGTTGCCATTGGCGTCATAGGTGAAGCTCTCCGTCCAACTGCCGCCGATGCCGTGCAGGCGATTGCTGGCCTTGCCGTAACTATAGGTCAGCGAAACAGGCGACGTTCCATTGGCCGCATAACTCGCCCGATTGCCGTCGGCATCATAAGTGTAGGTTTGCGTGGCCGCGCCGCTCGCATAATCGGTCAAGCGATTGAGCGCGTCATAGCCGAATGCCTTTTTCGGCAGCCCGCTCTCCTTAATCCTGGTGATGCGGCTCGCCGCGTCATAGGTGAGCGCGATTGTATCGGCTCCGGGCAGCGCCAAACCCGTAATCCGCCCGTCCAGATCGATCGTGCGTTGATAGGAAGCTCCATTGCCTGCCGTCCAGCCCGAGGCCATGCCAAACGGCATGTAGGTCACGCCCGTGGCCAGCGGGTTGCCATTGACGTCACGCTGCTTACCCTGCCCGCGGCGTCGTAGGCATACGCAACCTGCTTGCCCGAGGGATAAGTGATGCTCGCCAAACGTCCGCCCGCGTCATAGCCATAGAGCATCGTCAGCGTCGCCGCGCCGACGGTCTGCTGCTTCTGCGTCACATGGCCATTGGCGTCGTAACTGTAGCTGGTCGAACCGGTCACGTCCTTGATTTTGGTCAAACGCCCAATGCCGTTTGCGCCCTGATCATAATGCCAAGCGGCGCTCGTGCCGTCGGCGAACGCCGCGTGCGTCCTGCGGTTCAGGGCATCGTAGCTGTAGGTGGTCGTCTTGCCGCGCGCGTCGGTCGAACTGGTGACATTGCCGGCGGCGTCAAAGGTCTTGGCGGTGACGCCGGTATCGGGACTGGCAATCGCGGTTTGATCGTCGAGCCCATTCCAAGCGTAGGCCGCCTGCAAATTGCGCGGATCGGTGACCGAAGTCAGATGATCGTTGGCGTCATACCCATCGAATGTGGTTCCGCCGTTCGGGTCGATCGCCTCCGCCAAACGATTGAGCGCATCGTAAGCATAATGGCTTGTGTCCCCAAGAGGATCGGCGATTCTCGTGAGATTGCCCTGCGCGTCATAGGCGTAAGTGGTCGTCTGACCCTCCGCTCCGATCGCCTTTTTCAGCCGGTTGACCACGTTATAGGTGTAAGACTGCGTCCGGCTCAGCATGCCGGAGGAGTCGAACGCCTGCTCCATGATCCGGTTG
>JBOHJT010000265.1:0-4676 GCA_050728715.1 Methylocella sp.
GTTCCGGAACGGCCTCGTGGTGCGCATGCGGGTCGATGGCTTGCTGCGCGCCGTGGCCGCGCCGGCCAATGCCTTGCCGCAAGCCCTGATCTCCCGGATCAAGATTCTGGCCGGCCTCAACATCGCCGAACGGCGCCTGCCGCAAGATGGCGCGGCACGGCAGAAAGTGGCACGCTCGGAAATCGATATTCGCGTCGCCACGATGCCAGCCCAGCACGGCGAATCGGCCGTCATCCGCCTCCTGCCGCGCGATCGTGGTTTGCTTGACGTCGCGAAACTCGGCTTGTCGATCGCCGACGAGAGAATCGTGCGCCGGCTGCTTTCGCTCCCGCATGGCTTGATCGTCGTGACGGGGCCGACCGGCAGCGGCAAGACGACGACTCTTGCGACCATGCTTTCGATGCTCAACGACCCATCGCGCAAGATTCTCACGATCGAGGATCCGGTCGAATATGAGATCCAGGGCGTGAATCAGTCGCAGGTGAAACCCGCGATCGGGCTCACTTTCGCCACCGCGATGCGCGCTTTCGTCCGGCAAGATCCAGATGTTATCATGGTGGGCGAGGTGCGCGATGCCGAGACCGCGAACATCGCCGTGCATGCCGCGCTCACCGGCCATCTCGTGCTGACCACGCTTCACACGGAGAATGCCGCGGCGGCGGTTCCGCGCCTGCTCGATCTTGGCGTCGAGGGTTTCTTGCTCAAATCGACGTTGCGGGCGGTGATCGCGCAACGGCTGGTGCGCATCCTTTGCGACCGGTGCAAGCGTAAACGCATTCTCACGTCCGGCGACCTTGCCGCCGATCCCCGCTTTGACGCGCTTGGCCTGCGGTCCGGCGATTGCGTTCACGAACCTACCGGCTGCGAGCGCTGCGGCGGCGCCGGCTACCGCGGCCGCAATGGGGTATTCGAGGTGCTTGAATTGAAGGACGAAGTGTACGACCTGGTCGGACCGCACGCGGATGCGCGCGCGATCGATCTCGCCGCGAGACGCTCCGGTATGACGACCATGGTCGAGGACGCTGTCGCGAAATGCCGCGCCGGCGTCACTTCCGCCGCCGAAGTTCTTCGCGTCACGACCGTGCGGTGAGCCATGACGAGTTTCCGCTACCGGGCGCTGACCCCTAATGGCGAGGTGGTGAGCGGGTCGATCGCGGCTTCAACGGCCGCGGAGGTCGCCGAGCGCGTCGAATATCTCGGCCTCATTCCAATCGAAACGGTGAGCGATGATAGCGCGAGGGCCCGCCCGCGTTTCGACTTCAATATCCTGTCGCATCCGCGTCCCGAGGACGTGACGATTTTCACCGGCGATCTTGCGCTTCTTTTGCAAACGGGCGCTCGCATCAACGATGCCCTCGAATTATTATCGGACGACTCGGACATCGGCCGATTGCGGCCGACGGTTGCCAAGATCACCGCGGCCATTCTCGCTGGCGAAAGTTTCGCCGATGCGCTGGCCCACCATCCAGCTTTATTTTCGCCGATGTATGTCGTGCTCGCGCGAGTGGGCGAGGCCTCCGGCACGCTGGTTAATATCCTGGAGGTGCTCGGCGCCGAGCGGGTCCGGGCCGAGGCGCTGCGCCGGCGCTTCGGCGACGCCTTGCGGTATCCTGCCTTTGTCTTGGCCGCGGCAAGTGCCGTGCTTCTCTTTTTCCTTACTTTCGTGCTGCCGCAATTTGGCGCGGTACTGCGCGACTTCAATGCCAAACTCGGCCCGATCGTGGTCGGCTTCCTTGCGCTTTCGGACTTCCTGCGGGCGCACACAGCGGCGCTCGCGGCGGCGCTCACCGCCCTTGTCGGAGGCGGCTGGTTTTTCTTGCGCCGCCCCAAGGTGCGTGGCACGATCATGGAAGCGCTCGCGCATTTGCCTTTGATCAGCCGGGTTTTGGACTTTCATCGGACCGCCATCTTCTGCCGCAACCTCGGTGTTCTCCTCGCGAGCGGCGTCCCGCTGACGGCGACGCTGCGAATACTCGCCGATTTGATGGCAACGACGGGACGCTCCAGCGCCTGGAGCAAGACCGTCGATCTCGTCCGCCACGGCGGCAAACTTTCCGACGCGCTCGCCAAGACAGCGGTGATCCCGCCGATGGCCATCCGGACCTTGCGGCTCGGCGAAGAATCGGGTCAACTGCCGATGCTCGCGCAACGCATCGCGGAGTTTTACGAGGCCAAGCTGCAACGCAGCCTCGATCGGCTGGTTGGTATCGTCGGCCCCTTGGCGATCGTCTGCATCAGCATCATTGTCGGCGGCCTGATCGTTTCGGTCATGACCGCTCTTATGTCAGTATACCAAGTCGTTGGATGAACAAGGATCAATCACGATGAATATTTGCAACATGTGGCCGCGCGGCATGCGGCGGCCGGAGCGAAGCTTGGAACGCGGTTCGCGTGAGCCTGAAAATGCCGGCAACTCCTGTACGGGGCATGAAGACGGCTTTACTTTGATCGAAATCCTAGTCGTGATCACGATCATCGGCTTGCTCATGAGCCTTGTCGGCCCGCGGGTCCTCAATTTCCTCGCCGAGGCCAAGGTGAAGGCCGCGACCATCCAGGTCCAGAGCTTCGCGAGTTCGCTCGACCTTTTCTATCTCGATCTCGGACATTATCCGTCGAGCTCCGAAGGCCTTGCCGCCTTGGTGCAACGCCCGGCGGGAGAAACGGGATGGAACGGCCCCTATTTACAGAAGGGCTATGTTCCCACCGATCCTTGGGGGCATCCCTATATCTACCGTTCACCCAGCGAACACGGCCCCTATGAGATTGTGTCCCTCGGATCGTCCGGCAAGGAAGGCGGGATCGGCACGGCGGTCGCCATCAGGAGCTGGGACCGACGATGAGGCCGCGCCGGGGCGAGACCGGTTTTACCCTGATCGAGATCATTTGCGTCCTCGCCATCATGGCAATGCTCGTCGCGATCGCCTTGCCGGCGTTTCCGCGTGGAACCTCGTCCGCGAAGCTTGAAGCTTATGCGCTGGAGACGGCGGCCTTGCTCAAGGCCGATCGCAACGCGGCCATCCGCCGCGGCGCCGCCGTCGCGACGGACCTTAGCCCGATATCCCGGACGATCCGTTCCGGCGCGACCGGGCGTTTGGTGCAATTGCCCCAAGATGTCGGGTTTAATGCAATCCTTGCGAGCCAATGCGACCGGCGCGCCGCCGGAATGGCAATCCAGTTCCTTCCGTCTGGAATGTCCTGCGGCGGCACGATTTTCCTCTCGCGGCTCGGCACGACCCTCGAAGTCCGCGTCACTTGGCTGACGGGAGGGGTCGAAGTTGTTCCAAGCAATGCCTTTTGAACGCCCCGGCGAGGACCGGGACGCCAGTGCGGGGTTCACCCTCATCGAGGCCCTGGTTGCGCTCGCCGTCACGGCCGTCTCCTTGGCTGCCATCGGGTTGCTGATGGCGGGAAATATTCAAGGTTCCCGGAGGATCGAGCAGCATCTCAGGCTCGTCGCAACCCTGCGGGCGGTCGAGACTGGCCTTCCCGATCGAACAAGCCTTTCGACCGGAACGCTCTCCGGCGAGATGCACGACCAAGCTTGGTCCGTCGATATCGCGCCTTTTCCCGGCGATTTCGTTAACCCGCGCGCGGCCCAATTCTGGACGCCCCAAATAATTGACATCAAGGTGCTATCGCCGTCCGGGGCGGCGCTTCAGCTCGAGACCATAAGGCTTGGCAGGAGCACCAGCGAGCGATGAAAAGCCGGCGCATCTCCGCCCGCCGCCGCGTGTCCGGGGAGGGCGGGTTCACCCTTCTCGAAGCCCTAGTCGCGATCGCCCTGATGGGCTTTCTCCTCGCGACCCTTGCCACGGTCACGGCGCAGTGGATGCCGGGCTGGAAGGCGGGCTTCGACCGCGTGCAGAGGGCCGATCTCCTCGGCCTCGGCCTCGATCGGATCGTCGCCGATCTTGCCGCGGCGGAATTCGTGTCGCCGGGCGGCGAGAACCCGCGGCCTCTCTTCGAGGGTACACCATCGTCGGTGACCTTCGTGCGATCCGCGATTGGCCCAAATGCGTCGGCCGGGCTCGAAATTGTTCGCCTTGCCGAAACGGACGACGCGCGGGGCCTCGTCCTGGTCCGCGACCGGGTCCCGTTCGTGCCGGTCACGGCCGAGGCCCTGGACACCGGCGAGCTTGAGTTCACCAATCCGATCGTGCTGGTGCGCCCACCGTTTCACGTTTCCTTCGCCTTCGCCGGCCGCGACCGCATCTGGCAAGAAACCTGGCATGATGTCATGCAATTGCCAAATGCCGTCCGCGTGACTGTTCGCGATGCCGTGACGGACCAGATCTTGCCGGCCTCGACCGCGACCTTGCTCAATGTGAACGCGCCGGCCGAATGCGTGCGGGGCGCGGGAACCGCTTGCGGCGGCCAAAATGCCGGAGCGGCGATCCCAAACGGACCCGGGACGGCGCAGCCCGGGACGACCCAGCCTGGGACGACGCAGCCCGCGCCGGGAGCGCCGCCCCAGTAGGCCGCTCCGGCCCAAGCGACCCAGGCCGCTCAGCTCGTGCAGGTACTTTGGCGGGACTTTCCACGTGGATTCCGGTTCGCGTCAGGAAAACGCGGCAAAACGAAACTCATTAATACCAACCGCCCGTGAACTTGACTCTTGGTGGATTCCCAACCAGCCGCAAACGTGATTCGATGCAGCACGTCGTTGATTCGCGGAG
>JBOHJT010000266.1:0-4645 GCA_050728715.1 Methylocella sp.
GGTCAGGCCAGGCTGCAGGCTGATTTAGAGCGTGATTTGATCCGCGCGGCGGTGGTTTCTTCCTGGGGCCAGCTCGATACCGCGCGCGCCGTCATCCAATCGTCGAAGGCGTCGGTCAAGTCCAACGAAATCGCGCTCGACAGCATCAGGCAAGAGGCGGGAGTCGGTCAGCGAACGGTTTTTGATATTCTTTTCCAGCAGCAGCAGTTGTTGAATGCGAGAGTGGCCCTCGTCTCCGCTCAGCGCGACCGTGTCGTTGCTTCCTATGCGGTGATGGCCGCGATCGGCCGCCTCTCGGCCGCGAACTTGAGCCTTGCCGTTACTCACTATGATCCGACGATCCATTTCGATCAGGTCAAGGACAAATGGATCGGCCTTCGCACGCCGGACGGACGCTAACCGGCCGCTCGATTGGCCGCAACTTCGGTCGAGGCGATCATGAACGTGGCGGAACGCTTTTTATGGAATCGGATCGCGCCCCGAGATGCCGGTTCACGCAAATTCCGCACTCCCGCCTCGGGCCAAAATCTAGCGGCTCGATGGCCGTGCCTGTTCCCGATGCGCGATACTCTCAAGGATCGGCGTATCCTTCTTTTGAAGGTATTTGGACATCATGAGCCCAACCAACCCCCTACTGAAAGACGGTCCGATGCCTCAGCCAAGCCCGCATGAACCATCGATGGAGGAAATCCTCGCGTCGATCAGGCGAATTATCGCCGGCGACCAGGCGCTGCTTGCGAGCGAGAGCGGGTTACGCGGGGAGGCTCCCCGGCCGGACCCTAATGGCGAAGCCTTTGAGCCAGTTTCGCGCGCGGGCGGCGGGCGCACTTTCGTTTCAACCGCCACGGACGGATCGGTCCGCGCGGCCTTCAATGCGCTTCTCGCCAGCCGGTTTGTCCAGCACAGCGACGCCGTCATCGCTCTCACCCGCGAGATGCTGCGCCCCATGCTCAAGACTTGGCTCGACGACAATCTGCCGGTCATTGTGGAGCGCCTTGTCTGCGCCGAAATCGAGCGGGTCGCGCGCGGCGAATAAATAAGGCTCAGAGCCAGCGGCGCGGGGGCGTTTGCTTTACGAATGTCTGGCGTGATGCCTGTCCCAGGCTGCCCATGCGCTTGCCTTTTGCCCGCTTGTTTGCCATCGCTGACATTTGACGCGGCTGCTCGCCACGGGCGGGCGAGCCGCGCGCGGAACAATGTTCAGATGATGGAAAAGACTTTCGATCCAATGGCGGTCGAAGGCCGAATCGCTTCGGCATGGCAGAAGGCGGGCGCGTTCCAGGCAGGGCGCAAGGAGCGGGCGGGGGCGGCGCCTTTCACGATCGTCATTCCGCCGCCGAACGTCACCGGCTCCCTCCACATGGGCCACGCGCTCAACACGACCTTGCAGGACATTCTCTGCCGCTTCGAGCGGATGCGTGGCAAGGACGTGCTTTGGCAGCCGGGCACCGACCATGCGGGCATCGCCACGCAAATGGTGGTCGAGCGGCAATTGATGGAGCGTCAGGAGCCCGGCCGCCTCGCCTTGGGCCGCGAAAAATTTTTGGCGCGCGTGTGGGAATGGAAAACCCAATCGGGCGGGGCGATCATCGATCAATTGCAAAGGCTCGGCGCCTCCTGCGACTGGTCGCGCGAGCGCTTTACCTTGGACGACGGGCTGTCCCGCGGGGTCGCAAAAGCTTTCGTGCAGCTCTACAAGGAAGGCCTGATCTACAAGGACAAGCGCCTCGTCAATTGGGACCCGCAACTCCAGACCGCGATCTCCGACCTCGAAGTCGTGCAGGTCGAGACCAAGGGTCACCTCTGGCATTTCAAATATCCGGTCGTTGACGACGATGGCCGCGAGACCGGCGAATTCATCGTGGTCGCGACGACGCGGCCGGAAACCATGCTTGGCGACACGGCGGTCGCCGTGCACCCCGGCGACGAACGTTATAAGCATCTGCACTGTAAAAAAGTGCGTCTGCCGCTCGTCGGCCGCCTCATTCCGATCATTGCCGACGAATATTCCGACCCCGAGAAAGGCACCGGCGCGGTGAAGATCACCCCCGCGCATGATTTTAATGACTTTGAGGTAGGCAAAAGGCATGGGTTGCCGCTGATCAATGTGCTTAGCAAAGATGGCCACATCCTGGTCGGTGGACCCAGTGCGATGCTTGTTGATCGTACCGACAATCGTGCAGTTGCAGCGCTGCAACGCACCGTCGAGGCTCTTCAATTCCCGGTCCTCGATCGCTTCGAGGCACGTAAGCGCGTCGTCGAAATGATGGAGACCCAAGGTTTCCTCGATAAGATAGAGCCCCACACGCATACGGTCCCCCACGGAGACCGTTCGGGCGCCATTATCGAGCCCTGGCTCACCGAGCAATGGTATGTCGACGCGAAGACTTTGGTGCAGCCAGCGCTCGCGGCGGTGCGCGAAGGCAAGACGAGCTTCATTCCGAAAAATTGGGAGAAGACCTATTTCGATTGGCTCGAAAATATCCAGCCTTGGTGTATTTCACGCCAGCTCTGGTGGGGGCATCAGATACCGGCGTGGTATGGGCCTGGATTTATGGGGCGAGATGGCCTGTTTACGGAGATTCCGGTATTTGTCGCGGCCTCAGAAAATGAGGCGCGCGCAGCAGCGCTCAAATATTTTCGTAGGCCGCTGTTACCAAATGGGAGGCGTGGTTTTCCGAATCTGCAGGACGTGTTGATTGCCGAGGACGCAAAACTTTCCCATTGGGATCCCGATCAAGTTATTGGAATGTCCATCCGGCGCGATCCCGATGTCCTCGACACATGGTTTTCCTCGGCCCTCTGGCCTTTCTCCACCCTCGGCTGGCCGGACAAGACGCCGGAGCTAAAGCACCGTTATCCTACGAGCGTCCTTGTCACCGGCTTCGACATCATCTTCTTTTGGGTCGCCCGGATGATAATGATGGGCGTGCATTTCATGCACGAAGTTCCTTTCCGCGACGTCTATATCCACGCCCTCGTCCGCGACGAAAAGGGCGCAAAAATGTCGAAGTCGAAGGGCAATGCGGTCGATCCCTTGCATCTCATCGAGACCTATGGCGCGGATGCCCTGCGCTTCACGCTCGCGGCCATGGCGGCGCAGGGACGCGACATCAAGCTATCGACACAACGCATTGAGGGATATAGGAATTTCGGAACAAAACTCTGGAACGCGGCGCGTTTCGCCGAAATGAATGGCTGCGTGTTTGAGGCCACGTTTAATCCGCGCCAAACAAGTCTCAAGCTAAATGGCTGGATCGTTGGGGAGGCCGCGAAGGCCATTGCCGAGGTCACGGGGGCGATAGAAACCTATCGCTTCAACGACGCCGCCACCGCCACCTATCGTTTCGTCTGGAACATTTTTTGCGACTGGTATCTCGAGCTCGCCAAGCCTCTCCTGCAAGGCGCCGATGGGCCGGGCAAGATCGAGACACGCGCGGCGACGGCTTTCGTGCTCGAACAGATTATCATGCTCCTGCATCCCTTCATGCCGTTCATGACCGAGGAACTTTGGGCCATCACGGCCACCGAGGATCTGCCCCGCGCGAGTCTGCTCGCGCTCGCCGAATGGCCGGAACTAGTGGGCTGCGAGAATCCAGAGGCGGAGGCCGAGATCGGCTTTGTCGTCGAGCTGATATCGGAAATCCGTTCGGTGCGCGCGGAAATGAACGTTCCCGCGGCGGCGCAAATCCCGCTGGTGCTCGTGAAAGCCTCGCCGGAGACCAAATCGCGTGCGGAAAATTGGGACGAAACCATTAAGCGTCTCGCCCGGCTATCGGCGATTTCGTTTGCGCCCGAGGCTCCGGGAAAATCCGTGGAGATGATTGCGCGCGGAACGCTCGCTGCCCTGCCGCTTCAGGGAATCATCGATTTCGAAGCGGAAAAGACTCGTCTCGCCAAGGAGTTCGCCAAATTAAAGGGCGACGTGGACAAAATCGAAGCCAAACTTCGCAATGCCGATTTCGTGGCCCGCGCGCCGGAAGAAGTCGTCGAGGAAACCCGCGAACGGCGAGAGGATGCTCTGTCCAGGATGGAAAAGCTCGCCGCCGCGCTGGCAAGACTTGGCGGGGCTTGAACCGGCGAGCGCGTCCGGCGTTAGCGCGGGGGCGGAGCGACGGCACCCGGCAACGGCCCGCGTTACCCTTCCATGAACGGCAGGGGCACACCAAACGTCTGCAACAGAAGCACGGTGTTGAGAAAGAATACCACCGCGGTTCCGGCGATCGCGGCAACACGGGTCACCCGGCCATTCGCCAAAGAGCCCATGATGTCGGGCCGTTGGGTGAATAGCAAAAGGGCGATCATGGGTATTGGCAGGGCAAGACTGAGGATGACCTGACTTATGACGAGCGCATTGGTCGCATTGACCCCGAGGCCGACGACGACAAATGCCGGCACCATCGTAACAAGCCGCCGGACCCAGACCGGGATTCTGAATCCGACAAAGCCTTGCATGATCATCTGGCCGGCCATGGTTCCGACCGCGGAGCTGGACACGCCAGAAGCAAGGAGGGAGATCAAGAAGACGGTTGCCGCTCCCGCCCCGAGCAGAGGACGTAATGTGTGGTAGGCGGTCTCTATCTCGGCGACGTCACTGTGACCCTCGTGGAAAGCGGCGGACGCCATCATCACCATCGCCATATTC
>JBOHJT010000267.1:0-4612 GCA_050728715.1 Methylocella sp.
GACTGGTGGCGATCCCGCGCCGGCGCCATGCCGGCGCGACGGCTATCGTCAGGATTTCGGCCTCGCCGGCGCCGACGCGGGACAGGACAAAACCCGCCAAATTCTCCTCCTTGGCTTCGATCGCGCCGTCCGCGAACGTCCCGGACGCGACAAAAAGCTGTTCAAAATCGGCTTCCTGCCAGGGATAGGCGAAGCTCGTCAAGTGGATTGCGGCGCATTCCGCGCTCCGCTCGGCGCCGATGGGGCGGATGCAAGGCGTAGCTTTGGACGGCCAACTGATCATTCTGGTTCACGGCGCCGCCGGTTGAGACCGTGCCACCTCTGCCGCCTTGGCGCTCGCCGCCGCCAAGTAGAAGGGTCGCGGCGGCGTCAGGACGGGGTCGGCAAGAAGACCGAGTTTAGCAACAAAAACAATATCTAATCCAGGATCTTCGCGGGCGATCCAGGTCTCTGTCCCGGCCGCTAGAGCCTCGATTGCGAGCAGCGGCGCGCCCGATCCGGCGAGCCGCACCGGACCTGCCCCAAGCGCGCGCACGGCCTCGCGCGCTGGCGCGAACCGAGGTGCCAGGACGGCCCTTCCGTCCGCTCCGAAAGCGGCAAAGAAAACGTTGCCACGGCGGGCATCGATCGCGGCGGCAACGAGACCTGGCTTTTGCTCAAGGATCAGGGGCGCGGCTAGGGCCGCCAGGGTCGAAACCCCGGTGACCGGAATCTTGCAAGCGATCCCGATCGCGCGCGCGGCGGCGATCCCAACGCGAAGCCCGGTGAAGGACCCAGGGCCTACCGTCACCGCCACCCGCCCGAGCGATGCAAAACCTCCCGCGACGCGCGCCATGACCCGGTCGATCAACGGCAAAAGAGCTTCCGCGTGGCCCCGCTCCATCGCAATCGCCTCGATCGCTTCCGGGCTATCCGCGCCATCGTCAAGGACGCAGGCCGAAATCGCAGGAAGCGCTGTGTCGATCGCCAATATTGTCATGTGCCAATGCGCAAAACTTGCCCCAGTTTCGGCCGAACGTGCGGAACCGGCTGGACGAAGCCCCGGGAATTAGATTTGTTCGACCGCGCGCACATCGGGGACATAATGCTTGAGCAAATTCTCGATCCCGTGCCGGAGCGTCGCGGTCGACGAAGGACAGCCGGAACACGACCCCTTCAGGGCGAGATAGACGGTCCCATCGCGGAAACCGCGAAACTTGATATCGCCGCCATCGTTGGCGACCGCCGGACGGACATGCGTTTCTATCAGTTTCTTGATCGTTAAGACGGTTTCGGCATCGTCGCCCGCGAAAAACTCCTCGCCGTCGCCTTGGGCGGTGCCATCGAGTTCGCCAATGAGCAAAGGTTCGCCTGAAACAAAATGCTCCATGATGGCGCCGAGGACCACGGGTTTGAGGTCCGGCCAGTCGCCGCCGGATTTCGTGACGGAGATGAAGTCGGACCCAAAAAACACGCCGGAGACGCCGTCGATTGCGAACAGCGCCTGAGCGAGGGGCGATTGTCCGGCGTCTTCGGCGTCTCTGATGTCAAGCGTGCCTTGCGTCAAGACGGGACGGCCGGGCAGAAATTTCCAGGTTGCGGGATTGGGCGTGGCTTCGGTCTCGATGAACATGGAATTCACCCAAACGTCCGGTTCAAGGCCGGACTTGGATAGAGGGACAGGAATTATTCTGAAATATGATGGAGAGATCGCCATTGGGCAAGCGGTAAGCTTGGTGGGGGAAATTTTACGCACGGCCACCTGAAGCGGTTTCCGGTCACATTGGATCGGGTTGTGCTCGAAGCCAGTTGATTTTACATGATCTTCGCCACGATCGTCACCGCGAAACCGGGCTCCATTTCCGCCGATCAAGCGCCAAAAAACAATTAGCCCCGGCGTGCGCTCGTCTTGCGGCGGGGAACCAGCCACGCCACGCAATCGTTTAACGGCAGGACTTGGCGGGTCGACGCGAGGATCCGGCCGGGGGACGAGATGTCTTTCTGCTTCGCAGCGGACGGAACCTTAAAGTCGCAGGGTGTTGCGCGGGACGTGGAGCTTTTGAACGCGATGGGCGACGATCATGGCTCGATTAGCTGAGGTAGGCGAACATCTCCTCGCGGCGGCGCTAGCCGCTCCTTATCTTGAGCGCGACGAAGAACTTGTGCTTGCGTTGCGGTGGAAAAATCACGCCGATGAAAAGGCCATGCATCAGCTCGCGCGTGCGCATATGCGGCTCGTGATCGCGCTTGCGGTGCGTTTTCGCCATTATGGCCTGTCGCTTGCCGACCTGATCCAGGAGGGTCACGTCGGACTTATGGAGGCCGCCGCGCGGTTCGAACCGGACCGCGACGTGCGATTTTCGACCTATGCGACGTGGTGGATCCGCGCCTCCATGCAAAATTATGTTTTGCATAATTGGTCGATTGTACGCGGCGGAACAAGCTCAGCGCAGAAGGCGCTTTTTTTCAATCTCCGCCGGCTGCGCGCGAAACTGGCGCAGGGAGGCGGTTCGCGCGCCGGGACGGAAGTTTTCAGTCAAATCGCCGAGGTGCTCGGCGTGTCCCGCTCGGATGTCGAGGTCATGGACGCGCGTCTCTCGGGCCCCGACGTGTCCTTGAACGCGCCGATCGCGGATAGTGAGTCCGCCGTTGCCGTGGAGCGAATTGCGATGCTCGTCGACGATAAGCCGCGCCCAGACGAGGTGGTTGGTCTTGCCTTCGACTCCGGTCGGCGAGTTGCCTGGCTGAACGAGGCCTTGACCGTGCTTTCCGAGCGTGAACGGCGAATTGTCAGCGAGCGCCGCCTCGCCGATGAAGCGGCGACGCTCGAAGCCTTGGGCGATCGCCTCGGCATTTCGAAGGAAAGAGTCCGCCAGATCGAGAGCCGGGCCATGGAAAAATTGCGCGAGGCGCTAACCAAACGCCACATGGAAAACGCCGCGGAAGCCATGTTCTGACCCGCGTTTCCCCGCAACGGCGGGGTGCCTAGCGCAGGTCGCGAAAAAGCCGCCAGACTTTTTTCGATATGGACTTTCGCCAACTTATTGACATTGAGCGATTCCTTCCCGGTCACGGGATTCCATGTGACCGGGAAGCGATCGAGCCGCGCCGGACTATGGTTTCTAGCTGGGACCAACCAAATAAATATTTAGGGCATACATTTTTGCATAGGGGTCGTAAAAAAGTTCCCGTGACAACGGCGCGCCGCTCTCCAGAATCAATTGGTCTCAAATAGATCGCGCCGTCTTTCTCGATCCACCTCTGGAAGTATTCTTGTTGTCTAACATATTTACTGGGACAAGTCCCACGTCCGCGTCTGAGTTAGTACTGGTAGAAATTCTGGCAATTATCACCTTGACGTAGTATGCACAATATGTTGTATTGCTCAGGCAGAGCAATCAGTCATGGCGAACCTGTCAAACCCAATCTTCCACGATGCAGAAAAGCCAGAGAACGGATCGAAGCACGGGTTTGGCCACATGGCCCGATTTGCCCGCATTGCGGCGTAATCGGCCAAGGAACCTTAATGCATGGTAAGAGCCATCGTCCGGGCCTCTATCAGTGCAACGCCTGTTGTGAGCCTTTCACGGTCAGAGTCGGCACACTTTACGAGCGCTCGAAGGTTCCGCTGATTAAGTGGCTGGCCGTTACGCATCTCATGATGGCTGCAAAGAAAGGCATGAGCGCCCTGCAAATCAGCCGCATGATTGGCTTGAGCTACAAAACGACTTGGTTCCTTCGCCATCGCATTCGCGAGTCGATCAAGGATGCGCCAGATACACCGCTTGGCGGCACGAACAAGGTTATTGAAGCTGACGAAACCTACGTAGGCGGCAAAACTAAAAATCGCGCGCATCGCGAGCCCGCATCTAAACAGGCGATTTTCTCGCTTATCGAACGTGGCGGCCACGTGGGCTCGTTTCATACGGCTCATGTTTCATCGAAAACACTGCGTCCGATCATTGACGCAAATAGTAATAAGGCTAGTGCGTTCATGACGGACGAAAGCCCGGTCTATCCCAAGATCGGCGCCGCGTTCTCCATTCACGGGACCGTGAACCACTCGGCAAACGAATATGCCCGCAACTATTTCTGGCATACCAATTCGGTCGAAGGATATCTCAACCTCTTAAAACGCGCTATCCTCGGAACATTCCATCATGCCTCAGAAGCGCACTTGCACCGCTACATGGCAGAACAGGACTAGAAGTTCAACACACGCAAGAAGACCAATCTTGATCGCTTCTCAGAGAGCATACCAGGCATTGTTGGAAAGCGGTTGACATATCGGCGGTCTAACGAAGCCGAAAAGATCTTAGAGTCTGTCCGGTGACTTCATGCGGGATTGCAAAGTGTTCCGAGCATGAGGCGGATCGAGGCGAGGCGCAAGAATGCGAGCGCTTTTCAATTGAGGTTCTCCCGGTCCTTGGCGAGCCCGCGGCATCGATTGAGCGAAGTGAGCCAGAGGCTCCAGCAAACAAGGTTTGATGGAGGGGCGAACGCAGATCAAGCGAAAGCGCGCTCGGCGATCCAGCGCTTGGGCAAGACCACGAACTCTTTCGCCTGACCGGAACGCTTGGCGATTTCGGCTTTCGGATGCGGGAGCTGCCAAAGCCTGGTTGAATTCGGGTCC
>JBOHJT010000268.1:0-4562 GCA_050728715.1 Methylocella sp.
GAGAGGTTCACGCACCGTTCCGCGAGAGGCGGTTGGTGAAACTCCCGCGGCCTGCTCACCCCTGGGCCATCCTTCGACAGGCTCAGGACCAGCATGGCGCCCACGCATGGACGATGCCGGCGCGGCCGGCGGCTTTATGCCAAGGCGCAGTATGGGCATTGGAAGACGATGACCTTCCTCGCTGTCCTGCGCCACAACCGGATCGACGCGCCGTGGGTCGTCGACGGTCCGATCAACGGCGAGCTGTTCCGGCTCTACGTCGAAAAGGTCCTCGTCCCCACGCTGAAGCCAGGCGATATCGTCATTCTTGACAATCTTGGCAGCCATAAAGGCCAAGCCGTCCGTGCCGCGATCCGGGCAGCCGGAGCAAGGCTCTTTTTCCTCCCGCCCTACAGTCCGGATCTTAACCCCATCGAGCAAGTCGTCGCCAAGCTCAAACACCTCTTGCGCAAGGCCGCCGAGCGGACCCTCGAGGCGACTTGGAAGCGTATCGGTGCCCTGCTCGAATGCTTCTCGCCAAACGAATGCCAAGCCCATCTCGCAAGCGCAGGATATGCTTCTACCTAAACCCACCATGCTCTCGCAGCGGGACGGAAAGAACCATGTCTACGCCCGTCATGGATGCGCCTGCTGTCACCGAGAAGGCTTCGGCCCGGGCGGCTTTGCGGCCGCGCTATCAATGGGCTTCGCGCATGCAAGGCTTCGAAAACTCCGGCCGCGCCGAGGGCGCCATTGGCCAAAGCAAGAACAAGTGAATCCCCTGCCCCACCCCGCCGGCCGGGGCGCGTCCGTCACAAGCCACGAGGTAATCCCGGCGCTCGCTCCGCGATCGCCGGCGTAGCGATTCCGACAACGGCCTTTCGCTGAACATGACTTTGCTCGCGCTGCGCGCCCCTTGATCCTTGGTTTTCGCCGGCACCGCAGGCGCAACGCCTTTCGTGGCGGCGACGGCACTTTTCGCGCTCGCGGCGTTGCCGATTGCCCTTTGGAGCGGCAAGGCGCCCGAGATCAAGAGCACTCCGAGGAGGTCCCGGTCCTCGGCTTCCTCACCAGCCTTTCAGTCGCCAGATTGCCGGATTGCTGCATGGCGTAATCGAGACCGCGAGCCTCGACCTCCAGCCGGTCTATGCCCTTCGCAATGGCCTTAGCCCGGAAACCGGAGCCTTGGTCGTTACCCTTTGCGCGCTCGGCAATATTTTGTTTCAACTCCCCATCGGCCTTGTCTCCGACCATGTGGAGAGAGGCAAATTATTGTTGTCGCTCGGCGTCTTCGGTCTTTGTGGGGCAATCGCGCTCGCTCTTGCCGGGACCTCCCGCCTTGTTCTCATTTGCGGCCTGTTTGTAGTAGGGGGTGGCGGAATCGGCAGCCTTTATACCGTGGGACTAGCCCACCCTGGCTCGCGCTACAGCGGGCCGGACTTAGCTAGCGCCAATGCCGCCTTCATCATGCTCTACTCGCTCGGCATGCTCGGCGGCCCGCCAATCGCCGGTTTCGGCGTGGATCTCGTCTCGCCCAACGGGTTTTTCTTCTCCATCGCCGCCCTGCGCGCGGTCTATCTCGGTCTCGTTTGCGGGCGAAGCCGCGTGGGGCGCAAGGACGAATAAGTTCATCCTGCGGCGCGGCTCGCGGCGAAGGCCCCCGCCATAGCCACGGCGCACGGCCCGCGCTATGTTGCACGAGAATCAGACCCTATCGGTAACCCGCCCACGCTTCGAACACCGCAAAACATGGCTGAGGAAGCTCATTTCGGTTTTTCCCGCTTGCCGTCGCAAGACAAGCAGGCGCGGGTGGACGCGGTTTTTCACAAGGTCGCTTCCCGCTACGACCTCATGAACGATCTGATGTCCGGCGGCCTACATCGGATCTGGAAAGATATTTTCGTCTGTAGAGTCAAGCCGACCAGGAAGATCCGGTTCCGCCATCTCGATGTGGCGGGCGGCACCGGAGACATCGCCTTCCGTGTGGCGAAGGCAGGCTCGCCTTTGACCGAGGTCGTTGTCCTCGACATCAATGCCGCCATGCTGGAGGAGGGGCGCCGACGCGCCGCCAAGCGGCATTGCGACGCGGCGTTCGACTTCGTCGAGGCAAACGCCGAGGAGCTACCCTTCGCCGATGACAGCTTCGATGCCTATACGATCGCCTTCGGCATTCGCAACGTGCCGCGCATCGACAAAGCGCTGGCCGAGGCGCACCGGGTTCTCCGGCGTGGCGGCAAGTTCCTCTGTCTCGAGTTTTCGAATGTGAACGTGCCCGTCCTCGACCGTCTCTACGAAGCCTATTCGTTTCGCGTCATCCCTCGTATCGGCCGCTTGGTGGCGGGCGACGATAAGCCCTATCGTTATCTCGTCGAATCGATCGCGCGGTTTCCCGATGCCGAGAGTTTTCGTGAGGAAATCGCTCGCGCGGGGTTCGAGCGGGCCTCGTTCACGCGGCTTTCGGGCGGTATCGTCGCCATTCATTCGGGCTGGAAGCTTTAGGCATGAGTCTGACAAAGCCACGGAATTGTCCCTATACGATCATCCGGTCAATCAGTGCAAGCAGGCGCATGATCTGTACAAGCGACGCAGTCGCCCGCAAGCAGCCTGCGTCAAAGCGCGATCCGGTCCTTCCGGATCGGACCATGCGTTAGGGCGGGCATTTTGAGTTCCTCCCTCGGTTCCCTGCTCCGGCTTACGCGCGCGGGTTTCGTGCTGGCCCGGGCTGGCGTGTTCAGCGACGTCGATCCATCGATTTTGCCCCCTGCGGCGCGGCTGCCGTTCGCCTTGGCAAGGCTTCTTGCCCTGGGCGGCGGGAGAACTTCCGGGGCCAAGGCCGCTGGTAAAAAGGCAACCGGCCTTGCCAATCTCCCGGCCGCGATCAGTCGGCTCGGGCCGTCCTATGTCAAGCTCGGCCAATTCCTCGCGACGAGGCCGGACGTCGTCGGCGGGGCCGTCGTTCAGCAGCTCGAGCTTTTGCAGGACCGGATGGCGCCTTTTCCGCGCACGGTCGCGATCGCGACCATCGAGACCGCCTTCGGCGAACCGCTCGGCCGCATCTTTATAAGCTTCGGAGAGCCGGTCGCCGCCGCCTCGATTGCCCAGGTTCACCGGGCGCGTGTGAAAGACGGCGATGGCGAAATCGAAGTCGCCGTCAAGGTGCTGCGTCCGGGCGTCGAGCGGCGGTTCAAACGCGACCTCGGTGACATGTATTTCGCGGCGCGCCTGGCCGAACGCTGGTTTGACGAGGTCCGCCGCCTGAAGCCGGTCGAGGTCGTCGATACGCTGGCTCGCACCGTCAAGATAGAAATGGATTTCCGGCTCGAAGCCGCCGCGGCTTCCGAATTCGCCGAGAACACGGCGCAAGATAAGGATTTCCGGATTCCGCGAATCGACTGGGACCGGACCACGAAAGAGGTGCTGACGCTCGAATGGATCGATGGAATACCGTTGTCCGACATCAATGCGCTCGCCCGCGAGGGTTATGATTTGCCGGACCTCGGCCGCAACGTCGTTCAATCCTTCCTGCGCACGGCGGTGCGGGACGGATTTTTCCACGCCGACATGCATCAGGGAAACCTGTTCGTCGACGCGCAGGGGCGCCTCACGATGGTGGACTTCGGCATCATGGGCCGCCTCGGTTTCAAAGAGCGGCGCTTTCTCGCGGAAATCCTCTATGGCTTTATCAAGCGCGATTACCGGCGCGTGGCTGAGGTCCATTTCGAGGCCGGCTATGTGCCGCGCGTGCATAAGATCGAGGATTTCGCGCAAGCCATCCGGGCGATCGGCGAGCCGATTCATTCCCGTACCGCCGATCAGATTTCCATGGCGAAACTGCTGACGCTTTTGTTCGAGATCACCGGCCTTTTCGACATGAAGACGCGCGTCGAACTCGTTCTTTTGCAAAAGACCATGGTCGTCGTCGAAGGCGTGGCGCGCACGCTCGATCCGAAACTCAACGTGTGGACAACCTCCGAACCGGTGGTCGGCGCCTGGATCGAGCAGAACCTCGGCCCCGTGGGCAAATTGCAGGACGCCGGCCGCGCCGCCTCGACGCTTGCGCGGTTCGCCGCCAATCTGCCGTTGGTGCTTTTGCGCGGCGAAAATATCGTCAATCAGCTCGAAGGCATGGCCGAAAGCGGTTTCGAGTTATCGGAAGCCGCGATCGCCAAAATCGCCAAGGCCGAAGCGCGCGGCGCGCGCTGGGGCCACATCGCGCTCTGGCTCATCGCCGCGATCGGCCTCATGATGCTGCTGATGCGTTAATCGCGCGGCGGATTTTGGTAGTGTCTCAGTTTAATTACGGCAGCGATCCAAGTAGGGTTTGAGCACTCGCAATTTTTAGAAAATATATGGCTAAGATCACGCACGGTTTGTAAGGTTCGCCGTTTCGGTCGCTAAGCTCATGGTTGCATTTTCCTGTTAATAAGGTATTTTTACCTTAAAAAAATTCTTGACTCCAGCGTTTGAGGCTAACTCGAAAAAACCTAAATTGGAATCGAACGTGCTAGGGTGGCGAACGCTAGCGATCGCTAAATTGGGAGTCACATATGCCGAGAGGTCCACAAGGCCAGAAGCGCCCGGCC
>JBOHJT010000269.1:0-4514 GCA_050728715.1 Methylocella sp.
GTCGAAGGCGTTGAACCCGCATTCATAGGCGGAAAGCTTTTCCGGATCCGGCGCCTTAAAGGCGGCAAGGAAGGGGGCAAGCAGCAAGGCGCCCGAAATTGCAGCGGCAACCGCCATGAAGACCGCGAGCGGCAAATATTGATCGAGAAGGCTCGGCATGAATAGGCTCGGTCTTGATGGAGTGGGATCGCGGCAACCAGGAGATAGGGACGATCGACCCTTGCTTCAAGCGATCCGTACCGCAGTGCAACCAACTGCGCAAGGTGGCGTTTGAAATTAGCCGAAGCGGGACTTTTTCCGCCCGCCCTTTGGCGCTCACTTAATACACCTGAATACACTGGCCGCATGGCTAGCCGCGAAGGGAAGTCTCAACAATCATTCTTCGTGATCATTGGCACGCGGCGAGGATGCCGGCAGGGACGATACGAGATCGCCGCCGTGCCATTCGATCCGCCCGGCAAGCTTTAGTCCGAGCAAGACCGTCCGTACCTCCCGCGCCGGCGCCTCCGACGCGCGGGCAAGTTCGTCAACCGAAACCGGCACCGGCCCCAAAAGCGTGATGAGGCGCCGCTCAATGCCTTCCCGCCCTTCCCGTGGCCGCCCGGCGGGCTTTTCCGCGGCCGCGGCCGCGTCGCGCTTGTCTGGGGATGCCCCCTCCTCCGGATTGGCGGGCGCCGGCCCAAAGGGCGAAGCGCCCGCTTCGGGAAGATCGAGCTCGTCCCATAGCGGCTCATAGTCCCGGCCTACGAAACCGGGCTCGAGAAAGCCGGTAACCGGTTGTGTACGCGACAGGTTTTGCTCCGCCAGCGCGTCAGTGACATCCTCCGCCCTGGTGCAGAACGTCGCGCCGTCACGCAAAAGATCGTTGGCGCCTTCCGCGCGCGGATCGAGCGGCGAACCCGGCACGGCAAAGATTTCCCGCCCTTCCTCGGCGGCGAATTTCGCGGTGATGAGGGAGCCGGACCGGCGCGCCGCCTCGACGACGACAACCGCCCGGCAAAGGCCCGCGACAATACGGTTGCGGCGCGGAAAATCGCGCCCCCGCGCCTCCCAGCCGAAAGGCATTTCGCTGATCGCGGCGCCTCGTTCGAGGAGCCGCTCAAGCATTGCTTTATGTTCGGCCGGATAAATATTCCCCAAACCGCCCGCGAGGACCGCGATCGTCCCGGTCTCGATCGCCGCCTGATGCGCCCGCGCGTCGATCCCGCGCGCGAGGCCGGAGACAATGACATGCCCGGCGCGGGCAATTCCGCGCGCGAGCTGCGATGTGAAGGCGAGCCCGGCCGCCGAGGCGTTGCGGGCCCCGACGATCGCGATTTTAGAGCGCCGTACGCTCGAAAGATTGCCGTGCACGGCGATCAAGGGCGGGGCCGAGGCGGTCCGCCGTAGAAGCGCTGGATAATCCGGCTCGCCGATGCCGATAAAGCGCGCGCCCAGCCGCTGCGCCGCCTCGATCTCCTGCTCGGTCTCCTCAATAGTCGCGATGCGGATCGGCCGGCCCGCCTTGCCGCTCGCGATCAGGGCCGGCAAGGCCGCGAGCGCCGCGCCCGCGCTCCCATGGCGGCGCAGCAGAACGTTAAATGTCCGGGGTCCGATATTTTCGCAGCGCAGGAGCCGCAGCCAGTCGAACCGCTCGCCGTCGTCGAGGGGGCCAAGCGTTTCCGGGCCAAGCGGGGTTTCGTCCATCAACTTGTCCCGATCCGTGATTCCGTGCCCGCCGCGAGCCGCGAAATATTGCCGCGATGTTTGACCCACAAAAGGATCGCCATGAGCCCGAACATGAGCGCGGCGTCGCTCCGGCCCATGATCAATAGAACGATGGGAGTCAGCGCGCTGGCAGTGAGCGCGGCGGCCGAGGAGGTGCGGGTGAGCAACGCGACCGCGAGCCAGACAATGCCGAAGGCCACGCCCGCCTGCCAGGCGGCGGCGAGAAGGCAGCCAAGAAAAGTCGCAACGCCTTTGCCGCCCCTAAACCCTATCCAGGCCGGAAACAAATGACCAAGAAATGCGCCGAATGCGGAGAGGAGCACTGGGTAACCCGGCGCGAACTGAGCAACGATCCAAACCGCGACTGTACCCTTCAAGAGATCGAAAAGAAGGGTCAACGCGGCCAAGTCCTTGCGGCCGGTGCGCAAAACATTGGTCGCGCCAATGTTGCCGGACCCTATCGCGCGAAGGTCCGGGGTTTCGGCCGCACGCGTCAATATGAGGCCGAAAGGAATCGCGCCGCAAACATAGCCGAACAGAAAGGCGAAAACGCTTTGAGACATTTCGGAAAACCGGCCCTTTTTCGCAGAGGGAGACAGTAACCTAGCCTTGCAGAGGCGGCCCGGCAACCGTCCAGCATAGCGTCTCTATGTGAAGTTCGCGTCCGTGCGGGTGACGTTCCAGGAAGCGGTCGCGCAAAGATAGCCCCGCCCGCACGCGGCATTGCTCCTTTGCCCATCTGGCGCGGCCGCCCCGCACGCGGCTTGACCAAGCCGCCGGCCCAGAGTACCCAAAACCTTGGGACACCTTTCCCCAACGAAAGGCGCCCATCTGGGAGGATGGTCATTTATGGTAGCGACGTTTCCCGCCGCGCGCCCAGCGCGGCCGAATTTTTCTTGCGGTCCGTGCGCCAAGCACCCTGGCTGGCAAATCCAAAATCTGCAGGATGCCCCGCTCGGGCGCTCGCACCGGGCCAAGGCCGCGAAGGCCAAATTAAAACGCGTGATCGATTTGACCCGCGAGATTTTGCGGGTTCCGCAAGATTATCGAATTGGTATCGTCGCTGGCTCGGATACCGGCGCTTTCGAGGCGGCGCTTTGGTCCTTGCTCGGCCAACGCGGCGTCGATGTCTTCGCCTGGGAATCCTTTGGCGAGGGCTGGGTCGAGGATATCGTCGAGCATTTGAAACTAAAGAACGCCCGGACTTTCGTGGCTGACTACGGCGAGATCGCCGATCTTGCCCACGCCGATTTCGACAATGACATCGTCTTCGCCTGGAATGGAACGACGTCTGGCGTGCGCGTCCCCAATGCCGATTGGATCGCAGCAGATCGCAAGGGCGTCACTATTTGCGACGCGACTTCCGCCGCTTTCGCCCAAAAACTCGATTGGGGCAAGCTCGATGTCACCACTTTCTCCTGGCAGAAGGCGCTTGGCGGCGAGGCCGCGCATGGCATGTTGATTGTTTCCCCCCGCGCCGTGGAAAGGCTGGAGACCTATAGGCCGCCATGGCCGGTGCCAAAACTTTTCCGTTTGACCCATGGCGGCAAATTGATCGAAGCTATTTTCGAGGGCGAAACCATCAACACGCCTTCGCTCATGTGCGTCGAGGATTATATCGACGCCCTGAATTGGGGAAAATCGCTCGGCGGGCTCGACGCTCTCATCGCCCGCGCCGATGCCAATGCGAAAGCGCTCGGCGACTGGGTGGAAAGGACGCCCTGGGTGGATTTCCTCGCAGCCGACCCGACGATCAGATCGAATACCAGCGTCTGCCTCAAGGTGGTCGATCCGGCGATCGCGGCGCTCGCGCCCGCGGGCCAGGCCGCTTTCGCGCAAGCGCTCGAAAATTTGCTCGAAAAGGAAAAGGTGGCCTATGACATCGGCGCCTATCGAAATGCGCCGCCCGGCCTTCGGATCTGGTGCGGCGCGACCGTCGAGACGAGCGATATCGAGGCGCTGACCGCTTGGCTCGATTTCGCCTTCGCGAAAGCCAAGGGCGATCTCACCAAGGCGGCGTAAACGCGGCGCGGATGCAATCATCCGGAGAGAAGAGGATTGCCACGGCCAGGCCGGAGAGGAACCGGCCACGCTAGATCTTGGTCCGATTTAATCGCGTCAAGATCTGAAACCGTTGCTCGCGCATCATGATGATCCGGTGCAGCCGGTTTTCACATTCGCTCGATCATGTTCCAGGAAAAGCCCGTTGCCCCCGCGCGTATTGATTTCCGATGCTTTGTCGCCCGCCGCCGTCGCCATTTTCAAGGAGCGCGGCATCGAGGCCGATTTTCAGCCGGGCCTCGGCAAGGACAAGCTCGCCAGTGTCATCGGTGGTTTCGACGGCCTTGCCATTCGCTCGGCGACGAAGGTCACCGCTAAACTACTTGAGCGCGCGACGCGGCTAAAAGTGATCGGCCGCGCGGGAATCGGCGTCGACAATATCGACATTCCCGCCGCCACCGCGAAAGGCATTATCGTGATGAATACGCCGTTTGGCAATTCGATCACCACCGCCGAACATGCGATCGCATTGATGTTCGCGCTCGCCCGCCAGATTCCCCAGGCCGATTTGTCGACCCAGGCCGGCAAATGGGAAAAGAACCGTTTTATGGGTGTCGAGATCACCGGCAAGGTGCTCGGCATCATCGGCTGCGGCACTATCGGGTCGATCGTCGCCTCGCGCGCGATTGGCTTGTATATGCGGGTCACCGCTTACGATCCATATCTCTCGCCGGAACGCGCCCTTGATCTCGGCGTCGAGAAGGTGGACCTTGAAACACTGCTTGGCCGCGCGGATTTCATTACCG
>JBOHJT010000270.1:0-4481 GCA_050728715.1 Methylocella sp.
GGCTCCTTGCGCCGTTACGATTTGGGCAAGGGCCGAAGCGACCATCCTGTAATCGACGATCCCCGTCGAAGGGACTAGGAGAGCGCCAACGCCGGTGATGTGGGGCTCAAGGCGCATAAGTCCGCCGCGATCGATCCGCAGGGCCTCGACGCCGTTTTGCCTGGCGCGTTCGAACAAGGCATCCATGTGGATGCGTTCGTGGTTATTGGTGGCGACGAGAAGCTTGCCGCAAGTTTCGAATTTTATGCCCTGTTCCGCGCAGAAAGCCTTTGTCGCGGCAGCGCCCTCGCGGCAAAGGCGGGCCTTCAAGCTTCCCGGCGCATAATAGATGCCGGAATGGATGACGCCGCTGTTGTGCCCGGTTTGGTGCCAGGCGACGGCGCTTTCCTTTTCGAGAATTATGATCGAGGAGCGAGGCCGCGCGCGCAAAATTTCGCGGGCCGCCGCCAGGCCGACGATCCCAGCGCCAATGATTGCAAAATCATACGTCATACGGCAGCGTGCCTTAGGGAAGCAGGCTTATAGCCCAACGCCCGCGGCCGCAATGAGCGCCAAGGCCGGGTATAGTGTCTCAACTTGAATGTGGCAGCCGACGGCCCAGCGGGGGCTGGGGATGGCCCCCAATGATCGTTATGCAAACCCGAGCTTGGCACCCGTTTCGCGATCATGGATGCACCTCGACGCGCCGGCGAGGTTCGGTTTGGTGTGGGGGAATGCGAGCGCGCTTGTCAGCGCCGCCAAGATATTAGCCGCGTTCGGGTGTCTCCTGAAAAAACCCGTCGCGCGACGGCTCGAAGCCAAGCCGGCGGCGGTCGAGTTGATTCATCCGTGCTTGGACACCAACCCCAAACCCCCGGCAACAGCCATCTCTGAGTGGAAACACGCCCGGCGATACCGGAAGCGCCGCTTGGAAAGCTAATGGGACCTAATCCTGGCAGATTAGACCGCGCATCACATAGACCCGCCCGTCTGGACCGACCATGCGGGTGACCTTGACGCAATCCTCGTCCTCGCCTGCCGCCGCGCGGCCAAGCTGAAACGCCGGACCCTTGGCAAGGGGCGCATAGACCGTTTTCGTCTCGCTCGTCCGCTGCGCGGAACCAAGAACCTTCGCTTTCGGGGTGATCGTCATTGGGGCCGCGAACACGGCCGCGCCGAGACAGGAAACCGCAATTCCCGCCATGGCATATTTGAGAGCCTGCTTTTCGATAGCTTTGCGCGACTTGATCATGAGTCCTGATTCCCTCCCGCCTGGCGAGCTGGGCGCCCGTGGGGGTATAATCTTCGAAAAAATCCGCCCGGCGGTGCCGTGATTCATACGGTTAAACGCGGGCCGTCTGAAAAGGTTGCGCTGGATCAGATAGAAATTGCAAAAAAGTTAAAGCCCCGCCTTTTTTGGCGGGGCTTTGCGCCGCCGCCCCAAAATCAATAGCAGACTTGGACGGGCTGGTAGCCGGAAAAATTGCCCCATGCGTCGTAGGCTGGCTGGCTCTGCCAATAGCAGCTGTTGTAGTAGGCGGGACCGTAAGCATAGGCCGTTCCCGCGAGCGCGCCGAGCGCGAGGCCGCCGATCACGCCCGCCGCGACCGGTCCGCCCCAGCCCCAGCCGCCTCCGTACCAGCGTCCACCACGCCAATAGCCGCCGTGCCAGCCTCCCCCGTGCCAGCCGCCGCCGTGCCAACCGTGGCCGTGCCAGTCGGCCGCCGTGGCCGGCGTCGCGGTCGCCGTGACGCCGGCTCCCAGGGTCGCGGCGGCGACGGTGCCTATGGCGGCCTTCCTCAACATGCTGATCATCTTAAATCTCCTTGATGTCGCAGCGCCGGGGCCTTCAAGGCGAGGTCCCTAGGGGCGCTTGTCCTTCTCATATTGGATCCGTGAGCCTGAATTTCCCATGAACGGGAAAGCCGCAATTTGGATCGATGCGAGGCAATGAATTGCTCTGACGAAATCGTGATCCGCCCCAGACCAAAATAAAATTCCGCGAGGTGTGCGGGCGATCTGAAACAGTCCACCGGCATTCCTTGGTGTCCGCTCTATGCGGTGAGAAGAAATCGATCGGCCTGCCGGCAGTTGGATTGCGACCTCAGCAATTCCGCGATTTCGCTAGCAGGAACCGGCCGGCTGAACAAAAAGCCCTGCATTTCCGTGCAGCCGGCTTCGCGCACCCAGGCGAGCTGCTTTTCCGTCTCGACGCCTTCCGCCAGCGTGGGAATGCCAAGGCTCGATCCAAGATTGGTGATCGCCCGCATAAGCGCCTCGCAATCCTCGCTCTCGCCAAGCTCGGCAATGAAGGACCGGTCGATCTTGATCTTGTCGAGGGGAAACGCGCGCAGATAGCTCAAGCCGGAATAGCCGGTGCCGAAATCATCCATCGCAATGGCCACGCCGAGCGCGCGCAAGCTGCGCAACGTGGCGAGGTTGGTTTTGCTTTCCACCAGAAAAATGGATTCCGTGATCTCGAGTTCGAGCCGCGCCGCCGCCAGTCCCGAATTCGCGAGCGCCTCGATAACCAATTGAGGCAAGTAGCTTTTCGTGAACTGAACCGGTGAAAGATTCACCGCCACCTTCAAATCGTCCGGCCATGCCGCCGCTTCGGCGCAGGCTTGACGCAGCACCCATTCGCCGATGGGGACGATCAAGCCGGTCTCCTCCGCGAGCGGAATGAACTGCGCCGGCGCCACCATGCCGCGCAGGGGATGGTGCCAGCGAAGCAGCGCCTCGAAACCGCAAATGACGCCGGTCTCAAGCGTGACAAGAGGCTGATAATAGAGTTCGAATTCGCCGGCTGCGAACTCGAGCGCTTTGCGCAAATCGAGTTCCAGCGCGCAGTGGGCGCGAAGGCTGGCGCGCATGCCGGGTTGGAAAAAACAAAAGTTGCGCCGGCCGCCCTCCTTGGTCCGGTAGAGCGCCAAGTCGGCGTTGCTCAGAAGTTGCTCAGCGGTCTCGCCATCGGCTGGCGCAAGCGCGATGCCGACGCTGGCTCCGATCAAGACCTGTTGACCTTCGATATCGTAAGGCTCGCTCAAGTGCGTCACGATGCGTTCGGCCAAGATGCTCGCATCATGCGGTCCGGCGAGCTCGATTTGCAGGACCGCGAATTCGTCGCCGCCGAATCTAGCGACCATGTCTGAGGCGCGCAGGCAAGTGCTGAGACGCTCCGCCGCCACTATCAAAAGCTTGTCGCCGGCGGGGTGCCCCAAAGTGTCGTTGACGTTCTTGAATTGGTCGAGATCGAGGTAAAGAACGGCGAGCTTGTCCCGGTCCCTACGCACGCGCAAGAGCGCTTCGTCTAGGCGCTCCTGAAACAACACCCGGTTTGGCAAACCGGTCAGTGAATCGTGATGCGCCATATGGACGATGCGTGCTTCGGTCCGGCGCTTCTCCGTCACATCCATGACCGCGACAAGCTGCGCGGGGCGGTCGCCAAAGGTGGTGTCGCGCCAATAAGTGAGGACGTCGATTTCCGTGCCATCCGCCTTGACATGTTGCCAAAGGTGGCCGGGGCTTCCGCCCGCACCGGGTCTGTTTCGAATCGCATGCTCGATTGCGTCCCTGTCGCGTTGCGGCACTACGTCGAGCAAGGTCAACTTCAAGAACGACTCTCTATCATAACCGTAATGAACGACGGCCGCGTCGTTCACGGCCAGGAATTTCAGGGTTGCGGGTTCGAAGAGCCACATCGGAACCGGATTGTCCTCGAAGACCAATTTAAACGATTCTTCCGCCTCATAGGCTTCGGTCACATCCTTGTATGTCCCGATCCAGCGGACCGCTACACCATGGTGATCGAAAACCAATTCGGATTCGTGATGAACCCGTCTCACCGCGCCCCCAGGCTGGACGATGCGAAACCGGAGGTCAACGCACGGCTTGTCAGGAAGCCGGCCCGCGGCGGCGGCTTGGTGAGCGAACACTTGTGTTTCACACGCGGCGCGATCGTCGGGATGAAAGAGCGCGAGGAAAGCTTCCCCGGCGGGCGCGGGCAGATTTGGATCGAGACCGAAGATCCGGTAGGTTTCGCTGGACCATTCGCTGGCGCCGGTCCGCAAATCCTGTTCGATGCTGCCGGTATGGGCGGTCTTCTGAGCGCGGGCCAAATGGTCCGCGCTGCGCCGGAGCCGCTCCGCCTCGCGCGCGGTCCGCAACGCCAAATAATCATCCACGGCGCCCAGTATGCCGAATCCGGCGATGAGAGCCATCACCGTGCCGATCGCGAGGGCGAGGATGGTTGGGGCGACGGCATGGGCGGGCACCGCGATACGCGGATCGTGCACAAGAGTGACGGCCGCCATGGCCGTGAAATGAAGTCCGACAATCGCCAGGACGAGCAGCGCCACGGCCATGAAGCGGCCCGGCAAGACCGGTCCCCATGACGAGACACGCATCGCGGCGGCGGCGAAGGTCATGGCAATTGCGACCGACGCCAGGACAAAGCCGGCGTCCCAGCGCAGTTGGGCTGGTGCCCGCAACGCGGCCATCCC
>JBOHJT010000271.1:0-4474 GCA_050728715.1 Methylocella sp.
AAAACCTCTGCCGCTCCGGCCGGATGGCCGATATGATTTCACGGGCCTTTTCCGAATAACTGACGAGCCGGGACCAGCCTAGCCGGGGACCTTTCGCATCAGCCAAATCAAATCTTCTTTCCATCCGCGCGAGCCTTGCCTCTACATGATCGACCGGAAGCGATTGCTCCGCACGCTGGAACTGGATATGAGCAAGTTTGTTATGCGTATGCGTAATGGATGTTTCCAGGCAACCGACAGGTGTGGTCATGTCATCCAGCCGCTGCTCAACGTGGTCAACGGCCGCTCGCATCGGCGCAAAACGTTCGAGAACCAGGTTTTCGGTGTTTTCGGGCATGGCCGGTCGCTATCGTCTTGCTGGAGATGCGCCATGATCGAGGATATTGCAACGGGTTTCAATCACGCCCCGATGCCGCCGTTATACAAGTTCCGGCCTCAAGGTAGCGTCAAATTTATACGCTACCGTTTATTAGACACGCTCGCGCGTCCCCTGTTGTTCAGGCTCGATCCCGAGCATGCGCATGAATGGGCGATTCGGGCGCTTAGAGTTCAGCAAAGACTTCCCCAGCTGCCCGCCCCGCCAGACGACCCTCGCCTCGCGGTCAGCGCTTTCGGCCTCGATTTTCCAAACCCGCTCGGGCTCGCGGCGGGTTTTGATAAGAATGGCGAAGTAGTCGATGCGATATTGCGTCTGGGTTTCGGCTTCACCGAAGTAGGCACGATCACGCCGCTGCCGCAAGATGGCAATGAGCACAATAAGCACAGCCGGCGCCTGTTTCGCCTCGATCGCGATGCGGCGGCGATCAACCGGCTCGGCTTCCCGAGCCAGGGACATGCGGATGTTCATGCGCGCCTTGCCGTACGCGCGCAACAGCCCGGAATCGTCGGGATCAATCTCGGCGCCAACAAGGACTCCGGAGATCGCCCCGCCGATTATGTGCGGGGGATCGCGGCATTCGCGGATATCGCGGATTATTTCACGATCAATGTTTCTTCGCCCAATACGCCGAGTTTGCGCGAATTACAAAAGCCCGGCGCGCTGGATGATCTCCTCGCGCGAGTGCTTGCAGCCCGCGACGAGCAAGCCGAGAGGTTTGGCCGCAAGCCGGTGCTTCTGAAGATCGCGCCCGATCTTACGCTCGCCGGACTCGACGCGATTATCAATTGCGCCCGCGCACGGAATATCGACGGACTCATCGTCTCGAACACCACAGTCTCGCGGCCAGCGGCATTGCGCGACCCGGCGGCAAGCAAACAGGGCGGCCTGTCCGGCCGGCCGCTGTTTGGGCTTTCGACACAAATGCTTGCTGCCGCCTATCTGCGAACGGAGAATCAGTTTCCTTTGATCGGCGTTGGCGGCGTCGACAGCGCGGAGACCGCCTTCGCCAAGATCGAGGCGGGCGCAAGTCTCGTGCAGCTCTGCACATCCTTTGTGTTCAAGGGGCTTGCGCTTGCAGACGAAATCAAGCACGGCCTCGTCCGTCTCCTCGCGCAAGACTCCTATCCTCGGCTCGCGGACGCAACCGGCGCCGCGGCGGCGGATTGGGCCAGCGGAAAACTCAACGCGGACAATTTTCGATAGCGCCACGCTTGGGTGAGGCCGCGCGCGAGAAGAAAAAGCAGCAAGGAGAGCCACAGTCCGGCGTTGCCAAAAGGCCGCAGCAAATAGAAGCTCGCGATATAAAGCG
This sequence comes from Methylocella sp., assembly GCA_050728715.1. GTDB lineage: Bacteria > Pseudomonadota > Alphaproteobacteria > Rhizobiales > Beijerinckiaceae > Methylocapsa. The sequence goes on from JBOHJT010000271.1 coordinate 1,689, forward strand.
CGAGCGAAACGAGCATCATGTTGCGCATGTCGCGCGTCCATGTCGCGCCGACGAACACGCCGTCGAGTTCATAAGCGAGCGCGCCCGCAAGCGGGGCCAGCGTGGCAAACAACAGGTAATCGCGGGCATATGCCCGCACCTGTGGTTCGGTCGTAAGGAAATCGATGAACGGTGTTCCGGATATAAGCGCCACGGCCGCCAGGCCGGCGGCAAAGGCGAAGGACCAAAAGGCAGTGATACGCACCGCCACGCGAAAACCGTGCGCGTCCCGCGCGCCGATCGCTTGGCCGCACATCTGTTCGGCGGCGGTCCCGAACCCGTCGAGAAAATAGGCCGCGACGAGCATGAGATTGATCAATATCGCGTTGCCCGCGAGAACAATATCGCCGCCGCGCGCGCCCTGCGCGGTAAAAAACGCGAAGGCAAAAAGCAGCGCCGTGTTGCGGATGAAAATATCGCGATTGATCGCAAACATCCGCGCGATTTTTCCGCGATCGAGAAGCAGCGCGGCATCCACCCGGAAAAGATTGCCGTACATGCGCCACACGACAAAAAAACCAGCGAGCGTGCCCAAAACCTCGGCCGCGAGCGTGCCGGCCGCCGAACCGCGCACGCCCAGCGCCAAGCCGTAAACAAGAGCGATGTTGAAGGCGATGTTGCCCAGATGCATCAAGACTTGGAGGACGAGCGCGACGCCGGTCCGCCCGCGTCCAACGATTGCGCCGACCACCGCGTAATTGATAAGGACAAAAGGCGCCGACCAGATCCTTATGTCGAAATAAAGCCGCGCCGCGCCGGTGACTTTTGGACTGGCATCGAGCGCGGCAAAGCTGATCCAGGCGATCGGCGCCTGTAGCAAAATCATCGCGGCTCCGATGCAAAGGGCGACGATCAGGGCGCGCATCAGCGTCGCGCGTTGCTCGGGGCCGTCGCCGGCGCCGAGGGCTTGCGCGGTGAGCCCCGCCGTCCCCATGCGCAAAAATCCGAAACTCCAGAAGATAAAGTCGAAAATGACGGCGGCGGCGGCGATCGCGCCGAGAAGATGCGCCTGGCCGAGCCTGCCAATGATCGCCGCGTCGGCGATGCCGAGCAACGGCGTCGACAAATGGGCGAGCGTCATCGGCAGCGCGAGCCGCACCACGCGGGCGTGGCTCACGCGCGGCGGATTTACACCGGGTCCTTGTGCATTAGCGGGCACCGCGAGGCCACCGGGTTCAGCTTGGGTTGCGCATATTCATGAGCCGCAGCACCAGCCAGACCGGAACAACTATCGCCGCCCCCGCGAGGATATAATCGGCGACCACGCGGATCGCGTCAAAACCCAGGCCCCAGATGCGATCGATAAGCTGTCTCAGCTCGCGAAAGATGTCCAACGGACTGATCTCGAGCCACATCAGGAGAGCGCCGACGATCAGGGATACGAAAAGAAGGCGCAAGAAGACGCCGCCGGGCGAGCCGCCCAGAAAACGGTTGAGCGCCGTCTCTTGGGGACGCGGGCGGACACCGGGCGGGGCGGGCGGCTGTTCCGGCGCCGTCCAATGGGGAGGCGCCTTCGGCGCGGAATTTTTATCTTCGCTCATGCAAAACCTCTGGACTCGAAGTTAACGAGGCGGCGAGGCCTCGGCAAATCAGTTTGGTAGCTTGCGGGGCGTGTCAACCTAAAGTAGTAGGGGTCAGTTTGAATTTCGGCTTGTGATCCAAAGGGGACATTCCCCGCGGGCGGCCCCAACCTCGCAGAAGGGTGGAAGCAGAAATTCAAACCGACACGCTACCCGCGATCGGCAAGCTGGGTTCCTTCGAGATAGGTGCGCACCTCGCGATGAACACCTGCCAGCATCACATTAGGCTGACCTATCCACCAAGCAAAGAGAGATAACGTGTGCCCGCGCTGCGTTGCGAGGTGGTGGCAGCCTAATCAGTTCGAAAGGGCGGCGCGCGGTGTCCCTTGTGTACGGATCGCCCCACTGGGGCGCGGGTAACGGGCCTCTATTGAGGGCCTTCCAAACTCAGGGAAACTTAGCCTTGCCAAGTGCAACGAAAAACTTAAAAGCCAATCAATGCACTCGATGTCGAATTCCGGGGTCTTGCTCCATGTCGCGGGCCTTGGGGTTGATTGTTGGGCTTTAGTCCGCTCGCAGGGGAAATTTGAAAGCGGTGCATTTATCCGCTCCTTTACCTTGACGCAGAAATTTTCCTGGCTAAGATTTGAGACTGCCTTTTTAACAGGGGAATCTGGCGGCATGGTTGGGCTTGGTTCCGCGTCAATCGACGGTTTTCCGATCGCCGCGGTAAGAGCCGTTGCGTTTAAGGCGCCGATGCCTGGGATTGTCGCCCGGCGCCGGGCGTCGTCGTCCCGTTTCGCGAAGGTCTCGTCGCCGTGGAGGCCTGCTGCGGGGCACATCACCTCGGCCGAATATTCGCGGCTCACGGCCACGAGGTCCGGCTGATGTCGCCCGAATATGTGCGGCCCTATGTCAATGCGGAGTGGCGCAAGCCACCAGGACCGGACAATCCCGACGACGACGAGCGGCGTCGGCGCGCGGCGGCGGGTTCGCCGTTTCATTCCCGCGCCGAGGCGGCGACTGCCGTCAGGACCGCCGACCTTCTGATCCTGACGTTTCTGTTTCTGATCATGATCGGCGGGTATCACGTCCATGCCATGCTGACCATGGGCGACTGGGACTTCTGGGTCGACTGGAAGGACCGGCGCATGTGGCCGACCGTCCTGCCGATCATGCTGGTCACCTTCCCGGCGGCCGCCCAATATTTCTTCTGGGAGCATTTCC
>JBOHJT010000272.1:0-4434 GCA_050728715.1 Methylocella sp.
CGAGCGGACCCTCGAGGCGACCTGGAAGCGTATCGGCGCCCTGCTCGATTGCTTCTTACCAAACGAATGCCAAGCCTACCTCGCAACCGCGGGATACGGTTCTGCTTAACTTCATCACGCTCTAGGTGGCACTTGAGTTTCCCGCAGGCGTACAAAACTCAATAGAAATGCAAGGCGTTACTGTATTGCATGTATGTTCCTCATGCCCCTCATTGAAATCTGTTGTTTGGGCAGTTCATCTGTTGCCGCGTACAAGCTAAGACCTAGTGTTCCTTAGTTCATCGGTAGACATTTCGAGATGGAGAGCCAAAGAGCACTGCGATGGTTGTCAGCAAGATCAGCCTCGGCTTCGCCAGCCGCGCAAGACCACTCCCCTTTTTTCATATCTATATTACCGTATGTCCAATCATCATCAGCTTGGATCGCGCTAATAACGCCGATCGTTCGCTCCTTCCCATTTGCAGTAAAGGTAGCTCCCACGGCAATTCGGCGCGGTGGGGTGAAAGCATCACATGGGCCAGTCCTCGTCATAAAGAACCCCTCATGCCGCGCAAAACAGAGCACCTTGCCATCGAGCGCATAAATTTCTTGAGGGGAATAGTCCGCACCTAAAGAGTGACACGGCACGACAAGCGCAATGGTGGCCAGTATAATTGTCCCCGCCGCACCGCGCTTTGCTGATGGCATTCTCTCCCATAGGTGATTCCTTTGTATCTCAACATGCGGGAGACGGGCGACGCGGCGGCCAAAGTAGCTTTTTCGTGTTTTGCACAATCGAAATCTCTCAGCTTCACGCGGTTGCGCCATCACGCGCCCCTTTGAATGCCACAAGGGTATGCATATTTCTTGCTCGAAAGTCGGCCGGTTGAAACGCGGTGGTTTCTCCGGAGCAAATTGGGAGATCCCGCCCGGCTCGAAATGGGTATTTTTGGACAATCTTACACGTCTCACTCCGCCGGATGTATGAGGCCTTGTAAGGTTTTCTGCGCCAATCGTACCAAAATGTTTCACGTGAAACATTTTGGTACGATTGAGGGCCGCAATCGGTCAAATTTTCAGGCATTGGCTCAAGATTTCATTTCCCAGCGCCCGTTCGCGCCCTGCTGCCAATAGGTCAGCGCGAAGCCCAGATCCTTAAGCTCCTTCCATTGGGCCCGCGCAGCCGCGAGTTCTTCCGCGTTGTTGCCGTCGAAGAGGGCAACCGCGCGGGCATAAGCCGCGCCAGCTTCCGCGAGGGCCGGCGCCATTTGCGCCCCCTCGATAAACAGCCGGAACGCCGCGCCATTGGGATTTTCGGGGCCAGCCGTAAGATAAATTGGCTGGAGGCCGGGATCGCCATCCCGCGCGCGGCCATGCGCCAAAAAACTCGCATCCGAATAGGTCCAAAGCCAGGAATCGAGCGCATCGAGCCGCTCTTCGCTCCTTGCCTGCACGGCGACGCGCCAGCCCTTTTCGAGCGATTTTTCGATAAGATTCGGCAGCACCCTTTCGAGAGGTTGGCGCTGCAGATGATAGAACCAGATTTCGGTCATGGTCCAAAAACCCGAGAGTAAGTGCGACCCCGGATCCGGTAGGTGCGATTCGAAGCGGCTCAGCCGATCGCCACCAGGCCTTTGGCGAAGCGCCGCCCATTGGCGGCATACTGCGCCGCGCTGTCGCGCAGGTTTTGGGCCGACGCTTCATCGAGCGCACGCACGAGGCGGGCCGGGCTGCCGACGATCAAACTATCGTCGGGAAACTCCTTGCCTTCGGTCACCAAGGCATTGGCGCCGACGAAACAATTGCGGCCGATTCTGGCGCCGTTCAAAAGCGTCGCGCCCATCCCGATGAGGCTGTTTTCGCCAATCGCGCAGCCATGCAGGATCGCGTGATGGCCGATGGTGCAATCTTGACCGATGGTCAAGGGAAAGCCCATGTCGGTGTGCAGCAGCGATCCATCCTGCACGTTGGAGCGAGCGCCAACGAATATCTCTTCGATGTCGCCGCGCAGGACGGCGCCGAACCAGATCGAGACATCGGTTTCGAGCCGCACCTTGCCAATGACGTGTGCGCCAGGCGCGATCCAGAACCGGCCATCGCTTGGAAGAATGGGCGACACGCCATCGAGCGCGTAAACCGGCATTCCGGCCCCTATAATTCGTCGAGATCGAAATCGAGGATCGCCATCTGCAAAGTGAAACTCTTCGCCTTGGGATCGTCCGGCGAGATCACGCCTAGAAAATCGCCGCCATTGGCCAAGTCGACCGAATCGCCTTTTTTGCCGCGCGGCACGACCGTCAATTTGCCGGTCTCGAAAAGCCGCCGCAAATAATCCTGCAACACCGGCCGCTCGACGGGGATGTTCATCTCGAAGGAAAAAGACCTGTCGCCGTCCTCGTCATCGACCGTGATCGCGCCGATCCGGCGCTCGCTAAGCTGCACGTCGGCAGCGTCCGGATTCCGTTTGCCGGGAGTAACCTTGATCGCCCGATTGTCGAGGGATTTACACAGGAATTCCTGCAATTTCCGCAATTCCGCTTTATCCACGACGCGCTCCCAAGGCACCCCGCTCGCACCGGACCGCGAGCCGCTCACGGCTGGCGGGGCCGAACCTCTGCCAGAAAAGTCCGCGGGCGGCAACCTTGGCCAACTTCAAATCAAACTATTCGTTGACCGGCGTGGGAGCAAGAATCTGATCCATGACGCGCGAAGGTTCGGCGCATCCCGCGTCGCCGACAATTCTCGCCGGCACGCCCGCGACCGTCTTGTTGTCCGGCACCGAATGCAACACAACCGAACCAGCGGCAACGCGCGAGCAACGGCCAATCTCGATATTGCCGAGAATTTTGGCTCCGGCGCCAATCAGCACGCCCGGCTTGATCTTCGGGTGGCGGTCCCCGCGCTCCTTGCCGGTGCCGCCCAAGGTCACATTCTGCAGTAGCGAAACATTGTCCCCAATCACCGCGGTCGCGCCAACGACCAGACCGGTCGCGTGATCGAGAAAAATACCTTTGCCGATCCGTGCCGCGGGATGAATATCGGTCTGGAACACCTCGGACGAGCGGCTCTGGAGATAGAGCGCGAAATCTTGCCGGCCGGCGGTCCACAGCGCATGCGCCAGCCGATGCGTCTCGATCGCGTGGAACCCCTTGAAATAGAGCACCGGCTCGATCAGCCGCGTGCAGGCCGGATCGCGGTCGACCACCGCGGCAATGTCGGCGCGGAAGGCCTCGGGGATCGAAGGGTCGCCCAGGATGGCGTCGAAATAGGCCTGCTCGATGAGATCGCCCGGAAAGGCCTGGTGGGCGAGCCGCGCGCCCAGCCGGTGGACGATCGCCGCTTCGAGCGATTCCTGATTGAGGATCGCCGAAAAGATAAAGCCGGCGATGTCCGGCTCGTTGCGAACAGCGTCCTCCGCCTCGGCGCGCACGCGCGCGAACACCGGATCGGTGCGGGCAAGCGTGACGACTTTTGCCGTTCCCTTGACGGAAATCATGACGCGCCTCCACGCCAACTTCGCCTTTGCGACCGGGGTTAGCCTTAACCTCGCATTCGCCGTCATTAGCACGGCGGAAAAACTTGCGCGAGCCAAGTTTATACGCCTTCGCGAAGATATAAGCCGCCCAGGCAAAAGATCAGGGGCGCTGTTCAAGAAATTCTAATACGCTATCTTTATAGACTGTGTCGCCTACCGCGCGATTGTGGTCGCGGCCCGGAATATCCACCGCGCGCGCCCGCCTGAACAAGGCGGCGAGTTCATGCGGGTCGCCCGCGACATCGTCCTTGGTTCCGGCCGCGATCAGCACAGGAACATCGATTTCGCCGGCTTCGGTCTCGCTCAGAACTTGGCGGGCGCCCCGCGCGCAGGCGGCGAGCGCCTTGAGATCGCTCTTGGTTGCCTCGGCGAAGGCGCGGAACATCCGCTGTGTCGGATCGACGAGACCGGCGAGCGAGGGCGCCTCCATCGCCTCGGCAATGGAAAGCGGAAGCCCGGCGCGATCGACAAGATGATGGCCGAGACCGCCGAGAATCATCGAGCGCACGCGGCTCGCGTGTTCATTGGCAAAAAAGGCGGCGATCCGCGCGCCCATCGAATAGCCCATCACATCCGCCGTCTCGATGCGCAGATGATCAAGAAGCGCGCGGGCGTCCTCCGCCATGTTCGGCATGGCGTAGGCGGCGGGGTCATGGAATTTTTCGCTGCGGCCATGCCCGCGGTTATCGAAGGCGACGACGCGCCGCCCCGCAGCGGTCAAGGTCTGTACCCACTGCGGGAAAACCCAATTTACCGCATGAGTCGACGCGAACCCATGAATGAGAAGGATTGGCTCGCCGCGATCGCCACGCGCCGGTCGCTCGTCGATAAACGCCAAGTGGACCCCATGGTCCAAAACTTCGAACATGCCTTGCCCCCATTTCGCCGCACTTTTCCTGCATCGCGGGCAAGTATGTGCT
>JBOHJT010000273.1:0-4425 GCA_050728715.1 Methylocella sp.
CGGCCGGCTCAAGGATTTCAGACGCATCGCCACGCGCTACGACAAGCTCGCTCAAAACTTCTTCTCGGCCCTCTGCTTCGCCGCTACCTTAGCCTACTGGATCTGAATTAATTGAGTCCGGACCCTAATACGGACAGTGTACAAGAAGCCGAGGGATATTGGTAAGATCGCGCAAGGCGATTGAACCTTTCGGAATTGCGCGTGACCTTTTTCGCGCTAGCTGTGTAAAAAACTACCGCCTCGGTCGTGTTCGCCCGGCTATCCGCCTTCCTGCTTTTGACAGCGGCTCCCGGCGAGCCTCGCGGCGTAGCGGGCCATCAGATCGACTTCGAGATTGATTTCATTGCCCCGGCGCCTTTCGCCCCAGGTCGTTGTTCTCAGCGTATGCGGAATGAGCAGCACCGAAAAAATATCCGCTTCGACGCGGTTGACCGTGAGCGACGTGCCATCGAGCGCGACCGAGCCCTTTTCCGCGATGAAACGCGCGAGGTCATGCGGAGCCCTGATGTCGATGCGCCGCATTCCGTCGAAATCCGTAATCGCGACGATCTTGGCGACCGCGTCCACATGCCCGGTCACGATATGGCCGCCAAGTTCGTCGCCTAGTTTGAGCGCCCGTTCGAGATTGAGGCGCGTGCCCGGCGCCCAATGCCGCGCCGTCGTGCACGCAAGAGTCTCCGCGCCGACGTCGACCTCGAACCAGCGGCGATTGCTGCTTTCGCCGCACGCGATTATGGTCAGACAAGGTCCGTCGCAGGCAATCGATGCCCCGGGTACGATCGTCCCCTCCGGATAGGAACAGGCGATGCGTAGATGGTTTAAATTGGTCCTGGCGTCAACCCGTACGACATCGCCGACATCGCTCACGAGACCGGTGAACATTTAAGCAACTCTTTCGTAACGGGTCAGACGGTCGGCTCCGATCATTCGCGTTTCAGCGAGGCGATAATGGTCGGCGGCGCCAAGCAGGGCGGCCGTGTCCGCGTCGAGCCCCCAAACGCCTTCCTGTCCGAGAGGTTCTGGCGCAGTGAAAATAAGGACTTCATCGGCAAAGCCTTGCCCGATCAACCCCGCCGCCACGCGCGGGCCGCCTTCGGCGAAAATCCGGGTCAAGCCGCGCGCGGCCAAAAGATTCAACGCGGCGTGAAGATCGACGCGTCCCGCAGCGTCGCGGCGCACATGGGCGACCTCGATACGCGCCTCGCGCAACCGCTCTGCCCCCGCTTCGCTTGCTCCTTCGCCGGCGATGGCCAGGGTAGGAATTCTTGCCGCCGTCGCCGCGAGCCGCGCTAGATGCGGCAGACGAAGATCGCTGTCGAGCACGACGCGCAAAGGCGTTCGGTCTTCGAGGCCGGGCAGCCGTACGTTCAATAAGGGATCGTCCGCTAAAATGGTGCCGATACCGGCCATGACCGCGTCGTGCATCGCACGCATGACATGCACGAGCCCATTCGCCGGCGCCCCCGTAATGACAAGACGCGGCTCGCCCGCCGGTTCCGCGGCATAAGAATCCGCGGTCAAAGCGAGCTTCAGGCTGACCATCGGGCGATCGCTGGCAACGCGCAAAAAATGGCCGAGATTGGCCCGCAGCGCCTCTTCCGCGAGCACGCCTCGTGTGGCTTCAATGCCGGCATCGGCCAGGATTTGCGCGCCACGGCCGGATGCGCGGGGATCGGGATCGTCGACGGCATAGACGACGCGGCCAATTCCCGCCGCGACAATCGCAACCGTGCAAGGCGGCGTCAGTCCATGATGGCTGCAAGGTTCCAAAGTCACATAGAGTGTCGCGCCACCCGCGCGCGCGCCTGCCTCGCGCAAGGCCTCGGTTTCCGCATGCGGACGGCCGCCGGGCTTGGTCCAGCCGCGCGCCACGATGACGCCATCCTTGACGACGAGAGCGCCGACCGCGGGGTTTGGCGCGCAAAGCCCGAGCCCGCGCCGCCCAAGGGCGAGAGCCGCGGCCATGAATCGCGTGTCCGCGCCGGACTGGATCATGCCTGGCTCGGTGAACGCGCTTTTGTTGGAGCCGGATTTGTGTCGTCCGCCGGGGCTTCGCCGGCGCCATTCGCAAGTTCGTCGATCAGCATGTTGAAATCGCGCGCCTCGCGAAAATTGCGATAGACCGAGGCGAAGCGCACATAAGCGACGCTGTCGAGCGCGCGAAGACCTTCAATGACGAGCTCGCCTATCCGGTCGCTTGGGATTTCGCTCTCGCCCTGACTTTCGAGCTGGCGCACGATGCCATTCACCATCCGCTCGACCCGGTCCGGCTCGACAGGCCGCTTGCGCAAGGCGACCTCAATCGAGCGCATAAGCTTTTCGCGGTCGAAAGGCACCCGCCGGCCGGTTTTTTTCAAGACCATCAGTTCGCGCAATTGCACGCGCTCGAACGTCGTGAACCGGCCGCCGCAATCGGGACAGGCCCGGCGGCGGCGAATGGCCGACGCATCGCCGGCCGGGCGGGAGTCCTTCACTTGGGTTTCGAGACTGCCACAATAGGGGCACCGCATGGCGGACCGGCCTCAAAGCATGATCTTACAAAACCGCGGCCAGAGTTCGCGACAAAATCATGCGAACACCGTTTGGAACGCGATCGAACGGCCTTGGCCAGTTTGCGTTCCAGCGACCTCAAGCCGGAACCGATCCTCGCCCTCAATAGATCGGGAATCGCTCCGTCAATTCGCGCGCGCCTGCCTTGACTTTGGCTTCGACAGCGGCATTGCCCGCGTCGCCGTGCTTGCCCAGGCCGTCCAAGGTTTTGGCGATCAGTTCGCCGACCTTTTTGAATTCGGCGATGCCGAAACCGCGCGAAGTCGCGGCCGGCGTGCCTAAGCGGATGCCGGAGGTCACCATGGGGCTCGCGGTATCGAACGGCACGCCGTTTTTATTGCAGGTGATACCCGCGCGGCCAAGGCTCGCCTCCGCCGCCTTGCCGGTGAGCTGCTTTGGCCGCAGATCGACTAGCATCAGATGATTGTCGGTGCCGCCGGTGGTAATGGCGTATCCGCGATCAGCGAGCGTCGCGGCAAGCGCCTTGGCGTTGTCGGCGACCTGCCTCGCGTGCAGCTTGAATTCGGGCCGGAGCGCCTCGCCGAAGGCGACCGCCTTGGCCGCGATCACATGCATCAGAGGGCCGCCCTGGAGACCGGGAAATATCGCCGAATTGATCTTCTTGGCGATCGCCTCGTCATTGGTGAGAACGAGACCACCGCGCGGCCCACGAAGAGTCTTGTGGGTTGTCGAGGTGACAACATGGGCATGCGGGAGCGGCGACGGATGTACGCCGCCCGCGACAAGGCCCGCGAAATGCGCCATGTCGACGAAAAAATAAGCGCCGACGGAGTCCGCGATCGCGCGGAACCCCGCAAAATCCCAATACCGGGGATAGCCGGAGCCGCCGGCGATGATGAGCTTCGGCTTGTGCTCTTGGGCAAGCCGCGCGACCGCGTCCATGTCAATTCGATGATCGTCGCGCCGAACCCCATAGGGAACCGGCTTGAACCATTTTCCGGAGAGATTAACCGGTGAGCCATGGGTCAAATGGCCGCCCGCGGCTAGGTCGAGCCCCATAAAAGTATCGCCGGGCTGCAATAGCGCGAGAAACACAGCTTGGTTCGCTTGGCTGCCGGAATGCGGCTGCACATTCGCGAATTTGCAATCGAACAGGCGGGTGACGCGCTCGATGGCGAGGTTCTCGGCGATATCGACAAACTGGCAGCCGCCATAATAGCGCCGCCCGGGATAGCCCTCGGCATATTTGTTGGTCAAAACCGACCCTTGCGCTTCGAGCACGGCCTTGGAGACGATGTTTTCGGAGGCGATCAACTCGATTTCATGTTGCTGGCGGCCGAGTTCCTGTTCGATCGACTTGGCGATTTCGGGGTCGGCATCGGCGAGCCCAGCCGCGAAAAAAGCGTCCGGCACTGTGCGGCTGGTGACGGTTTGGCTCATGCTGCGAGTTCCTGCAATGGCTGCCAGGACGGGGCGCGGCGAACAACGGACGCCAGAAAAGCGGCCCGGCACTAGGGATGACAGTGAGACTTCGATAGCATGTCATTGTGCCCGCGTGAAGCCGCTGGGGTAGCTTTCGAAGTCTAAAATGCCTCTACCGAAAATCCAACCCAAAGCACGGCAGTTGACTCGTTCTGTAGTGTGTTTGCAATGCGGCGAAGAAAATATAAGGCGAGACGACGGCGATGCGGATATTCGGCCCCAGGGTAGGGTGCAGTGGGCCATTCTCGGGACGCGCGGCCAATCGGTCATAGAGCGTCGTGAAACGATTTCTGAATTTGGTAGCGATTTAGAGCACGTCGCATTTAGGTTTCCGCATATCCTGCCCCGCTGAAGTAGTTTGCGCATTCGTTCGGCGGGATGGTGGCGAGGACGCTGGCGAGCCCGTCTTGGGCGGCTTCAACGGTTGGTTCC
>JBOHJT010000274.1:0-4410 GCA_050728715.1 Methylocella sp.
GTGCGCGCCTGTTCATCGCCATCGACCACGAGGGCGGCCGGGTGTGCCGGACGCCGCCGCCGGTCACCCGCTTCGCCTATGCCGCGCGATGGGCGGGGCAAGCCGCGCGCGTTGGCCGCGCGATGGGCCAGGAACTCGCCGCGCTCGGCATCAACCTCAACTTCGCGCCCGTGCTCGACATTCACACCAACCCCAAAAATCCGGTGATCGGCGAACGCGCTTTTGGGGAAACGGCGGACTCCGTGATCGCGGCGGCGCTGCCTTTCATGCAGGCCATGCAGGGCGAAAAACTCATCGCCTGCGGCAAGCATTTTCCAGGGCATGGCGATACCAGCATCGACTCCCATCTTGGCTTGCCCTCGCAGACGCTCGGCCTCGATGCGTTGCGCGCGCGGGAGCTCAAACCTTTCGCCGCCGCGATCGACGCGGGGCTTTCCATGATCCTGCTGGCGCATATGCTCTATCCCGCCGTCGATCCGGATGCGCCGGTCGCGCTCTCGCGCCGTTTCGCGACCGGTATTTTGCGCGACGAGCTTGGTTTTGCGGGAGTAGCCGTCTCCGACGATATCGGCATGGGCGCGATGAAAGGGCTTTTCGATGGTCCGGACGCCGCGGTGCGCTTGATCGAATCCGGCTGCGACATGTTGATGGTCTGCGCGCATTTGACCAACACCGGCCGTGCCAGGGGTTTTGCGCAAGCAATTCTTGCGGCGGCCGAGGACGGCCGCTTGGACCCGGCCCTTTTGGCGCGGTCGCGCGCGCGCGTCGAAAACCTGCTCGCGCGGGTGCCAAGCAACGAAGTAAAACTTTTGCCGCAAGACGTGTTCCGCGCCCATGCCGGCGCCGCGGCGCTCTTCGAGGCCGCGACGGTCGAGGTCGTCTAGCGCATGTCCTTATAAAAGTTGCACGGCTTTTTCGATTCTGACGTGCTCCAACCCTTTGAAATTGAGGCCGCGCTGCCATTCGGCATCGCCGGGCCAGGATTTCGCGGGCCGGTCGAAAATGGCGAAGCTGTTCCGATAGGAGTTCAGTGCGCCGGAGGTGACCTTGCGCCACCCGCACGTCGTCGATCTCGTTGAATGTAACAGAGGTGAAGCGCTGCAAATCCGCGTTCGACTAAGCGCGGTCACGGATTGGAACCATCCTAGCTGAAGCTTCCTTAGTTCGACCTCCTCGATGATGCGGCTTGGTCTCCCGGTCAACACGTGCCTCGCGCGGGGCATAGCGGGAAGCATGTTTTCACGCAGATGGCGTAGATTTATTCTGGTACAAATGTCGCTCGCGGTCGCTCAGCGATGACGGCCTCGCCAAGGAGCATGCGCTAGTCATGAAGTTGCCGGCGTTCAGCGTGTGGCCGCTCTCTATCATTTGACGTGCGCTCCTATCCGGCCGAAAATGGGCTCAAATTCGCGGGCCAGCGCCATATCGACCTCGCTCATGGTCACCGGTAGACCAAGATCGCGAAGGCTCGTCACCCCAAAATGCGCGGCCGAAATGCCGCAAGGCACGATGCCTGAATAAGGCGTAAGGTCCGCCGCGACATTGAGTGAAATGCCGTGGAACGACACCCAGTGCCGCACTCTGATTCCAATCGCGGCGATCTTGTCCTCGGCGGTCTCTCCGTTTTTGCCGCGCGCCTTCTCGGGCCGCGCGACCCAGACCCCGATCCGATCCGCACGCGGCTCGCCCTTGACATTGAAAGTGCTCAGCGCCGCGATGATCCAGGCTTCCAACGCGCGAACGAAGGCGCGCAGATCCGGGTTCCGGCGATTGAGATCGAGCATCGCATATATAACCCGCTGGCCCGGCCCATGATACGTGAATTGTCCGCCCCGGCCGCTCTTGTGCACGGGGAAACGCGCATCCACGAGATCCGCCGCCCGCGCGGATGTCCCGGCCGTATACAGAGGCGGATGTTCGAGCAGCCAGATTAATTCCGGCGCGGTGCGCGCCGCGATGGCCGCGACCCGCGCGTCCATGAAGGCCACGGCGTCCGCGTAAGGCACAAGCGCGTCCGAAATCCGCCATTCGACCGGGGCGGTGTCGCTGGACGGCATGAGGCGTGCCGGTTTTTCAAGTGGCATGAGCCATGATAGCGGCTGGTCCGGCAACTTGCACCTCGATACGCCAGTAGCGGAGAGCCGCCTTGCCACTCTGGCGCCGATTTGTTAGACGACGCGCCTGGCGGTGAAGCGCTCGCGCTTTCCGTCGCGTGGGCGATCGCGGCCATGGCGGAAGTGGTAGACGCGCTAGCTTGAGGTGCTAGTTGGGCAACCAGTGGAGGTTCGAGTCCTCTTGGCCGCACCATCATTTATTATTCGCAGCACTGCTGCAGGGCCATTAGTTGAATAGATTCAACTGTGTTGAATTTTCCTCATCGAGAGTCTGCAAAGCGTTCTCGTTAAGCAGTTGACGCTGTGCGCAAAGGAACGGAGGCGACGCCACGTCGTTTTGTTGGCGAAACAACAATCGAAGACAAAGAATGATGCTGCTTCGCAAGGACGGCCTTGACGTGATCGCCATTCCGCAACCGAGCCACGCGTGGCTTTCCGGCCAGATGGCCCGCGCATGGGGCAACAGGCGCTTCGCGGCGCCGATCCCCTACGACGAGGTATGCCTCGCCGCCGGGCAGCATGACATCGGTTGGCTGGACTGGGAACTGTCACCCGCGCTCGATGCCGGGACCGGCCTCCCACAGGAGTTTTTCAGAGTACCCTCGAAGGTGCACATTGCGCTATGGCGCGAAGGTGTGCGTCGTGCTCGTGTATTTGGGCGCTATCCCGCGATTTTGGTCTCGCTTCACGCCGATACGATCTATGCGCGCTATTTCGATTTCACCAAGGCGACCGTGGAGAATGCGGAGGCAGTGAGCGCATTTCTCGACGAACAGCATCGCTTTCAAGCGCGGATGGCGGCGTCCATGCGGGCCGATCCGAAGCTCGCGGAGCAGGCATCGCCTGAAACCTTCGAGCGTAATCGATTGTTGATCGCGGCCCTCGACCGGATGTCGCTCGAAATCTGCTGGGGCGTGAAAAAAGAAATCAAGATCCCAAATGTGCCGACGGTGGGGGCCGGAACGACAGAACTCCGTATGCAGCCGCGCGACGGCGAAGGCCTCGCCCTCAATCCCTGGCCTTTCCGGACGGCCAGCGTAGTGGTTCGCACTGAGGGCAAGCGACTGCGCGGCCGGTTCGCGACGGAGGCGGACCTCCAGCGCGCACTGGACGAGGCCGAAGCCGCACTGGTGACCGCCCGGCTGCATAGGGCTTGAGACCGCAGCCGGACCGCCGCCCGGCCTTGAGCATGTTTCCCCCGTGGCGGAAAATGCTAATGACCAATGCGGAAGCTTGCCGAAACCCAGGACTCGAATTGCGCTTCCTCTTCTGCTGTTGCAGGATATTGCACTAAACCTCGGCGGCTAGCCTTTGCTGGAGGCCGCCTCGCTTCCGGCCCCGGCCGGAGCGACGATGCCTGCCGCCTTCGCAACTTGGGCGGCCCGCCACTTTTCGCCGATGATCCCGTTCATAAGAAGGACTCGACCCTGAAACGGCATACGGGCATACTGGTGGGTGTTCACCCGGGGGCCCAAGGAAGGGCAGGTTGGATTCGCAAACCCAGCTTCACACCCAAGCCTCGGATGAACAACCTTCAAAGCTTCCACGGTTAGCCGGTGCAAAACCGTCGAAAGCCGCGGCCCGCTTTTGCCGTTTTTTGACAAAATCATGCGCCATTCGATAGGTAGACAGCGAATCCTGAGTCTCGACATGCATGCAGTATCATTCGGCCTTACCGCGATGCGCGGAACCGCTCTCGTCCTGGCCTTGGTCCTTCTAATTCCGGCGGCGCCGGCTTTCGCGCAATGGCGCTATAACGGTTATCCGCGGTATCCGGGGTATCAGGCCTACCCCGCTTTTCCGGCCTACCCGGCCTATCCCGGCGCTTACGCCTATCCAAGCGACCCGCCGCCCGCGCCGCGTTACCGTGACCGCCCCTATGCCTATGGCGCGCCTTTTTACGAAGACCCCTATGCGTCAGGGCCGCGCAGCCAAGCCTACGACGCCGATGATCTCGAACTCGGCGTCAATTTCAACCAGAAAACCGCCAGGCTGGTGCAAAACCCGACCAAAGAGCCGGCCGGCACGATCGTGATCGACACAGGCTCGCGGCATTTGTACCTTGTGCAACCAGGCGGCGGCGCCATTCAATATGGGATCGGCGTAGGCCGCCAGGGGTTCGCGTGGAAGGGCGTCGCGCGCGTCGGCCGCAAATCCGAATGGCCACGCTGGATTCCGCCCAAGGAAATGCTGCAGCGCCGCCCCGATTTGCCGGAGGAGATGGAAGGCGGGCTCGACAACCCGCTCGGCGCCCGCGCGCTTTATCTGTTTCAGGGCAACAAGGACACCCTGTTTC
>JBOHJT010000275.1:0-4404 GCA_050728715.1 Methylocella sp.
TTGCGTCGATCGGGCGCGGCCTCGAACAAAAGGCCGCCGCCACGCGCAGGGGCCCTCTCCGCAATCGCTTACCGCGATTGCTTCGCTCATCGATGCCCGCGTGACCGGCTCGGCCAGCAAAGGCGATCAAGACGCGGCCTGGGTGAGGCACCGCCCGCGCATGGCGGCTTCGCCCGCATTGCGGCCGGCAAGGACACCGGAATCATCCGCGCGGCCGAGCCTCCGGGAATTCCGCTCGCGGAATTCTCTCCGCCCGGCCAATGAGCCCGATGTCTCCGTCGCTCCTTCAATTATCCGCCGATCATCCGCGATGAGCTGGGCGCGGTTCATGCCGGCCGCGCCTGCGATGCCTTGCCCGCGGGTGGAACCTCCAGGCCGCTGCGCAACGGCCATCGGCATCTCGAAAGGCTCGAAGCGCACAATCGCCCGGCTCGCGCCCCGTCCGCGCGCGAACCGAGAAAATCCTCGGGACCTGGAAACGCAGCTGCCGCTTCCGGAGGATGCGATGGATCGGGCCTGCCAAAGCCAAGTGCCAAGTCCATCTCGACGTCATCGTCTACAACGTCAAGCGCCATTGGCGCACGCGAGGACCCTGAGCGGATATAAAAAAAACCGGCAGCCGGCAAAGCCCATTAACCGCCGCTTGCGCGGATCCGCGAGACCGCCAGGCCGCAAAGCCCGCCCCCGCGCGCGTCTCTCCGCTCAAACGGCGATTTTCAGACCGCGGCGGTCCCGGTTTGCCTACCCACACTTACCCCGCACTCCAATTCGTCGCATCGAACCACATCACCTGCGCCCAGGTCTTGTTTTACGTGAAGCATTTTGGCACGATTGGAGGCGAGGATCGGTCATCCCTCATGTGCGTTGGCTCTATGCGCGGCATAGAGCCAATCGTAACGGGCGAGCATTTTTTGCGGGCCGAGCGCGCGCAATGCCATATCGCGGAGAAACGCCGCGGGACCGGCAAGATGGTAGATTTTGGCTTGTCTGCGCGACTCCTTTTGCACCCGCGCCGCGCGGGGGCGCCGCGCCTCTTGATAAGCGCGGAGACTCGCTTCGATATTTTGGCCGCGTGTCAAAACTTCGCCTAAGGCGCCTGCGTCCTCGACAGCCTGAGCAGCGCCCTGGGCTAGGAACGGCAGCATGGGATGCGCCGCATCGCCCATGAGCGCCACGCGCCCTGCTATCCAGCTCGCGATCGGATTGCAATCGAAAAGCGGCCATTTTCGCCAATCCGGAGCGGCGCGCAGCAACTCCCTCGCTGTTGCATCCCAGCTCGAGAAACGCGCTCCGAGAAAGCTCCGGTCCCCTGGGCTCGACCAGAAATCCGCTCCATCCGGGCAAAAATCCTCGTCCACGATCGCGACGACATTGATGACTGTGCCGCCGCGCAACGGATAATGGACGAGATGAGCTTTGCGCCCGAGCCAAAGGGTTGTCTCTTCGCGGCGCATCGAGGGCGGGGCGCGGGCGGCATCGACCGTGGCGCGCCAGGCGGTCCGGCCCGAAAATCTTGGGCTATCGGCGCCGAGCCTTTGCCGCACGAAGGAGCGCACTCCGTCTGCGCCGATCAGGCAATCGCCCGCCGCCTTCAGCCGGACAACGCCTCGCTCGATGGCAATTGCGACGAAGTTTTCGCCGGAAGCAAAGCCCGCGACGGCGGCCCCGGTTTGGAGGCTGATGCTGGATTCGCGCGCGATGGCTTCCAGAAGAGCACGCTGGAGATCGGCGCGGTGCACGACAAGATAGGGCGCGCCCCAGCGCCGCTCCGCGTCATCGAGCGGCATGAGCGCGAGGGTCGCGCCATCCCGCGCGCGGCGGATTCTTATCGCGTTCGGGCGAAGCGCGAAGGGCGTCAGGCGCTCGATCACGCCGAGCCTTGCCAGAATCGCGCTGGCGTTCGGCGAGAGCTGGAGGCCTGCCCCGGTCTCTTCGAGAACTTTCGCTTTTTCGTAGAGGCTAACCCGCCATCCTCCCCGGGCGAGGCATAATGAAGTGCAAAGCCCGCCGATCCCGGCTCCGGCGATCACCGCATGCGGCGGATTCATCGCGGCAGCTCAGACGCGTTCAATCGCTGGCTTTGCCCCGGATTCAGAATCCAGACCGGGCTCGAAAGCGCATTCCGGCGGTTCGCATCCTCCATCGAGACGCGCGTCATAAACATAATGCGTCGAGCAATAGGGACAGATCGCATCGTCGCTGTCGCCCATGTCAATGAAAATATGCGGATGGTCGAAGGGAGGCAAAGCGCCAATGCACATGAATTCCTTGGCGCCCACCCGCACTTGCAAAACACCCGGCTGGTTGTGGAAATGCGGCGTGCTATGGGTGACCATGACCTGTCCAAGTCGCGGAGGCGGAAACGCTCGCAACATAAGCGGCCGCGCGAGGTTTGGGTAGCCCCCCGTACGCCTCAGCGGCGGACTCAGGCCATGGGGGTTATTGGAGGCGACAGATGAGTGGCGCACCGCCGGACTGGTTTACGCGGGGCATTGACCATATTTGGCTGCCTTACACGCAGATGCAGACGGCGGCGAGCCCGCTTCCCGTCGCGCGCACGAAAGGAAGCCGCATTTTCCTTGCCGACGGCCGAGAACTCGTCGACGGGATCGCGAGCTGGTGGACCGCCTGCCATGGATACAACCACCCGCATATTCGCGCGGCGGTCTCAGAGCAGCTCGATCTGATGCCGCACATTATGTTCGGCGGTCTCGCGCACGAGCCCGCGCTCGATCTGGCACGGCGGCTAGTAGGCCTGCTGCCCTCTGGGCTTAACCGTGTTTTTTTCTGCGACAGCGGCTCAGTCGCGGTCGAGGTCGCGATGAAGATGGCGGTGCAATTCTGGCTCAATAAAGGCATTGCACAGCGAAGCCGCTTCGTCGCGTTCAAGGGCGGCTATCACGGCGACACCTTTGCGGCGATGTCGGTCTGCGACCCCGAGGAAGGAATGCACGGCCACTTCGCCAAAGTCTTGCCGCAACAGATCATCGCGGAGCTTCCGGTCGATGCGGATCAAGCGCAGGCTTTCGATGCTCTGCTGGAACGTCATGCGCAAGAAATTGCGGGCATTCTCGTCGAGCCTTTGGTGCAAGGCGCGGGCGGCATGTTGTTTCACGATGCGGAAGTGCCGCGGCATTTGCGAGCGGCGGCCGACCGACACGGCCTCCTTCTGATTTTCGACGAGATTTTTACCGGCTTTGGGCGCACCGGAACGATGTTCGCCTGCGCGGCGGCGGGCGTTGCCCCGGACATTATCGCTCTGTCGAAGGCGTTGACCGGCGGGACCATGGGCCTGGGCGCGACGATCGCCACGAAAAAAGTCTTTGACGCTTTTCTATCGGACGCGCCAAACCATGCGCTGATGCATGGCCCGACTTTTATGGCCAATCCGCTCGCCTGCGCCGCCGCCAATGCTTCCCTCGATCTTTTCGCGCGCGAGCCGCGTCTTGAGCAAATCGCGGCCATCGAAACGGCGCTAGCCCGCGCGCTCGAACCGGCCCGCGAGTTGCCGCATGTGCGCGACGTGCGGGTGAAAGGCGCGATCGGCGTCGTCGAGCTCGATCGCATCGATGATCCGGGCGCGTTGAGGCGCAGGTTTATCGAAGCGGGCGTCTTCGTGCGGCCCATCCGCAATATCGTCTATCTGACACCTGCCTTTACAATCGGCGAGGAGGATCTTGAGCGCCTCACCGGCGCGGTCATCTCGGTTCTCGAACAATGGACGCGAGTTTAGTGTGGCGACGCATGCGCGGTGCCGATATGCAGCTGCTAGCCTAAGCACATCGAGACATGTCGATCCCCGGATCTAGTCCGGGATTGAGCCGCACGCTGTGCTGTTTGAAACTTCACTGGGTGGTTTGCCGACAGACAAACACACTCCCGTGCCTTGCCTTGCCTTGAATAGAGCCAAACAACCGCGCGCCTTCGCCTCGAAACGACCTGGACAAACGCACTCGCTCGCCGCCAAATGACCCGACCAAATGCACTCCTTTGTCTCGAAATGACCAAATCTCATTGCGAATCGATAATGCCAAATGTCTAACTAGAGGATGGAATCGCATGCAGGAATCGCGCAAATTTGTTGGGACCACGGTTGCATTTCTACTGAACTATGCGGCCATGCCACCGTCACTGCCTGATCCCATAAACCAACTGAGAAAATTCCGTCCTATCGGCGGTGTCGGTAATAACGGCGCAAACTCAAATCGTAATGTTGTGCCCAGCGATCCGTAGCTTGCGCTGGAGCACCGGCATGGTGAAAAGGCTTTTGATTCTGATCGGGTGGTACTGGAATGAAATCGCAAATCGCCTCCGGGTCAAGTCGCTAATCGCGCGCTTCACCCGCAGATCAATCCCAGCAGCGCCTGCCGCGAGGCTACCGTTTGCCGCGGCCGCGTTCGATGA
>JBOHJT010000276.1:0-4399 GCA_050728715.1 Methylocella sp.
GCTTGCCGCATGGGCCGCGGCGATTTCCTCCTCGAGATCGTTAAGCGACTTGTCGAGGTCTTCAATTTGGCCCGCCAGAACCTTCGCGGCTCCCCTGGCGGCGTCCGGGAGCGTCGCGTCCTTTTCGCAGCTATCATTTTCGCTTCATGCGATGGCTCGGGCTTGCCAAAGCCAAACTCCAAGTTCATCTCGCGGCGATTGCTTACAACGTCAAACGCTTTTGGCGTCTGCAAAGCGCGTGAGCGGAGCTCAAAAACCAGCCTCCCGCGCCCCCCGGCCAAGGAATCATCGCTGCTCTCGATGCCGGTCTTGTGGGCCGCGGTCATCCAACTCCCCTCTCGCTCCTGCCACCGCGCCAACTCATCTTCGCCGAGGAGGATCACTCCCCGCGCACAAGTCTCGAAACATTTTGGTACGATCGGGGCCCAATACCGGACATTGCGAGGCTCTTTACCCCTGCAAGCCGAGCGCCGCCTTCACCCGGCGCGAATAGCCATAAATATCGTCGCGCAATTGAAGCTCGCCCGATTCGTCCACGAAGGCGGTAAAGTATTCGAGATAAACCGGCAGGGGTTTTGGCAGATAGACATAGCGCTCCTTGCCGCCGATCAATTTCTTGATCCGCCGCTCGGTCCAGCCATTGCCGAGCACCGTTTCGGCTAAGCGGAACGGATCATCGACACGCACGCAGCCATGGCTGAAGGCACGCTTCGCCGATGCAAACAACGCCCGCAGGGGCGTATCGTGCATGTAGACGGCAAAATTGTTCGGGAACACGAATTTGATCCGCCCCAGGGCGTTTCGCTCGCCCGGCGGCTGGCGCACGACAAGATGGCCCGCGCGTGAGGAAACCTCGTATCCCATCCGCCGCAGATAATCGGGATCGGCGGCAAGGCGGGGGAGCATTTCCTTGCGGATGATCGATTGCGGCACATTCCAAGCGGGATTGACGATCAGAAATTTCATCGTGTCGGAAAACACCGGCGTCGGGGTTTCCTCCTTGCCGACGACGGCGCGGTTGCGCTCGATCACCTCGCCATTCTCGATGACGACGGCTTCATAATCCGGGATATTCACTTCGATATGGGTCTCTCCCATGTCGCGCGGCATCCAGCGCCAACGTTCCATATTGGCGAGGATTTCGGCTTCGAGACTCGAAGGGCCGCCGGACATGGCCGCGACGGTCCGCGCCGTCAAATGACCCGAGGCCGGCAGGCCATTGGCTTTCTGGAAATCGGCGACCGCCGCCGCGATCCTCGTGTCGTAGACAAGATCTTCCGCGGCGGCCGCGTCGTCGAGGCCGAGCCTCGCGCGAATGAGAGGCACACGCGGATCGCGCATGCCGGGGCGCAGAACGGGGCCTGAGGGAATCGCGGCATCGCGCCCGGCCACGCCGCGCCCCCGGCGCGACTGGAGAAGCTTTTCGCGCAGCGCCTCATAGGCCTTCTGCGGCGGATTGAACCGGCGCAATTCCTCGCCCGCGTCTTCCCCGGCGGTCGCGACAAGCGCCAAGATGACGGCGGGATCGGCGACTTCCGGTTCCACTCCGATCAAGCGCGAAATCATGCGCGGATCGACCCGGCTGCCGCTCGCCTGGCGGCCGTAGGCCACGACCGCATCGCTAAGGGCGAGATCGGCGGCGGCGATTTCTTCGTCGGTGGCGGGCGAAACGGCTAGCGGCAACCCTTTGACGTCGAGCCCATCGTCGGCGGCGTGTTTCAGCCGCTCGATCACCGGGGCTACCTCGGCGTTGGCGCTGCCGCCGCTAAACCAGAGCGGCGCGAAATCGCGCAAGGCGTAAAATGCACCGATCGCCTCGTGCTCCCTGCGCTGCGGGAGGGCAACAGGGCCTGGTAACTCGGAACGCGCCTCAAGCGCGGCTTTTAGCGCCGCGTTGACCGGAGGCAGCGCGGGCGCCGAGATTTGACCGGACTCTCCGGGCGCGGTGCCGCTCGCGTCCGGCGGCACGGGTTTGGCTTCGCTAGGCGAGGCGGCCGCGCCATCCCGAGGCTCAGCCGGAGCTTCGAGCGCTGGCTCCGTAAAGGGAACGCCATGCGCGGGCGACATAGCCATGAAGCCGGACTTGGCTTCTCCGGGCAAATTGCCAGCCGGCGCGGCCGCCCCAAGGCGCGGGGCCAGGAGAGCATCCTCGGCGTATGTGGGCGAATCCGCAAGGCCAATCAGAAGCGCCATCGCTGGTGCGCCCAAGAAACCTGTCCGCCGCCACGGCACACGCATGGTCTTGCCTCTCAACTTCCCGGTTCCATCGCGACTCGCCCGCCGCTACGCTACCAAGGTAACGCGCGAACCGGCCCGTGCGAAGCCACGGCAAATAAATTTTTATGGCGCGGCAAAGCCGCCACAATATGCTTTCCCGGATTACGCGCCCGAGGCAAGCGCTTCGGGAGCGAGTTCCAGATCATGTTGTTTCAACAAGTCATGTTGTTTCAGCTTGCGATAGAGGGTCGAGCGGCCGATCCCAAGCTTGCGCGCCACCGCCGACATCTGGCCGCGGTAACGGACGAGCGCGAATTTTATGGCTTCGGCTTCCAATCGATCGAGATGGCGCGCATTGCCGTTCTCGTCGAGGAGCGCCAGGACATTGGGATCGCGCACCTCCACCCGAACGAACTCTCTTTCGCGAGGGGGCCGCGCGGCGGCTGAAACCGGCGCTGCGGGGACACGGACGTCGAAGCCTTCGACCCGCGCGGCGATTTGCGGAAATTCGGCGACCGTCAGCTCGTCGCTGCCGGCGAGCACCACCGCGCGAAAGACGGCGTTTTCCAATTGCCTCACATTGCCCGGCCAATCATAGGCGCAAAGCAAGGCGAGCGCCTCGGCGCAGATGCCGCGAAGGGGCTTGCCTTCCTCGGCGGCGAATCGCGCGCAAAACCGGCGCGCGAGAGAGGCGATGTCGTCTCGCCGGGCACGCAGCGGCGGGACGGAAATTGGAAACACGTTGACGCGGTAATAGAGGTCGTCGCGGAAGCAGCCGCGTTTTACCAGTTCGATCAGATTTCGATCGGCCGCGAAAATCAGGCGAGCATCGGCTTTCACCGGGCGCTTCGCCCCGGCGCGATGGATCTCGCCTTCTTGGAGGACGCGCAAAAGCGTCCCCTGCGCCTCAATCGGCAACGCGCAGATCCGGTCAAAAAAAAGCGTGCCCCCCTGCGCCTCGACGCATTTGCCGGGGGTTTTCTCGCCGGCGCCCGCCCCCTTTTCGCAGCCAAGTAGCATCCATTCGAGATCGTCCGGCGGGGCGCCGCAATTGAAGGCCACGAACGCGCCTCCGCGCCGGCCGGAAGCCCCGTGGATCGCGCGCGCGAAAATTTCCTTGCCGGTGCCGGGCTCGCCTTCGAGAAGCACGGGAATGGCCAATTTCGCCGCCCGCTCGCCCTGCCGGACTGCGCGAGCCATTTCCACGCTGTCGCCCGCGAGGTCCTTGAACGCCAACGTTCGAATGGCCCGCCGGGTCAAGAAGCTCACTTCTTCCGCGAGCCGGGCGGCGGCGAGCGCGTTCTTGATCGCGACTTGCAGCCGCTCCGGCCCAACCGGCTTCACCACGAAATCATGCGCACCAAGACGCATCGCCGGGACGGCCGATTCGACCGATGCCCGGTCGGTCTGCACGATAATGGGAAGTTTCTCGCCCCGCTCCCGTAACCGCGAGAGCACCGCCATGCCGTCTAAGTTCGGCATGACAAGATCGAGAATTGCGAGATCGACGGGCGCCGCGCTGGGGGCTTGCAGGCGGGCGAGCACCGCTTCGCCGCTTTCGGCGGTCTCGGCCTGATAACCAAATTGACGGACCAATGTTTCGAGGAGCCGCCGCTGCACGGGATCATCGTCGGCGATCAGGATTTTGGGGGACATGCGGCCTCGCTAATGGTCCGGTCCTAACGCTTGGCGCCCAAGCGTTAGGGTAAGCCGGGCCCCGAAATCAAAGGGCGAGAGTGCCCCGCCGGCGGTATGGTGCGCGATTATGGTAAACGCCATGTTAATGAGAGGGCGTCTTGCCAGGGCGCTCGGGTGAAGAAGTGCGTGAAAAGCCGATAAAAAGCCGTCTCGAAAGGATTCGCCGCGCAGCCGCCGAGGCGCCTCTCCAATCGGCCGCTTCCATTGCGTTCGCTTCGCGAAGCGCCCCGCTCGCAATGGTACCTCAGGCGTCCTTTCCCCATCCTTCGAGACGGCGCTTCGCGCCTCCTCATATCTGTGATTCGTCCTGGCGTTGTTTTAGAGCGTCCCGAAAAAGTTGCTCGGCCTTTTCGATCAGGACATGCTCCAACTCTTGGATTCTGAGCGGTTCCTGGTCGATCCCGTGATTCCACGTGATCAGGAAACGCTCGAGAGGGCGATGCGGCTTCAGCCGCGTCGAGAAGAGCCGCAAATATTCGCGCCC
>JBOHJT010000277.1:0-4394 GCA_050728715.1 Methylocella sp.
CTATATGCCCGCCCTCGTCGCCATAAGATTCAATGCCGCACTAAAGGAAAAATATCAGGCCTTCATCGCAGCCGGAAAGCCGCCGAAAGTCGCGCTCACCGCCATCATCCGAAAGCTCGCCATCCTCGCCAACGCTTTGCTACGCGATCAGCGGGCATGGACGCAAAAACTGGCTTGACCAAGACGGATACTCTAATCGCCGGACCGCTCGGAAAGACCCGCGCCTTGGCGAGGCGATTCGTGCAGCCGCCGATGCGCCTCACGCAAGGCATTGATAGCCGCATCGATTTGGCTGCGCTGGCGTTCGAGGTAGCTGATCTGCGCCAAGATCTGCTCCGGCAACAGACCCATCTCGAGTTCCGTCTTGCCGGAATCCTCTCCCCGGCAAACAAGGATGTCATGAATCTCGGACAGCGTGAACCCGAGCTGCTTGCCTTTAAGAATCATCTTGAGATGAAGCCTATCGCGGCCATCGTACCGGCGATTGGTGCTTTCCCGTCGCGGGTGCAACAAGCCGCGGTCCTCATAAAACCGGAGGGCCCGGATGCTCACCTGAAAATCCCGCGCCATTTCCCGGATCGTGGATAGACGCGAATTCGCTTCCGGCAAATCGGCACTTTGTTGCGTTTCCGAATCGGCATGTCCGTTTGGGGCGCCGTGCTGCAACCTGCTTCCGGCGTCGTGTTGGGGGTCCGTGCCCATGGCAAATTCCGATTGATCGATGCTTAACTCCAATCTGAAAGATAGCCGGGTTTCGCTCTATATGCAACTAAAAAGTGTAATCAAATGTAATACACTTAAAAGTAGGCAGCCTCTCCGCGCCCCAGGGTTTCGGCCTTCTATTCATTAATTTATTGTTTACCGGACGCTTTGAAGGTCGCAAAGATTTACGGCTTGGGCATGGCGCGTCGCGATTGGATCATGCTGGCGCTTTCGGGAAAGCAGGCGCCGCCGGCGGCACGCGCGGGAACGTATTATGGGCGAGGGCGAGCGTGGATGTCGGATTCGGCGCCTGGAACCTGGCGGCACCGGGCTTATTCTCGGCATGGGCCCGCGATTTGCCGGGTGCCGGAGCTTTGCCGCATAATAAGCTGCACGATGCCGGAGCCGCGGGATCCCGCAGGTTCACAAAGAGACCAAGGGCTCGATACGCGGCAAGGACCCAGACACCGGCGGAGCTCGCTTCGATGGTCCGCCCCGGGCAAGCCAGCGGCGCGAAAATGCGAATCATACTTGGTTTTTTGACGGTGAAAGGCAGCCTGTGTCCGCAATTTCCTCCAAGGACGATGACGGCTCTCCTAAGCCTAGCGATCCGGAAGCGCTGGTCCATGCCTCGCGTAGTGGCCTAGGAGGACGCGCGGCCGAGAGCGTGGAACAAGCTGCCGGGCTAGGCGCGGGGATCGCGAAGCCGCGGTCGCCGGGCTGGACCAAATTCGAGACGGACCGCGAAAGCGGCGCGAAGCTGGTCCAAAAATTGGATGAATTGGAGGCGCGGCTGCGCAATCGCGGCCCCGATGACGCCGACTCGCTCAAGGCCGCGCTGGCCGGGCTTGAAGCCGCGCTACGGGCTTCGTGGCGCATGCCCGCTACGGTCGAACCGCCAGGGCAAGAGACCGCCCTGCAAACTGGCGGCGAAGGCGCTGCGGAGCGGAGTTCATCAGTGGCGGGTGAAATGGCTTCGAATCACGCTACCCCCCCGGTCGCCGAGCCGGTTTTGAGCGACCCGGAAAGGCCCGTTTTGGCACTTGCCGGAACGGTTGAGAATGCCTGCGATGACGTTGACCGCGATTTTGGCGGCGAGGGGGTCGATCGCAACGGCAAAGCCGGCGTGCCCAGCGCGGAAGCGAGACAGGGAGTTGCGCTCGAAACCCCGGTTCGTGATTTGACGGGGGGCGCCCAAACCGTGCTGGAACCTGGCGAACGCGCGAGTTCGCGGGAGCAATTCGATCGTCTCGCGCGGGAGTTTCACCGGTCATTGACGCAACTCGAGGCGGCAAAAGCTTATAGGGCCTCGTTCGAGGGGCATGGTGCGGAAAATCCCGCCCCTGAAACGTTTCCGGCGCCAAGCAAGGAACCAGCCCGCTACGCTGCGCTTACGCGGCAGATCGAGACCTCGCGCCGGCCACTCGCGGGACGGCTCGAAGCGGGGCCGGCCGCGGGCGCGCACGAGACGAACACGTCAAGGGGTCTGGCCGGCGATGCCGTCGAAAAGATGGAGCTAGCCCGGGATCCCGGTCAAGGGCAGCGCGCGGGCGCGGCTCTGGAACGGGAGATTGCCAAGCTCGCCCTGCGTCTCGATCGCGCCGCCGCAGGCCTTGCTTCGCTGACTTCGCTGGAAAGTTCTATCGGCGGCCTATCCGTTCAGCTCGAGGAGACGCGCCGGATTGTGAGCGGCCTGTCCAAGGTGGTTGAGCCGAAACCGTCGAACGGGCCTGGTTCCGTTGAGGATGCGCAGAGCATCATGCGCGGAATCGCCAGCCTGCGCGCCCTTCACGAGGAAACCGCCCAGCGCGCGCAGCTCGGCTTGACCGCGATCCAGGAATCCGTGGAGCAAGTCGCCGGCTACTGTGCTCGCCGGGCGGCCGCCGCGGGCGGGATGCGGCCAGACCGCCGCGGCGCCGCGGTCGCCAAAGAAGACCCTATTGCGCCGATCTTTACGTACCTCGCGCAACACGAGAACGCGCTAGCCAGGGAGGCACTTGCCGACGATGGCGTGCAAGGCCCTGGGATGCTTCAACCTGCCGCGCGCGGCGACGCGGCCGGCGAGGCCAGTTTTCTGATTGAACCCGGCCTTGGCTTTCCTGGCCGGGGCGAACACAGCGAGCCCCGAAGTGTGCCGCCCAAGGACTCCCAGGTTCGCGACGAAGGGGCGAGTCGCAGTGATTTCATCGCCGCCGCCCGCCGAGCGGCGCGTACCGCGCAAATGGAGCTGGATGGCGCGACATCCAAATCCCTGGCGGGAGACGACGGCAGGGCCAAGCCGGGCGCGTTTCCGTTTGGCCGGAGCCGCGGCCTTTTCGTCACGTATAAACGTCCGCTCGTTTTGGGCGCCGCCGTTTTGTTCGCGGCGATTGGCGCCTATGCCCTCGCTAGAACGCTCGCTCATAACAATTTGAACGATTTCGTGCCTGACCTTCTGAGGCAGTCCGGCAGAGCGGCCGGGCGTGGGAAGCCGGCGGGCGTCGCAAGCCGGAACTTCGCGGGCGTTGCGCCTAAGGGCCGACTGCCAGCAAGCCAGGCGCGACGAAACGCGGCGCCAGGGGACCAGTTTCCGGCGGCGGACGCGGCGAGCACGACGGGCGCCCTGCTTGTTCCATCGCGGCCGGCGGCGTCCTCGGAACCCGGTTTTCCTTCGGACGGTGCCGCACCTTTCACCGAGCTTTCGCCCGCCACGCGAGCCATCGCGGGCAGCGACGCGGTCGTGGTCGGGACCCTTCGACCGGGCAAGACGGCGAGCATATCCGTGCCGCCCCGCCTTCTTGTCGCCACGGTCCCTGCGAAAGCCATTCCATCAGCCGCCATTGCGGCCGCGCCGCCAGTGCCCTCCTCCGGCCCGTTAACCGCGCGGGCAGCTCCGCCAGCTGTTGGGCCAACTGAAAATCTCGTTGGCCAAGCCGAAGCCGGTGATGCGGCGGCGCAGTTCGATCTGGCGGTTCGTTACGCCGACGGCGGCGCCGGTCCGCGGAATTATGAACTGGCGGCGCAATGGTACGAGAAGGCGGCGCAGCAAGGTCTCGCGGTGGCGGAATACCGGCTCGGGTCGCTTTACGAAAAAGGCCTCGGCGTCGACAAGGACATGCAGCACGCCAAGGATTTGTATCAGCGGGCGGCCGAGAAGGGCAACACCCGCGCCATGCATAATCTCGGCGTGCTCGCCGCCGAAGGCGGCAAGCCCAATTATACGAGCGCGGCTTTGTGGTTTGGTAAAGCGGCCGAATATGGCATTCGCGACAGCCAATATAATTTGGCGGTTCTGCTCGCGCGGGGCCTTGGTGTGCCGAAAGACCTTGTCAAGTCCTACACCTGGTTTGCGATCGTCGCGGCGGCGGGCGACGCCGACGCCGCCCGGAAACGCGACGACGTTGCCGCGAGGCTCACGAGTTCGGAACTGGCTGCCGCCAATACGGCCGCAGCGGGTTTTGCGCCCCGCGCGGCCGATCACGCGGCGAACGAAATCTCCCCGCCGCCCGCGCAACTGGAGGCCGCTCCGGCGCATGGACAACCGGTCAAGGCGAAGGTTTCAGGACTTTGACATTATCTGGGCAAGCGGACGAAGGTATTCCGGATCATGCAAAAAGACAAAATTCTAGACCCCGATCTTATGCGATTTGAAGGGATAATGGTCTCGGCCAATTGTACCAAAATGTTTCACGTGAAACATTTTGGTACAATTG
>JBOHJT010000278.1:0-4371 GCA_050728715.1 Methylocella sp.
TGTTGAGCGTGATCGCAGTCGAAGGACGCACAATCTTGTCTTGCCTGCCCCAGATCAAGAGGGTCGGCTGCTTCAGCCGATGATACCGCTCGATCAGCCGGGGCACATCGTCGGGAATGATATGGCGGGCTGTCTCAAGCAGCGCGTGGCGCCCCTCCTTGGTTGCGAGGTTCCTCGCATAGATGTCGAATGCTTCCTCGGGGATGCGGCGGCGATCATAGAATACCGAGCGTAATACCGCGCGGACGATCAACCGCGCCGGCAAATGCGACAACAGCGCGGGGCCGATCCAGGGAACATTCGCCACCATGATGAACCCTGGCAGACGCTGGGGCAACGCCAGGCTGTCCAGCAAGGTCAGGGACGAGATGGAGCCGGGCCGCCGCTTCATGAAATCGATGGCAATCATGAGCGCCACGCCGCCGCCAAAAGAATGTCCAATCAGATCGAATTCTTCGAGTTTCTGTTCTTCGATGAAGTCGATAACCTTCGCGGCGTGGTCGGCGAGGCCATACCGGCCGTCCGCGGGCGCTGGAGAGCCGCCGTGGCCTGGCAGATCCACGCAAATGACCCGCCGATCCGGCACGGCGGGAGGCAGGTGGCGCCAAGAAAACAGGGAGGCGCCGTAGCCGTGCAGGGCCAGGAACGGCTTTCCCGAACCCGTCGATTCGAAATTCAAAGAGGCCATGATTTTTGTCTTTTGCCGGGGATAGGTCGTTTGGCGTGAAACAATCAGCTCTTTCAGCTTTTTGCCTGCGGCATGACATTGTCCAGAAATTCTGCGACTTTTCGACGGTCATGCCCCAAAACGCGAGCGCCTTCGCCAAGGGGCGGGGAAGATGCTCCGGAAGGGATGGGTCATGATCGACAGCGTGACGGTGGCGGCAGCCGCCCGTCTTCACCTCGGATTTCTCGACATGAATGGCGGACTTGGCCGCCGTTTCGGGGGCCTCGGGCTGGCGATCGACCGCCCGGCGACCCGCCTGACCATCCGCCGCGCGCCGGCGCCGGCTGTCGATGGATTGGAGGCCGCGCGCGCGTCCAATTGTCTCGCTATTCTCGCGCGCCACCTTGGCCTGACCAAGACCTATAGCTTGAATGTACACGAAGCCATTCCCGCACATGCGGGCCTTGGCTCCGGGACCCAACTTGCGCTTGCCGTCGCCGCTGCCCTGCGGCACCTTGAAGGCATCCCAGCGGATGCAGCGAGCGATGCGTTCCTGCTGCGGCGAGGCGCGCGTTCCGGAATTGGCTTAGGCCTATTTCAGCGCGGCGGCCTTATTGTCGATGGCGGGCGCGGCGCGCACACGGCGGTGCCGCCGGTCGTCGCCCGCATGGATTTCCCGCCACAATGGCGGGTGATTGTCGTCCTCGACCCGCGAACCGAAGGCAAGCACGGCCGCGACGAGCAAGCCGCCTTCGCGCGCCTGGCGGATTTCGAAGCCGCCTCGGCTGCGGAAATCTGCCGCCTCGTTCTCATCAAGGCGTTGCCGGCACTCGCCGAACACGATATCGGTTCGTTCGGCGACGCGATCGCGCGTCTCCAGGAGATCGCTGGAGACTACTTTGCGCCCGCCCAAGGCGGCGCGCCCTACGCGAGCGCCGCCGTGGCGCGAGTGATGGAGGACCTTCGGTGGCACGGCGCGTGCGGAACCGGCCAGTCGTCCTGGGGGCCGACCGGCTTTGCCTTCGCCTCCGATGCGGACGAAGCGCGGCGTTTGTGCGATCTCACCCAGGAAAAAGCCGCCGCGTGGGGGCTAGAGATGGCCATCTGCAAAGGAGTTAATCACGGCGCGCGCGTCGAGGGAAAAACCCTCGCGACCATCAAATAGCAGCAATAAGAAGCAACAAGATAGGGGAGGAAACGTGACCGCGAAAAATATTTTGCACATGCTCACTCCGCTCAGGCACATGAGCCCTTTCGACGTGAATATGGCGCTCGACGCGGGATTTGATTCCGTCACTCCCTATACCGGGGTCACTCTCGACGACATCACGCCGTTGGTGCAGGACGCCATGTTTTCGCGCTCCCCTAGGGATGCCGTTCGGACCTGCGTTTTTATCGGCGGCAAGGATCCCGTGCTCGCTCTCGACATGCTGGAACAATTGCGCAAGACCCTTTTGAAGCCGTTCGAGATTTCCGCCTTTGCCGACCCAGCTGGGTCGTTCACCACCGCTGCGGCGATGGTCGCGTGCGTGGAGAAAATCCTGAAGCAAAAGCATACTAAGGCGCTGGGCCAGACGAAAATCGTGATCTTCGGAGCGACCGGCCCGGTCGGCTACGCGTCCGGCGTTATCGCCGCGTTGGAGGGCGTCGAAGTGACGCTCACCGGACGCGAGTTGAGCCGTGTGAAAGTCAAGGCGGACGAGATCAAGCAGAGATTTGGCCTTGATGTCCACGCCGTTCAAGCAAAAACGCCGGAGGAGACTTCCTCGGCGTTGGCCGGTAAGGAAGTTGCACTTTGCGCGGCAGCGGCGGGAGTGCAACTTCTCTCGGCAATGATGCTCGCGGCGGCCAAATCCCTACTCGTGGCGGCCGACGTCAATGCCGTCCCGCCGCCGGGCGTCGAAGACCTCGATCCAATGGCGAACGGTGTCGAACTGGCCGGCGGCAGTCTCGGGATCGGGCCGCTCGCCATCGGCGATGTGAAGTATAAAACGGAATCTGGATTGTTCCGGCGTATTGCGACTTCGACCAAAGCGGTCAGCCTCGATTTCCGCGACGCCTTCGCACTCGCGCGTGAGATCGCCTGAGCCTGGCGCCGCGGTTCTGATCGCGGCGTCCTCCGGGCGCGCGTTGGCCGCGGCTGCGCGGCGTGCCGGGTTCCGGCCGCTCGTCGCCGATTTTTTCGACGATTCGGATACGCGCGGCTTTTGCGCCGCCAACAGGCTGATCACGGGCGGCCTCGACACTGGATTTGAGGGCGAGAGCCTGATTGCCGCGCTCGAAGCGCTTGCCAAAGGCGAGGCGCCTCGCGGTCTCGTCTATGGTGCGGGCTTCGAGGATCGCGCCGAGCTCCTCGAAGCGCTTGGGCGGCGGTGGACGCTCTTCGGCAATCCGCCAGCGGTGGTACGCAGCGTGAAGGATCCGGTTCGCTTGGCGGAACTTTGCGCAGCCTCGAACATTCCGCATCCCAAGATCAGCGCGCGCGTGCCAAGGGACCGCCGGCACTGGCTTGTCAAAAGCGTGGGCGGATCGGGCGGAAGCCATGTCGCGCCGGCCGGAGCACTCCGGGCGGAAGGCGAGAAAATTTACTTCCAGCGCATCGTGGCGGGCGAGCCTGTTTCGATCCTGTTTCTCGCCGATGGAGCCAAGGCGCGGATGGTGGGATCGAGCCGCCAGTGGCCGGCGCCGGCGCCGGGTGAACCGTTTCGTTTCGGCGGCAGCCTTCGCCCGGCCGGTCTATCGCCCG
Source organism: Methylocella sp. (assembly GCA_050728715.1). Taxonomy (GTDB): domain Bacteria; phylum Pseudomonadota; class Alphaproteobacteria; order Rhizobiales; family Beijerinckiaceae; genus Methylocapsa. The sequence continues at coordinate 3,414 of JBOHJT010000278.1, forward strand.
GGCTGGAAACCCGGCTACGGCGAGCGGCGGAAGCCATAACGGCGGCGTGCGGGCTCCGCGGTCTCAACAGCATCGATTTTCTTGTCGAAAACAGCGCATGCACGCTTATCGAAGTCAATCCACGGCCGGGTGCGACCCTCGACATTTTCGAAGATCGCGGCGTGTCGCTTTTCCGCGCCCATATTGATGCCTGCCTCGGCCGCCTGCCGCGGCGCCCACTCGAATTCGCCGGCGCCGCAGCCGCGGGAATAGCCTATGCGAGGCGCGAAATCTCCTCCATGCCGGAATTCGACTGGCCATATTGGACGTCGGACCGGCAGAAAGCGCGGAGCGCGTTGGGGCCGTACGACCCTTTGTGCACGATAAAGGCCCGCGCTGCAAAGCCCTCCCGCGCGCAAGAGCTCGTCGATGCGCGGACCAAATTGATTCTCGGCAGACTTGAAACATATCCAAAATAAAATCGACAACCTTGGGAAGGCGACCTCACCTCACCTCACGGCAGCGTCGATCCGGCGCCGTTCACTGCTGGCCAGGTACTGTCGGGCCTGCTCGGCGGCACGGGGCGCGTGAATCTGCCGTTGACCTTCTCCAAAGCCTTTCTATCGATCGGCCCGGTACGCACGCCAATCCAAATTCCACCGCTCTATTGACCCGCCAACCAGGCGGGCGGAGCGCTGGCGCCGCTAGGCACGTCCGCTCTTGGCGCTGAGCGGTCCTCGGGCAACACTAGCTTAGCTAGACGGGCGAATCTGAGCCAATCGCCAAATGGACCATTACCTGCGCCAATTCGGCGTGTGACGCACAAGCGCTCAGCTAACTCCGTAAATCGATCCTAGAGCGTGATGAAGTTAAGCAGAACCGTATCCCGCGGTTGCGAGGTAGGCTTGGCATTCGTTTGGTAAGAAGCAATCGAGCAGGGCGCCGATACGCTTCCAGGTCGCCTCGAGGGTCCGCTCGG
>JBOHJT010000279.1:0-4368 GCA_050728715.1 Methylocella sp.
GTTGCATCCGACGCATTCATCGTTATCTTGGGTGTTCTCCTTATGGGTCTCATCGCATGGGCGGCGGAATGGCGCGAAAGATTGCGGGCGGCTTCGGCAAGCAAGCCGCTCTCGCCCTAGCGCTGGCCTGCCTCTTAATGCCGGTACTGCCGGTAATGCCGGCTTGCCGCGCGGAAGACCTGGGCGCGCCTCCCGCCGCGCCGCCGCTGAGCCCGCCATGCGACGTGCCGGCGGTGGACATCGCCGCCCCGGCCGCGCTACCCAATGTAACTGCCGCGCTGCAAAAGGGCGAGAAAGTGCGAATTCTCGCGATCGGCTCTTCCTCGACGCTCGGCTACGGGGCCTCGTCGAAGGGCATGAGCTATCCCTCGCAGCTCGAATCGATCCTCGAGCATGCCCTCAAGGGCGTCGATGTCGTGATTCTCAACCGCGGCGTCTCCGGAGAAATGGCGGAGGACACGGCCGAGCGGATCAGAAGCGAGGTCGCGCTCCGCAATCCCGGCCTCGTTCTTTGGCAGCTGGGCACCAATGACGCGCTGGCCCGGATCCCGCCGCAAGATTTCGAGGACACCGTGCGTTCGACCATCCGCTGGCTGAAGGAGAACCGGATCGACGTCGTGCTCGTCGGGGTGCAATATACCGTGCGCCTCGCCCGGGACGCGAATTATGTCGCATAGTCCATTCGAAGCGGAGAATGAGGACAGGGCTCCCGCTTGGACAAAGAGCGCCCTTGGGCTTGCGGTTTTGAGCCTTGTCATCTTTTACGGGCTTGCGCTGGCCTCTTGGCACGTCACCGGAACGGTAGTTCCATGGGATTCGAAAAACCATTTTTATCCGATGTTCCGTTTCCTTGGCGATGCCTTGCACCGTGGCGAGATTCCACTATGGAACCCCTATCATTTCGGCGGCTATCCGGCGATCGCCGATCCGCAATCCTTGATCTTCACGCCGAGCATGGTGCTTTTTGCGCTTATGGCGCCTAACGCCTCGATGCAACTCTTCGACGCGGCCGTCCTCGCGCACCTTTTCGCGGGAGGGGTTTGCATTTTGAGCCTACTGCGGCGCTGGCGCTGGCATCCGGCGGGGGCGGTCCTCGCGGCGCTTGTTTTCATGCTCGGCGGCGCCGCGTCCTCGAGGCTCCAGCACACCGGCATAATCATTTCCTATTCGTACTTTCCAGCGGCCTTGTGGTGCCTCGATATCGCGCTCGAGTGCCGCTCCTATCGTTTCGCTCTCGCGTTCGGTCTTTCCGCATCCTTGATGGCTCTCGGCCGCGATCAGGTCGCCTTTCTGCTTTGCTTGGTTCTTGCCGGTTATCTTGTCTTTGCCGCCGCCCAATCGGGACACGCGCTTGTCTATATGCGCGCTCGGGCCGGCGCCCTGGCGTTGAGTGCCGCGCTGATACTCGCGATATTGATCGTGCCGGCGCTTTTAACCATGCAGTTTCTTGCCGATTCGAACCGGCCGGGCATTCCATTCGGGGTTGCGGCGGTCGGTTCGCTCGCGCCGGTCAATCTGATCACGCTGTTCGTGCCGAATTTCTTTGGCTCCCTCGATCATCTCTATGATTATTGGGGGCCTGACTACGACACCATGCCGCGCGCTGACTGGACCGACCGCGCCGTCGATTATCTTTTTATCGGCACTCTGCCATTCCTGCTCATCGCGTGGCACGGGTTTGGAGCCGGCCGGTTGTTCGCGCGGCGCGGGCGGCTCTTTCTCGTCCTGCTTTTGCTGGCGCTCGCTTACGCGCTGGGGCGCTATACTCCGTTCTTCGCGCTCGCATTTGACTGGATACCCGGCGTGTCCCTCTACCGGAGACCTGCGGACGCGACGTTTCTTATCAACCTCGCTCTCGCCTTAGCCGCCGGATTTTTGCTGCACCGCTATATCGAGGAGGGCCTGCCGAAGCCTTTCCGCACGCTGCCGAAATGGCTGGCCGTCTCGCTCGCCGGGACGACCATGCTTTCGCTCGCCGTGCTGACCGGCACGGGCTTCGCCTTTTCCTTGCGGGAAGGGCACGCGACACATTCGCTCGCCGCGCTCGCGGTTGCCGCGGTACTGGCGGCCGCGGGCGCCGCCGTCTTGTTCGGGCTTCAAGCTCGCCCGAGGCGGGCGCTCGCGGCGAGTTTTTTCGTGCTCTTAAGCGGCGCCGAAATCCTCTGGCGCAATGCCGCCTCCCCGCTCAACGCGGAGCCTCTGGAACGCTACTCCGTCTTTGCCAAAATGAAGCCGTCTGACGCCGCCGGCATCGAAGTTCTGCGCCAGGACATCGCCACCAGGGCGCGTGACGGTGACCGTCCGCGCGTTGAGATTCTAGGACTCAAAGGGCCCTGGCAGAACGCGTCGATGGTTCTCAAATTCGAAAATACGCTCGGCTACAATCCCCTGCGCATCGACGATTACGAACGCGCGGTCGGCCCCGGGCAGGACGCCGAGGATTTCGCCTTGCGCCACTATCCTGGCACTTTTCGCGGCTACAATAGCCGTCTTGCGGCATTGCTCGGGCTCGAATATTTGGTCCTCGACCGCCCTTTGACGGAACTGCCACGCGATGTCCCGCGACCGAGGGCTCAGGCGATCTATACAAGCGACACCATGTATATCTACAAGCTCGGGAAAATTGTGCCGAGGGCCTACTTCGCGTCGGCGGTCGAGCCCATCGACAATGAGGAAGTTCTCGACGAACATGTTCTTCCCGGCTTCGATCCGGCGAGCGAGGTGTTGATCGACCAGGCAAACATGGCCGATCTTCACGGCGGTCCCTATGCCCAAGGCACGGGTCAAGAGCGCTTCCAAACCGCGAGCCACGCGGGGCAATGGATGGGCCAATCCGTAAGCCAAGCCTCGCGTGACGCACGGGGCCTATCGCATGTCGCGATCGTCAACTATGCCGATAGCTTGGTCGAGATCGACGTCGATGCCCCAAAGGCGGGCATTGTCGTGCTGCACGATCTTTTCTATCCAGGCTGGGAGGCCCGCGTCGATGGGCACAAGGAACCGGTGCTTCACGCGAATATTCTGTTTCGCGGTGTCGAGGTTCCGGCCGGCCACCATCGGGTCGCGTTTTCTTTTCACCCGCTGTCGTTGACCAATCTCGCGGCGGCGACATCGAGCGTTTTCCATCGAGGGGAGGAGTAAGGCTTGCGGCGGCTTGCAAGACCGGCTTCCGGCCGGACGGGACAAGTTTTTGTCGCCCCCGGAACCTTGCTTGCGCGATTGGCGGCATCCGCGCTGTGCCTGGTGGCTTGGCCGGTCGCGGCGCAATCGCCGAAAGCGGGAAATCCCGGCGGTCCTTCCCTGCGCTTGCCGCTTACCCCTGAGACCGCTCCCGTCGAGACGGCGCACGGCATGGTCCGGCTCTCGGCCCGTTTTGCCGCCAGCGACACGCAGCCGGTGCGGGAAGGGCTGCAATGGCGCGTGTTCGAGGAAGCCGAAGGAACGGACGGAAACCACAAACTTGTGGCGCAATCCACCGACGCGATGCCAAACCTGTCCCTTCCGGACGGCAACTTCATCGTTCATGCCGCCTTGGGGCTCGCGGGCGCGACAAAGCGGATCACCATTAACGGCACGTTGTTAAACGAAACGCTCGTGCTCAATGCCGGCGGGTTGCGGATCGCGGGCCAGCTCGGCGACACGCCCATCAATCCAGCGAAATTATCGATTTCGATCTATGTTCCGGGGCGCGGCAATCCGGAAGCAAAACTGGTTGTCGCGAACGCCAAATCCGGGGAGATCGTCGGCCTTCCGGAAGGCAATTATCATGTTGTGTCGACATTGCTGGACGCGGCGAGCAACGGTTCGGCGAGCCCGACGAATTCGGTGATCAGCGCCGATCTCCGGGTTCAGGCCGGGAAACTGACCGATGCGACCCTGCGTCATCGCGCCGCCACCCTGACTTTGAAGCTTGTGAATAGCCCCGGCGGCGAATCCCTCGCAAATACGGCTTTCACGGTCTTGACCCCGGGGGGCGACGTCATCCGCGAGATGATCGGCGCGTTTCCCGCCGCCACGCTGGCCGAAGGTGAGTATGTTGCGATCGCGCGACACGCCGGCCAAACCTATCAAACGACGTTCAAGGTCGAGTCCGGCGTCGACAAGGATGTCGAATTTCTCGCCAACGAACCCCCGCCGCCCGAAACAATGCCGTGACGAGCAAGTTCTTGAGGTCGCGGGAAGCCGCCGGTAATAGGTCAATGTCCTCGTCGATATTGTCCTCGACCCAAGCGCAAAGCTTGGCGTATTTGACCTGCCGCCTTGCGAGCCGCTGGGCGAGATCGCGTCCGGCCAAGGCCAAGATCGCGGCGATCGCACATAAAGCGCGGCTCCCGCGGGCAACCGCCGCCCGCTTTGCGCGGCACGTGG
>JBOHJT010000280.1:0-4356 GCA_050728715.1 Methylocella sp.
GGCGGAGCTTGTCCGCGTTTTTTACGAAGTAACAATCCCTTGGTGTGGACGCCGCCGCGCGGAGGACAAGAGTCGCGCAGCTGCCGCCGGCGCCTTGGCAGCCAGAGATTACGGCCAGGGCATAGAGGCTTAAGGGCACTGCCGTGGGAGTCTCGCACTTGAGGGTGCCTCTCCAATGTCGCACGCCGGGACCGCCGCCGTGTTCGTCGCTGAACTCGGCACCGGCTCCGCCGAAAATCGGCGCGAGCAAGGTCCTGCCGCGCGGCCATTTATGGACACTGAGAAATGCGCGGTCAACGCCGCCTCGATGTGCTGGGGAGCGACCGCCTCGGCGGGTTCCACGGCGTGGAGCGCGCGCGTTCAATTTCGGCGGCCGACTGAATAATGGTTTGGCCTTCAACGCACCCCAACCGCCGCGCCGGTAGCTTGGTAGCCAGCCGTACATTGTCCGGACGCTAACGCCCAAGGCTCGCGCGCCAGCCCCGGGCTTTCGCCCGCCTGCCCGCCGCGCGCCGCGTGTATGCCGGTGATCTGGAGGATGTCAGGTATGCTATGTTGTTGCTCAAATGCAGACGTGTTATCGATTAAGAGGTGATTAAAATGATAGCGCCCTCCGAAAGACCGGCACACGATGTCGAACATTTCCCGTTGATCGTTTTTGTTCATGTGCCGAAAACAGCGGGAAGCACTGTGTATAAGGTGCTTTGGTCATGCTCCCATCGAGGGCAGGGCCACTGCGAGGGGATCCCCCGTCCCAAACTTCTCGACGCAGCGCGGCGCCACGATTGGCTCAGGGGGCACCTTCCGAGAGAGACATTCGCCACCTATTTGATCTCGCTCGACCGCCCGATAGAATATTTCGCAACTATCCGAGAGCCTATCTCTCATATTCTTTCACATTTGAATTGGCAATTCGAAATATACAACCGGGGTCCAATTTTCTTTTTGGCGCAACATCACAATCTCCAGCTTAGATCGAACGAAGTACGGGCAACGGATTATTCCAAAACGTCCTCGGTAATTGCGCTTCTACTTCGATACAAGGATATTTTTCTCAACTTCCAAGCTCGCATGATCCTCGGCGACGATTTTGCCGCAATCCCTGGCAGCGAAGTCGCTCGCAGGGTAGCGGCCTTCACTTTCATCGCGACCAAAGAAAATTTATCCGCCCTTTATCCTGCGTTCGGTTTTGCGCAGCTCCCCAAGCAGATCAATGAACTGCGCGAGAACGCAGCCCAAAAATACTACTTCGACACGACCTTATTTCAGAGCCAAGAAATCCTAGACTTTCTGGCGCAGCATCACTCTCACGATTTCCGCCTCTATGATTGCGTCCGCCAAACCTCTTGGTCCGCGGAAGGACGTCGCCCTTTTCGGCCCGCTTTTCCAATCGTCACGGCTGACAACTATAACGAACAGGCTTATCTGAACGCCAATCCAGACGTGGCCAAGGCTTTGAAACGTCACCGAACTTGGCGTTCCGGCCGCGATCACTTCACAGCCCACGGCCATGCCGAGCAACGCCGCCAGCTTATCCTGCCCAGCGAGGCTTCATGGAAGAAGTTTGGGGATGCGAATTTTCTAGTGTCCGAGTGCGCCTAGCGGCCATCGCGGACTTCCAAAGACATTACGGTGTTCAAGAAAGCGTAGTGCGGGAAGTCCACAAGGAGCGAGTGATTGTTCACCGATGAGCAAGGAATATTGACGGGCTCCGTTGCGCGGGAGTTGGCGCGGGAATTCGGCGTCGAGACCGCTATTTTCGAACGCGACTATTTGTTGAATGCCCTGGTATGGGCGAACAAGGGCGATGTCGCCGCCGCTTATCGGAAGTATATCGCAGACGGCCGGACCAACGCCGAGACGATCAAGAAGGTCATCGAATCCTATTTTGGCGAGGGGCTGCGGCCCATCTCCCAAAACTCTGTGACGCCCGTGCTGAAAGTGCTTGATTTCGCTTGCGGGTATGGCCGCGTCGGCCGTCACTTTCGCAATGTCATGCCGGAAGTAAATTATGTCGGCATGGACATTCACGCCGATGCGGTGAATTTCAATCGCGATAAGCTCGGCCTTCAAACATTGCGATCGGCGCATGAGATCCAGGATTTTTATGTTTCCGAGACGTTCGATTTCATTTTCGCGCTTTCTTTTTTTTCGCACGTCAGGGACGAGCACTTTCTTGGCTGGCTAATGGAACTGCACGCGTTGCTCAACCCCGGCGGAATACTGATGATCTCGACGCACGGCCGGATGTCGCATCGCTTGCTGATGCCCGAGGTCCTTGTCGACGCCCGTGGCTACGGAATGATCGTGACATCGGAGCAATTCGACCTGTCGACCGATTTCTACATTCATGCGATTACCTATCGAGAGTATGTCGAGCGGATGATCGCCGCAGTCGAGGAGCTGGAGCTCTTGGACTTTTCGGAAGGCTATTGGTTTGGACACCAGGATATGTACGTCCTGCGAAATATCGCGCCTGCAAAGCGAGGAAAGGAACGGCGCCTCAAGCCGGTGACGTCGACGTTGAAGAGGATCATTAGGGCTGCTGCGCGGCGGAGTTCATCAACGCTTCGTGATTATTTGGCGGCCCGCCCCGGAAGATCATGCTCATCTGGGCCTGCAACCGGCGCATTGGTCATGATTGATGGAACGTGATATTACCTTGAAAGAAGCACACGCCTCGCGAGCCTTTCGGCGATCAAGCTGACGGCAAGACACGCCGTCGCAAAGGAGATGAGGTAAGGAATATTGAGAAGCTTGTCCGGGTAGTCCTCGTAATACGAATAACGAATCCACTCGACACATTGCAGCAAGGGGTTCAAGGCAAGCCACCGGTCATAAGGGTCCGGAATGGCGGATGGAAAGAAAACGATGCCGGAGGCGAGCCAAAACACGGGGATGGAAAGATTGAACAGCAAAGCCCAAACCGGGAGGACGTGGGCGATCAACGCATTGGGAACACTGATAGAAAAACCAAAATAAATCGTCGCGGCGACCGCGAACACGATCCCAGGCCAATCGCGCGGCGAAAAATCATTTGAATAAACCGCCAATATGGAGACGACAATTACAAAAACAACGACGGAGCCGGCCGCCTCCAAGATGCCTCTTGCAAGGAGAATATCGAAAATCTTCACCCGATTAAAATAAAGAAGCGGACGGTTTTCGGCGAGCGCCATGACGATCCGCCGCGACAAATATGTGTAAATCACGAAGGGCAAGACGGATATGCCGAAATAGACCACCTGATCCGTTCCTTGCGGAGCCAAGCGGCCAAAGAGGTGGTAAACTATCACAACGATCAGTAAATGCGCCAGAGGCATCAATAGAATCATCAAAAATCCTATATAGTATGGTCCGGCTCGCAGTTTAATGTCGCGCAATAGGATCGCCCGGATCGCGGCGGCGTTGATCGCGAGCGGGGAAGCGCGCGGCCGCCGCATCGGTCTTTTCACCGGCGCTGCTTCCATTATCGCCTCCGCATCCGAATGAAGTTTGTCACTATCCCAGTCCTCGTCCAGAGATACCGCGCCGGGCATCCATGACATCGATTGTATCGTCTCGAACCGGCGGCCCGCCGGACGTCATTCCCGCCTCGGTCACCTTCCCCGGACCGGGCTTGCGGGTAAATAATCAAAGATTTTTCCGGTAGAACTCGATGGCATCGTCGATTTGACTGAAGGCGACAAGCTTACCGCGGTAAAGCACGAGGCCGCGCTCACAATAGGCCTTAATCGTCCCGATGTCGTGCGACACCATGATCATGCTGCTGCGGCTGCGTTTCTCGTCGAATGCCTGCCTGCACCGCAAGCCGAATCTAGCGTCGCCGACGGCGGTGATTTCGTCGACGAGGTAGCAATCGAAATCGATAGCCATGGAGAGGCCGAAAGCGAGACGGGCCTGCATCCCGGACGAATAAGTGCTGACCGGCATTTCGAAGTAGTTTCCGAGTTCGGAAAAATATTCGACGAAATCGATCACGCGCCGCAGATTGGCGCCGTATATCCGGCTAACGAATTTGATATTCTCACGGCCCGTCATCAGCGGATGAAATCCGCCGCCGAAGCCAAGCGGCCAGGAAATCCGGACATCGCGGAAGATTTGGCCGGAATTGGGCAGCTCGCTGCCGGCGATCAGGCGCAGAAGCGTCGATTTTCCCGCCCCGTTCGAGCCGAAGATGCCGTAGGTGTACTGCGCATCGAACAAATACGTCACATCGTCGAGAACCACCTTCCGATGGTTCTCGGTTCTGTAAAATTTTGACACGTGGGAAAGCCGGATCATGGCGTGCCATCATGTCCCGAGCTTGCGGAGCGCCGCCCGCCATAGAGCCATGCCAATCGCATAAAGCAAGGC
>JBOHJT010000281.1:0-4304 GCA_050728715.1 Methylocella sp.
CGTAATCGCGGCCATGCATTACACATTGGCCATGTGATCGAGGATCGCGTTGACGCTGTCGATTGATGTGTCGATCCAGTCCGCGCGTTTTTCCGCCTCGGTTTCGATTTCATGGAGCGCCTCGGCCAGCAAATAGAGGACGAGGAGGCGCCTCCGCGTGCCTTCATCCTCGATCCAAATCGGGCTGTCGCGCGCCGCCTCCATGTAGGCTTGGACGAAGATTTGAGAAAATTCGACAAGTTCCTCGCGGAGTCTCGCCGCCGCGACTGTCGCGCCGGGGACGAGCCGGGCGAGATCCCGTTTGGCGGCGGCAACCACGTGAGCAAAGGAGCGCAGCATCACCGCGACATCGCGCAGCGGCGATGTTTTCGCGCGCCCTTGGTCAGGGGATATGGAAGGCCCTTCTCCGAAATCGACGATCATGACATCGTCCTTCACGACCAGGAGGCGGCCAAGACGATAATCGCCGTGAATGCGGATCTTGACCGCGCCATGCGGCTTCTGGACAAGCTTGCCGATCAGGTTGAAGCACTCTTGCCGCCGGGCCAACAGGCATTCGGCCCCGGCGTGCTTGCCGTCGCTCGCGTTCGCGGCGATCGTCCGCAGGCGTGCGAAGGCGCGCTTGGCCAGAATTCTCGCCGCGTCCCCCGTATCGCGAACATCGTCGAACGTCAGCGCCTCGGTTTTGAATGCCGGATTTGCGGTTGGCGCCGCTAGCGCCTTGTGCATCCCGGCCGTGCGCGAGCCGAGCCGCCGCATCTGCGGCACATAGGTCGCGAATTCCTCGTGTCCGGCGCGATCGTCTTGCCCCGGTGTCAGGGCGGCTGCCTCGAGGATGCGCTTCAACGCTTCGAGCGTCCATGTCCAGGCATCGCCCTGGTTGCGCATGAAAGTTTGCAGAATTGCGAGCACGGTGCGATTTTCAACGCGATCGACGTGTTCGATAATGCCAAGCAAGGGAGGGGAATTGCCGAAGTGCGCCACTTCAGTCAGAAAGCGCAGAATCTCGACCTCGGGATCTTCGCCCGTTTGCAGCCGGTGATGGATTTTCAACATCATCTGGCTGGCGAGGACGAGCGAGGAGCCGCGCTGTCCAACGCCAATACGATGGACATCGGCGGCCTCTATCATTGGTTCGGCACCGAGGCGAGGCGCCGGCGAGAAACAAATTCTGCCGCCCTGGCCGGTGTCCAATCTTTCGCCGCGCCGGAGCGCCGCCAGCATCGCGGCGGCGAAGCCCTCGCACGCCTCCGCTTCGTAAAGCAGACCGGTCAAGGCGCCGCGGCGCAGCCGCGCGGCGGCATCGGCGAGGGATGGCCCGTTCTCCCGTTCCGGTTCCGCCGCAAGGGGCGTGAAATAAGTCTCGACCCGGCCACTGGGCAGTTTGACATCGAGGATCGGGAGAACAAAACGGCTCTGACCACCATTCCGGAGCACGGCAAAATCCTTCACCGAGACGCCGGCGACTGGCGTCTCGTCTGGACCAAACCAGCGGCGCGAGGTCAGGAAACGGGGGGCGACCGTACGCTCGAATGCGATAAGTTCACGCCCCGCGAGAATCGTTTCGAGCTTGCCGGTGGCGACCAGCGTGAACAGTCCCGGCGCGGGTTGCTGATCGTGGCGATCCTTGCTCGCCTCCGCCGCCTCGAGCCGGAACCAGAAAAAACCGTAGGCCGGCAAGGTCAAAAGATAAGACCGCGACTCGATCGCCGGAAAGAGGCTGCCGGCGGTAAGCTCGATAGGCACGGCATCCTTGAATTCGGCGAGGTCCAGTTCAACCGCTTGCGCCCCTCGCGACACATTGGCGACGCAGAGAATACGCTCGGCCGGGGTTTCGCGCAGATAGGCCAAGACCTTGCGGTTCGATGGATGAAGAAACCGCAGCGTGCCCCGCCCAAAGGACACATGCGAACGCCGCACCGCGATCATCCGGCGCATCCAGGTCAAGAGGCTCGACGGGCTCGCGAGCTGTGCTTCGACGTTGACGGCGCTGAAACCGTACACTGGATCCTGGATCGCTGGCAGGAACAGCTTGGCCGGGTCGGCACGGCTGAAGCCGCCATTGCGATCGAGGGACCATTGCATCGGCGTGCGCACGCCGTCCCGGTCGCCGAGATAGATATTGTCGCCCATGCCGATTTCGTCGCCATAGTAAAGGAACGGCGTGCCGGGCATGGACAAGAGGAGCGAATTCAGAAGCTCGATCTTGCGCCGGTCGTTTTCGAGCAAGGGGGCGAGACGGCGGCGAATGCCGAGATTGATTCGCGCCCGCGGGTCGGCGGCATAAAAGGACCATAGATAGTCGCGTTCCTTGCCGGTCACCATGGCAAGCGTCATCTCGTCGTGGTTGCGGAGAAAAATGGCCCATTGCGCACCGTCCGGGATCTCCGGCGTCTGCCGCATGATATCCGTGATCGGATGCCGGTCCTCCTGGGCCAGCGCCATGTAGATGCGTGGCATCAAGGGGAAATGAAAAGCCATGTGGCATTCATCGCCCTCGCCGAAATATTGCGCGGTCTCCTCGGGCCAAAGATTCGCCTCGGCGAGAAGCATCCGGTCCGAATAGCGGGCATCGACCGCGGCCCTGATTTTCTTGAGGACCGCGTGGGTCTCCGGGAGGTTTTCGCAATTGGTGCCGTCCCGCTCGACAAGATAGGGAACGGCGTCGAGCCGCAAACCGTCGACGCCCATGTCGAGCCAATAGGCCATCGCGTCGAGCATGGCTGCGAGGACGCGGGGATTGTCGAAGTTCAAGTCTGGCTGATGCGCGTAGAAGCGATGCCAATAAAATGCCTTTGCCTGATCGTCCCAGGTCCAGTTCGACTTTTCCGTGTCGAGAAAAATGATCGGGGCGTCCGTGTAGGCGCGATCCGTGTTCGCCCAAACATAGAAATTGCGCGCCGCGGAGCCGGGCTTGGCCGCGCGCGCACGCTGAAACCAGGGATGCTGATCCGAGGTATGATTGATCACGAGTTCGGTGATGACCCGCAGGCCCCGCTCATGCGCCTCGCGCACGAAATGTTTGAAATCCCGCAGGCTTCCATAGGCGGGGTTTATCCCGCGATAGGACGAAATGTCATAACCGTCGTCGCGCAACGGGGAAGGATAGAACGGCATCAACCAGATCGCGGTCGCGCCGAGATCCTTGATGTAATCGAGTTTCTGAGTCAGCCCGGCGAAATCGCCGATACCGTCGTTGTTGGCGTCGAAGAAGGATTTCACATGCAGCTGATAGATAATCGCGTCGCGATACCATCGCACGTCATTGCGATCAATCATGCCGTGGGGCTCCAGCGCGCGGCCACTAGTGGATTTTGTCGGCGGTTGCCAGATAACTGCATCCGTATAGGCTCGATGTATTTAAATGAGGAAGCGCGAAACCGAATGAATTTTCGCCGACCGGCGGATAGGAAGCACAACCCGCCATGTCAATCCGGATCGCTCCTTTGTTTTCGGAGCTTGGCCCAATGGTCGAGCCGCGCGCGCAGGTCTTTCTCGAAGCCGCGGCAAACCGGGCTATAGAGCGTCTGCCGCCCCAGCGCCTCCGGCCAGTAATCTTGGCCGGAAAATCCGGCCGGCTCTTCGTGATCATAGGCATAATACGCGCCATAGCCTTCCTCTCTCGTCAGCTTCGCCTGCGCGTTAAGAATGATTTTTGGCGGCATTATTAATCAGTGCATAAGTATTCTGACGTTTCGGGCGGCGTATTTGAGCGCGTCCTTTTGGAATAAGGAGCAGATTTTCTCAGCGTTGCGCTGCAAGGAATGCATCAACGATTTCACCTTCGCATTGAAGTCTGCTTCCATTTCTATGGCAGCATCGAAATTTTCAGCGGCCGGATCGTCGCCTGGCGCATCGCCGGTGCTGAAAGCGCCGCGCTGTTCAAGCTGAGCGCATGCACCAGGACTGCCCCGGGGAAAGACTTCCGGTAGATTGCGCATGAGGCGCGCCGGCGCCATTTCATTTCGTCGAGCTCGCCAAGCCATGGATCGGCAACCCTTACTCGCTTAGGGAAGGCACAATCCAGGCAAAGCGTCGCGAATTTAAATTGAATTTGGTTAAGACAAGGCACTTCGCTCTACCCGCCGATGCCATGGCGGAACCAATCGGACGTTCATTCGTTCAGGGCTTTAGCTTGATCAGAAAAAGTGTCTGCCTCATGGATCATCTTGAGCCCGCCGCGCTCCTCCCCGAGGGATCGAAGGGTGGACTTGTGGTCGTCTCGAATCGCGTGCCTTTGCCCGCGACTGCGGCGACGCCGGCGGCGGGAGGGCTTGCGGTCGCGCTTAAAGCGGCGCTCAAGG
>JBOHJT010000282.1:0-4301 GCA_050728715.1 Methylocella sp.
CTATACGCGTGAGCGAACAAGCGATATTTCTGAAACATTTGCGTATTTCTACTCACGTAACTATAAAACAGATATGGCGGAACGAAAATATTGGACATATCGTGGTTGGGATGATGCGCACGATGGAATTTGGAAATGAATAATATCGAATTTTATATGCTCTTCTCATCGGCAGGCTTCGGCATTGCTGCGCTGCTCCTCGTTTATATCGGTTATAGCATATGGCGCGACAAGTTGGGTCCGGCCCCGGCGATACTACGTTTCCTCAAATGGATCGCTATTGCTTTTCCCTTGGCGATATTGGTGAACGTAACGATATTTGTTGGCGAATTCGCCTATGTGAATCGCAACGCGTGTGACGAGATAGGGGAATCTCCTATTGCCATTAATGCACGTGGTGATACAGCGGAAGGACGAATAGAAGTTTGTACTGTAATTGGGACTGTCGAAAACGATTACATTACGCTGCAACTTCACAGAACGTCACATCTCTGGCCGGGCAAGAAATTGATCGACTACTGGCCGGTCGTCCACCGCGATCCGACCCTGCAATGGATTGACGACGACACGCTCAACGTCGACCTCGGCAAGGTTTATTGGGTCTCCTCGCGGCTGGACAAAGTCGGCAACATCCGCGTCGTCTACAACTACGCGATGGTCGATCCGCCCTCGGAAATCGAAACCTCTAAATGGCACGGCAATCGAAGATCCTTATTCCCTGACTAACAAGCTCATGGCTCCGCCGCGGGCAGACTTTCGTGAGGTCTATGCGGCCGGAGAGAAGATCGCGAACTGGCAGATAGCGTAACAGATCGTTGCGGGCAAAGCTGCGCTCGCGCAATGGGGGACGTATGATTACCAGCGCGACACTGCGACAAATACTTGGTTTTCTGAATATGCCGATGCCTCAAATTACGCCGTTGGCGTCTTTATGGCAGGCGCGGGGTACGGAAAATGGGAATCGGTCACGATTGCTCAGACATGGGGATTTTTCACTTCATCAACCAAATGCGATGATAGGGCGAAATATTGGACCGAGCGAGGATGGGACGACGCTGATCAAGGAATGTGGCGATAGAAATGTGGAAGTGCGTCAAATGGGCCATCATTTCCGTTGCTCTGATGCTTGTCCTTGGCATTGGAGGTTGGATCGGCCTAGTCTTTTATCTGTTCTCGGGAGGGTGCGATGAAGGCCCGTTCTCGGACTGCAGTTCCGCCAATGCGCGGGGCGATGTGGTCGCCTTATATGCCAAGGCTTGCACGGGGATCGGTACGATTGTCGATTATTCAATCACCCTACAGCTTCATGGCGCTGAAAAAGCGACCACATTGGTGGAGAACGACGGTCCTCGGTACGGCTGTCCCAAATTCCGCTGGGTTGACGACGACACGCTGATGATCGATCTCGGCAGGCCCCGCTGGATCTCGCAGAAGACCGGCAGGGTCGGCCCCATCCATATCACCTATGTCTATAGCAAGGGCGAATAGCGCCAAGAGCCGGATTTCGGCTCGCCGCCGGGAAGGCTAATATGAAAAACCTTCGCGCGCTCGACTGGATTACTCTTGCGGCCAGTTCCGTCATCGTACTTTTTGCTGGCGTCGTCGCCCTCGATTATGCGTTCGACGCTGGGTTTGATAAATGCGTGAATGCGCGCGAGGCGCCGGGGGCGAAGGAGCGCGGAATCTTAGCCAAGGCGATGGCGCGCTGGTGCGCCTTCGCCGGGATGCCGAATGAAACGCGGTTGGGCCTGCATCTCTCCGATGAATCGGGCGATTTCGTACTTGTCTACTACGAGCCTCGGAACAATCGGGACCCCCCGGTTTTGCGCTGGGTTGACGCGCAGAATTTGAGCGTCGATCTCGGCGAAGTTAAGTGGCTCACGCCTCCAATCGGTCACCTTGGCCGCGTTACGATCAGCTACACTTACAGCGGCGCCGAGCCAAGCCTCGAATAGACCATGCCCGATCGCAGCCAAGGGGGCAGCCAAGATCGCCCTTAAACGCATGCCAAAACACCTCGAAGCCGATGGCGCCATCGAACGAAGGCGCAAAAGCTTGCATAAGCCGGGCCTCCTGCCGGCGGTCGTACTCGCCGATATGATCGCGCGCGGCCGCGACGGCAATCTCCTGGCCGCGCCCGCCGAATGGGACATGGGGCAAGGACCGGCGCCGCAAATTCTGGTCGTGGCCAAGGCCAGGCAAAGCCCCGGATCGCCCGCTCCCGCCCCTGGCGACCGCGCCCTGATGCGGGTGGAACTGGCGCGAGGCGCCAAGCCAGGAGAACCTGCCTACACCGGGCGCGTCGTAAAGCTCTTGCCGCGCGCGACACTGCAAGTGCTCGGGATTTTTCGCGCGGATCCGCGCGGCGGCGGCCGTATCGTGCCGATCGACAAGAAAAACGTAAATCGCGGCGAGCTCGGCGTCGGCCCCGGCGACGAGGGACCGGCGCGCGATGGCGATCTCGTGGCGGTCGAGGTTTTACGCACCGGCCGCCTTGGTCTTCCCGCGGCAAAAGTCCGCGAACGGCTCGGCGCTTTCGACAATGAAAAAGCGATCAGCCTCATCGCCATCCACGCGCACCAGATTCTGCACGTCTTTGGCCCGGAGGTGATTGCCGAGGCGGAGCGGGCGAGACCCGCGACCATGGCCCATCGCGAGGATTGGCGCGCGATCCCGCTCGTGACCGTCGACCCGGTGGATGCCAAGGACCACGACGACGCGGTCCACGCCGAGCGCGACCCCGATCCGGCCAATCCCGGCGGCTTTGTTTTGCGCGTCGCCATCGCCGATGTCGCCGCCTATGCGCGCCCCGGCGCAGCGCTCGATCGCGAGGCGCAGGATCGCGGCAATTCGGTCTATTTTCCCGACCGTGTCGTGCCAATGCTGCCGGAGCGGATTTCCAACGACCTCTGTTCGCTGCGCCCAAACGAGGATCGCCCGGCGCTTGCCGCCCGCATCGTCGTCGCCGCCGATGGCCATAAGTTAAGCCATGGTTTCCATCGGGTCATGATGCGCTCGGCGGCGAAACTCTCCTATGCGCAGACGCAGGCGGCAATCGACCATGGACCGGACGAGGCCATGGGCCCGCTCCACGCCTCTGTCCTCGTGCCGCTTTACGAGGCCTACGCCGCGCTGAAAATCGCGCGCGACAAACGCGGACCGCTCGATCTCGACCTTCCCGAACGCAAGATTACCCTCAACGAAAAGGGCGCGGTGAAATCCATCTCGACCCCGCCAAGGCTCGACTCCCATCGCCTCATCGAGGAATTCATGATCCTTGCCAATGTGGCGGCCGCCGAGTCGCTTGAGGCGAGGCACCAGGCTTTCATCTACCGCGTGCATGATGAGCCGTCGCTCGAAAAGCTCAACAATCTTGCCGAATTTCTGGTTTCGATCGGCATTAAGCCCGGCAAGGGCCAAGTTCTTCGCGCTGCGCAATTCAATGGGATTCTCGCCCGCGCAAAAGGCACGGAAAACGAGCATCTCGTCAACGAAGTCGTGCTGCGCACCCAGGCGCAAGCCGAATATGCGATCGAAAATTACGGCCATTTCGGCCTCAATCTACGCCGCTACGCGCATTTCACTTCGCCGATCCGCCGTTACGCCGATCTCATCGTCCATCGCGCCTTGATTTCGGCGCTGCATCTCGGAACCGATGGCTTGGCCTCGATTACGAACGAGGAACTGGCCGAAATCGCGGCCAAAATTTCCGCCACCGAGCGCCGGGCCATGGCGGCCGAACGCGAGACGTCCGAGCGCCTGATCGCGGCCCATCTCGCGGGCCAGATCGGGGCTTCGTTCCAAGGCCGCATATCGGGCGCGACGAGCGCCGGGCTTTTCGTCAAGCTCGACGAGACCGGCGCCGACGGGTTCATCCCGGCTGCCATGCTCGGCGACGATTATTTCCGGCATGACCCGGCGCGCCACGCCCTGATCGGCTCGCGCACCGGCCAGATGCATCGGCTCGGCGACATTGTAATTGTCAGGCTCGTCGAAGCCGCGCCGCTCGCCGGCGCGCTCCGCTTCGAGCTTGTAAGCGAAACCGCGCCGCGCCAAACGCGGCCAAGTTCAGCCAAGGCCAAGCGACAGGCGCGCCGCGACGTCCGGCCCGAACTCGGATCGCCACGTGCATGGCGAACTGATAGTAAGGCCGCGAGACGTTAAGCACGTTGCCTGCCGCTAGAGTATCTGCTTTGGTCAAGCCGGATTCGTCGTCCAGGTTTTACCGCTTTTCGGAAGGGCGTTGGCAAGAACGAGCAGCTTTCGCATGATGGCCGTGAGCGCGGCCTTTCCGGCGGCGG
>JBOHJT010000283.1:0-4280 GCA_050728715.1 Methylocella sp.
TTTCTTACTCAAAGCTTCCGGGCAGAGCCATCATATTGGGCGAGCTGCGGCCGTGCCAGTGGGGTGCGCGCGCCTGGCGGACGCACCCCGGCTGAACGTCATTGGGCATCTCGACAAATGGTTGCTTGGCAAACCAGCCCTCCTAGTGTGTTTGAGGTCAACCGGCGGGCGTGACACCTGGAGGGGTCTGTTGCGGGCTGCCGCCAACGAATGCCCTTCATCTCCAGACGCGCTTTTCGCTGCCTGGCCGCCCAGGCTTTGCTCAACGCTTTGGCCGGAAACCCCACTCCCTTCATTTCGCACAATTGAAACCCGCTCCGGGACTTGCAAGCCAGCCTTATAATGCTTACCGAAGCGATAAAACCGATGTGCAGGCGTTGGGGCCTCGCTCCGGTCTTGACGGCGGTTCCCACGCAAGGCGGGTCCGCAAGGGTGGTGTCATTGCCGCATCGATCGGCGTCGCCTTGTGGCCGGAGCGAAAGCGGTTGTGAAAGGCCTACCATTGGAAAGGAAATTTGATGCCCTTCTCGTTGAAACGCCTCGGCGCGGCCGGTTTGGCTTGCCTTTTTCTGTTCGTGGAAGCCGGCGCTTTCGCGCAGGCGAAGAAGCCCGCGCACCCTTCTCCGGCAGCGCCCGCCCAGGCGCAGCCCGCCCAGCCCGCTCAGGATCAAGCCGCGCCAGCGGCCCCGCAAGGCCCGGTCAAGATCGATCTGGTGCCGACGCAAAACGACTGGACCAAGGTCTGCGGCAAGGATAACGCGACCAAAAAGGAGATTTGTTACACTACTCGCGATTTTAGTGCCAAGGCCGGGGAGCCGCCGGTCTTGGCACTGGCCATCTACGACATCAAGGGCGATGATACCCGCATCGTTCGTCTGCTTGTGCCCGTCGGCCTGATGTTGCGGCCTGGCTTCCGTTTTGCCGTCGACAAGGGCGCGACGCTTGAGGGAAGCTTCGAAATTTGCTTCCCTAACGGATGTTTTGCCGAAGCCAAGGTCAAGGGCCCGACGATCGATCAGATTAAGAAGGGTTCGATTTTGAGTGTCGCGGTCAAGAACCAAGTTAACAATGAAATTACCTTTGCGATCCCGTTGGCGGGTTTCGGCAGGTCCTTCGATGGACCGGCCATCGATCCGAAGGTCCTCGAAGAGCAACAGAAAAAATTGCAGGAGGAATTGCAAAAGCGCGCCGAGGAGGAGCGCAAGCGCCTCGAGGCCGCCAAGCCTGACGCCGCCAAGCAGCCGGCCGCGCCCGCCGCACCCGCGCCGCCGCCCAAATAGGCCGCTTCAACGATTGCCGCGCCGGCGCCCTTCGCCTGGCGCGAATGGCGAAGTTTTGTAGCGGAGGCATGTTAACGGTCCAAAGGAACGACCGCGGGTCCGGCTTTCGATTCGCTCTTCCCATTGAAGAGGCGAAAATTCGCGCATGGGGCGAAGCTGGCCAAAGGTTCCATCAAGCCTGGCTTGTCGGAAGGGCCGGCGACGGGCGCCTGTCGCGACCCATGATATTTGCGCCTGTTGAGAACTGGACCCAGGTTTCCCCCGGAGTTTTCTGGACTGGGAACGCTTGAGTTGGCCAGTATCCTGGAGTGAGATCGTGACCTCGCCGCTGCTTCCCACCTATGCCCGCGTCAATCTCGCCTTCGAGCGGGGCGATGGCGCCTGGCTGACCACCACGGCCGGCGAGCGGTTTCTCGATTTCGGCGGCGGCATCGCCGTGGCATCGCTCGGCTATTGCCATCCGCATCTTCTCAAGGCGCTCCATGAGCAGGGCGCGAAAATCTGGCATACCTCCAATCTGTTCGAAATCCCGCAAGCGGAACGCCTGGCCAAGCGCCTCGTCGAAGTCAGTTTCGCCGATTACGTATTTTTCACCAATTCCGGAGCGGAAGCCATCGAAGGCGCGATCAAGACAGCGCGCAAATATCAATCGGCGGGCGGACATCCGGAAAAATTCCGCATCATCACTTTTGCCGGGGCTTTTCACGGACGCACGCTCGCGACGATCGCCGCGGCGGGTGATCCCAAATACCTCGAAGGCTTCGGTCCCAGGGCCGAGGGCTTCGACACGGTTCCGTTCGGCGACATCGAGGCGACGAAGGCCGCGATAGGTCCGCAAACCGGAGCTATTTTGATCGAGCCGATTCAGGGCGAAGGCGGGATCCGTGCCGCGCCGCCAGGCTTCCTGCGGGGGCTGCGCGAGCTTTGCGACAAGCATGGCATGCTTTTGATGTTCGACGAGGTGCAAACCGGAATTGGCCGCACCGGCAAGCTCTTTGCTTACGAAGTTTTTGGCGTCGCGCCCGACATCATGGCGATCGCCAAGGGCATCGGCGGTGGCTTTCCGCTCGGCGCCTTTCTGGCGACTCGCATTGCTGCGAGGGGCATGACCGTTGGGACCCATGGCACGACATTTGGCGGCAATCCACTCGCGGCGAGCATAGGCAATGCGGTGCTCGATGTTGTGCTGGCGCCGGGCTTTATCGAGCACGCCGCCTTGATGGGGCAAAATCTCAACCAAAGCCTCGCTGGGCTAAAAGACCGGCACGGCGGGATCGTCTCGGAAATTCGCGGCGTCGGTCTCATGCTGGGCATCGCCTTACGTGTCCCAGTCAACGATTTCGCCGCCGCCGCGCGGGCCGAAGGAATCCTCGTCATTCCGGCGGCCGAGAATGTCGCCCGGTTGCTGCCGCCGCTGATCATCGGCGAGGAGGAGATTTTTGAAGCCGTCGCCCGTTTCGACGCCGCCTGTCGACGGATCGAATCCGGCAAACCGGAAAACTCGTCCGCGAAGCTAAGCGGGACGGCCGGATGAACACGCCAGAGAGCCAAGGCGCATCCCAGTCACCGCGGCATTTTCTCGATCTTTCGGAAATTCCGGCGGCCGAGCTCCGGCAGATTCTCGACGCCGCCGCCCGCATGAAGGCGCGCCGCCGCAAAGGAGAGAGCCCGCTGGACCGGCCGCTCGCCGGTAAGGTTTTGGCGATGATCTTCGACAAACCGTCGACCCGGACGAGGGTATCCTTCGATATTGCGATGCGCGAGCTTGGCGGGGAAACGATCATGTTGACCGGCCAGGAAACGCAACTCGGCAGGGGCGAGACCATCGCCGATACGGCACGCGTCCTGTCGCGTTTCGTCGACGCGATCATGATTCGCATTCTCGATCATGCCGCAATGATCGAGCTCGTCCGGCATGCCGGTGTGCCAGTGATCAACGGCTTGACCAAGCGCTCGCATCCCTGTCAGGTGATGGCGGACATCCTCACTTTCGAGGAAAAGAAAGGCCCGATCAAAGGGCGCAAGGTCGCCTGGAGCGGCGACGCCAACAATGTGCTCGCGAGCTGGGTCCACGCCGCGCAGCGATTCGATTTCTCACTTCATGTCGCGACCCCCGCCGGGCTCGATCCACAAGCCGGGCTCGTCGATTGGGCGGGCCGCTCGGGCACTCGCCTGAAGCTCATCCACGATCCCCATGAGGCGGTGAGGGGTGCCGATGCGGTCGTCGCGGATTGCTGGGTTTCGATGGGCGACGTGGACGAGGCCTTTCGGCATGGATTGCTTGCGCCCTACCAGGTCAACGCGAAATTGATGGCCGCCGCGGGCAAGGACGCGATCTTCATGCATTGCTTGCCGGCCCATCGCGGCGAGGAGGTCACCGACGATGTGATCGACGGTCCGCAATCCGTCGTGTTCGACGAAGCCGAGAATCGGCTGCATGTGCAAAAAGCAATCCTTGCCTGGTGTTTTGGAGCGATTCAGGCATGACCGGCCAGGCAGCTTCCTGGGTTTTTGTCTCGCGTCCGGTCACGGACGCCGTGCGCGACAATGGAATAATTGGCGTCACGTGCAAATCTTGCCACGCCAAAGCCGATTGGCAGTTCACCAACAACGACGCTCGCATTAAACGCAAGCATCTCTTCTCGTCAGTCTGGCTGAATCGAATCACGAGTCTCGATATGCAGCGCAAAACCCTCCACGCACTCATCATCGGCGGCGGCGTCGCTGGCCCCGCCCTGGCGCTCTTCCTCAAGAAAGCCGGCATTTCCTCCTCGCTTTTTGAAGCGCACCCGTTCGTAGAAGGAGCGGGTGGGGGGCTGGCGCTTGCGCCGAACGGCATGCGCGTGCTCGCCGCCCTCGGCCTGGCGGAGATTCTCAAGGCGAAAGGGAGCATCATTAAGGATTACGCGTTCAGAAACGCCAGCGGCGCACTCCTCGCATGCTATCCCGCTGCTGATCCGAAACGGTTCGACGAGCCAGTGACCGCTATGTCCCGCGCCG
>JBOHJT010000284.1:0-4273 GCA_050728715.1 Methylocella sp.
CAGGGCAGCAGCGGCCAGAGCCATTCAGCAGAGAATTCAGCGCATCTTTGCCAGGTGAGACTCGCGCCGCAAACTGGTGGCTATAGGTTTGTAAAGTGCATAAGTGAGAAATGATTTATTCTTGGCCCATTGCATCGCGCGATTCACCGATTCTACCCAAGTGTTCGATTAAACGTATAGTTCGCCTGACGGGGAAAAATTTCGAAGACGGCGCCCGGCCGGTTATCTTCAGTGCGAAGATCGCACCCATGAAGGTCGGCGATCGTCGCCAACATGCTCAGGCCAAGGCGAGAAACCGGAACGTGGCGGGGTTTGCCGGAGCGGTAGAACCGTTCAAAAATATGGCGTTCACCCGCCGGAATTCCCGCGCCGTTGTCCGTCACGGCGACCGCGCCGCGGGTGGCGTAAATCCAGATCGACATCCAGGATGCGGCCGGGAGCAGCAAACCCGCGGCATTGACACTCGCGGCCGTCGTCTTGCTCGCTCTATCGTGCATCTCCTCGCCAAGCACCTCAATTGGCAGCGGCGGAAAGGCGATGAATTAAGAGAAACAGAAAGGATTAGCAGATTCAGAATGCCGGCTTGGCGGGAAGATCAGATCATATACTGCCCGCCATTGACGGTTAGCGTCGAGCCGGTGATGAAGCCGGACTCCTCGGCCACGAGAAAAACCACGCAGCGCGCGACTTCTTCCGGTTCGCCGAGGCGGCGCACGGGAATGTGCGGCAGGACGGATTTCTCTAGAACCTCGGCCGGAACCGCCTTGACCATGTCGGTCGCGATATAGCCCGGACAAACGGTGTTGACCGTGATCCCCTTGCCGGCGTTTTCGCGGGCGAGGGATTTGGTAAAGCCTATGTCGCCCGATTTCGAGGCGGTATAATTGGTCTGGCCTACCTGGCCCTTCTGACCGTTGATGGAGGAGATGTTGACGATCCGGCCGAAACCGCGCACGCGCATGCCCTCGATCACCGGGCGGGTCATGTTGAAAAGCGAATTCAAATTGGTGTCGATGACCTCATGCCATTGCTCCGGCGTCATCTTGTGGAACATCACATCGCGGGTGATCCCCGCGTTATTGACGAGGATGTCGACTGGCCCGATTTCGTGACCTACTTTGGTCAGTCCTTCGGCGCAGACCTTGTAGTTCGACACATCCCATTTGTAGACCGCTATTCCCGTCTCCGCCTTGAATTGCGCCGCCGCTTCGTCGTTGCCTGCATAGTTCGCGGCGACCGTGTAACCCGCCGCCTGCAAGGCCTTGCCGATGGCGGCGCCAATCCCGCGCGTGCCGCCGCTGACCACCGCTACCCTGCCCATGAGTTTCATCCCTTTGGTTTTTTGATTTAGCGCAGTTTTTTGCCGTCGATTTGCGCCGCGCCAAAAAAATGCCGGTCACCGCGCGATGGTCAGGGCGATGCCCATGCCGCCGCCGATGCAAAGCGTGGCGAGGCCCTTTTTTGCGCCGCGGCGCCGCATTTCGTGCAGAAGCGTGGCGAGGACCCGGGCACCGGACGCGCCGATCGGATGGCCGATCGCGATCGCCCCGCCGTTGACATTCACGATCGCCGGATCCCAGCCCATGTCCTTGTTGACCGCCAGCGCCTGCGCCGCAAAGGCTTCGTTGGCCTCGACGAGATCGAGGTCCTTGACCTTCCAGCCGGCCTTTTCGAGTGCCTTGCGCGAGGCCGGGATGGGACCGGTGCCCATGATCGCCGGATCGACGCCGGCCGTGGCCCAGGAGGCGATGCGGCCGAGCGGCGTCAAGCCGCGCGCGGAGGCGTCCTTGGCGCTCATCAGGACGACCGCCGCGGCGCCGTCGTTGATGCCGGAGGCATTGCCGGCGGTCACCGTGCCGTCCTTCGTAAAGGCGGGCTTCAGCTTCGCGAGCGCATCGAGCGTCGTGCCCGCGCGGATATATTCGTCCGCATCGACCACGACGTCGCTCTTCCGGCTGCTGATCGTAAAGGGGACGATCTCTTCCTTGAACCGGCCCGCCTTTTGCGCCGCCTCGGCCTTGTTTTGCGAAGCCAGCGCGAATTGGTCCTGCTCATGGCGGCTCAACTGCCACTTCGCCGCGACATTCTCGGCCGTCTGGCCCATGTGGTAGCCGTTGAACACGTCCATGAGGCCATCGCGGATCATGGTATCGACGAATTTGAAATCGCCCATCTTCGTGCCGGCCCGCAAATGAGCGCCGTGCTGCGACAGCGACATGCTTTCCTGGCCGCCGGCGACGACGATTTTGGCGTCGCCGTTCGCGATCTGCTGCATCCCGAGCGCGACCGCGCGCAGGCCCGAGCCGCACACTTGGTTGAGCCCAAAGGCAGTCTTGTCCTGCGGAATGCCCGCCTTGATCGCCGCCTGACGTGCCGGGTTCTGGCCCTGGTTCGCGGTCAGGACCTGGCCAAGGATGACTTCGTCCACCTCGCCCGCATCGATCTCGGCGCGGGCGAGCGCCGCCTTGATCGCGGCGGCGCCAAGCTCATGCGCGGGCGTGGCGGCAAAGGCGCCGTTGAAAGACCCCACGGCGGTGCGCGCCGCGCTCACGATAACAATTTCACCCGGCATTGAGGTAGCCTCCTGGACGCTGACCGCGCGGCGCGCGCGCCGCAAGCTTTTCCGTTATCCTAGCACCGGCGAAAGCCGCTTGCGAGCGACGGTTCCGGCTCTCGTATCGCAATGGATGCAATTTTTCGCGAGCCAAATTGCAACGGTTTTTGCTGCGGCGATACACTTATAGCCTTATACTGACGCAAACGGCCGCGCGGGCTCGCAAAGGCCAAACGAGGTTTGCCCCGTCAAAACCCTTGGCGCGATCAAGACAAACCTGCTTAGGTTCTACAACGACTTCCGTGCAGCGGGGAGCGGCCATGGCCAAGGAAAATAAACCCATCACGATCAAAAAATACGCGAACCGGCGGCTCTACAATACCGGCACGAGCACCTATATCACGCTCGAGGACCTCGCCGCCATGGTCAAGAAAGGCGATGATTTTGTGGTCTTCGACGCCAAGAGCGGGGATGACATTACGCGTCCGGTGCTAACCCAAATCATTTTCGAACAGGAAGGCAAGAACGGACAGAGCCTTATGCCGATTAACTTCCTGCGCCAGCTTATCCGCTTTTATGGCGACAGCATGCAAATGCTGGTGCCGAGCTATCTCGAATTCACCATCGGCAAGTTGACCAGCGAGCAAGCGAAGTTCCGCGAAAAGGTCGCCAAGAATTTTGGCGGCCCCTTGACCGCGCCGATTTTCGACTCCATCGAGGAGCAGACCCGCAAGAACATGGCCCTATTCGAGCAGGCCCTCGCGATGTTCAACCCGTTTGGAAATCCGCTCCAGACGCCGTCCGGAAAGCCCGCCGGTAAGCCCACGGACGAACCTTCGGAAGAGCTTGCCGGGCAAAATTACGGGAGCGACATCGAGGAAATGAAACGCCAGCTCGATCAGCTGCAGAAGCAGATCGAAGCGCTCGCATCCAAGGAGTGAAACCAAGGCGCCCTCTTCGTGGCTCTTGTCATTTCCCGCCCGGGCTCTCTTCGCGCGAATCTGCCGGCCAGCCCGGCGGCGCGAGCTCGAAGCCCGAAAATTCGAAGCCCGGCGCGACGGAGCAGCCGGCGAGCGTCCAGGGTCCAAGGCTCATCGCACTCTGCCAGCAATGCGCCGGAACAACAAATTGCGGGCGCGCGCCTGCAAGGAGATCGGGGCCAAGGCGGTGCATGCTTGTCTCGCTGCCGCTTTGGGAAATTTTGATCTCCAACGGCGCCCCGGCATAGTAATGCCAGACCTCGGCGGCATCGACCTTGTGCCAGCGCGAAATTTCACCCGCCTTGAGAAGAAAATAGATCAGAGTCGAGACGGCCCGGCCGCGTGCGTCTAGCGCCGGATCGCGAAAGGTTTCGCGGAAAGAACCGCCTTCAGGATGCGGAGCGAGATCGAGCAGACGGATGATTTCGGCGGCGCTCCGGCCGGCGATGGAGTCAACCTTCATTTGTTTTCGACCTCGTTGCTTCTCTGAAGTCGAACGGCCCGCTCACATCCGGTTCTTGCGTTCGCGCAATTTTGTGAACACCGCGACGGGATCGGCGCCGGCCATGCCGAGCCCGGCCTTTATATCGGGGTCGTCGGCGCGAAGAAAAGGATTCGTCGTAAGCTCGATCGTGATCGTGGTTGGAAGGGTGAATTCGCCGGCCTCGCGCTGCCGGGTGGCCGCTTCGGCGCGCTCCTTCAAGATCGGGTTGGAAGGATCGACGGTCAGCGCGAAACG
>JBOHJT010000285.1:0-4229 GCA_050728715.1 Methylocella sp.
ACTTTGCTGAGTGCGTTCGGGCGGCGCAAGGCGCCATGGGGTTTAACGATACGGCAGCCCACCGCATGGCGCTCAATGCGATGGGGCAATTCGGCATCGCGCTTGCGGCGTATTCGGATGCGTTTACATTGGCGGCCTCCCGCGATGAATTGGATATCGCATTGAACGTCGGAGAAATTCCCGTCTGGCTGCCGGAGAAGATGGTTCTTGGCGCTTCGGACGTGCCCGAGCGTTGGGAGGTGACCTCGGATTCGCTCGCGGCGTGGCTCGCCTGGACCTATGGCGCTCGCCGGTTGCTGCTCATCAAAGCCTGCGGTCTGCCGGCCCCAGGTTCGGCGCGTGATCTTGCCGCGGACAACATCGTCGATCCGCTGTTTCCGCGCTTTGCCGCGCAAAGCCATGCGGAGGTCTGGCTCGCGGGTCCGGCATCGCTCGCTGAAGCCGCGTCCATATTGCAACGCGGCGGAATGCCCGGCATCCGAATCGCGCTTACTTGAGAGTGTGGGCCGCGCGCGGCATGGATTGGTGACATATGAGTAAAGTCGTCATGCCGCGCTGGGGCTGGGCGCTCACCGGTTCCGGGCATTTCTTCAACGAATGCCTCGATCTCGCGCGCGAATTGGAGCATGTCGACCTCTTCGTCAGCAAGGCCGCCGGCGAAGTGCTGCGCCAGTATAAGCAAAAGCTTGATCTGCCGAAGACCGCCCGCGTTTATAAGGATACCGCGGCGAGCTCGCCGCAAGTCGGCTATTTTTATCATGGCGTGTACCACACCCTCGTCGTGGCACCCGCAACCTCGAATGCCGTGGCCAAATTCGTCTCAGGGATTTCGGATAATCTCGCGAGCAATGTTTTTGCCCAAGCGGGCAAATGCCGGGTTCCTTCCATCGTGTTTGCCTGCGATACCGCGCCGGAGCTTCTGACCCGCTCGCCCGGCGGCATGGTGAAGGTCTTTCCGCGGCGGATCGATCTTGAGAATACCGAGAAACTGAAAACTTTCGAGGCGACGCATGTAGCGGAGAGCTTGAGCGAGCTGAAAGAGTTCGTCGCGCGCCGCAGGAGCGATTTGACAGTGGCATGAGCGAGCGCCTTCTCTTTCTCACCGGCCATCTTGCCTATCCGCGCCTCGACCGGCTTATGCGGTCCATGGGCGAGACGTCGTTCAGCTGGGAAGTGTGCGATATCGGGGTGAAGGTGGCCGCGTTGATGACCGAAGCCATTATCATGCGCCGCCTCGGCCGCCCGATTTCCGCGGATCGCATTATCTTGCCCGGCCGCTGCCGCGCCGATCTCGCGCGTCTGTCGAACCACCTCGGTGTGCCGGTCGCGCGCGGGCCGGATGAGTTGAGCGATCTTCCCGTCTATCTCGGGCGTGGCGGGCAAGCGAAGGACCTGTCGGGTTTTTCGATTCGTATTTTCGCGGAGATCGTCGATGCTTCCGCGCTTCCGGTTGCGGCCTTGCTCGTGCGGGCAAGCGCAATGCGAAATGCCGGCGCCGACGTGATCGACGTCGGCTGTCTTCCCGACACGCCATTTCCGCATCTCGAGTCGTGCATCCGCGCCTTGAAAGCGGCTGGGCATCTTGTCAGCGTCGATTCCGCCGACCGGCAAGAACTCGCGCGCGGCGTCACGGCCGGAGCGGATTTTCTTCTAAGTCTCGATGAAGGCACTCTTGATATCGCGGAGGGCACGGGTGCCACGCCAATCCTGGTGCCGGCGCCGCACGGCGATCTCGATTCCCTTGTCCGCACGGCGAACGACGCCGAGCGGCGCGGGATTTCCTTTATCGTCGATCCCATCCTCGATCCTATCCATTTCGGATTTTCTGAATCCTTGACCCGCTACGTCGAGACAAGACGCCGTCTTTCGCACGCCGAGATGATGATGGGAACCGGCAATCTCACCGAATTGACCGAGGCGGACTCTGGCGGCGTCACAGCCGTCCTTGCAGGGCTATGTTCGGAACTCGACATTCGCAATGTGCTTACCGTCCAGGTCAGCCGGCATACGCGGCGCACGATCGAGGAGCACGATGCCGCGCGGCGCCTCATGTTCGCGTCATCCACCGACGGTGCCTTGCCCAAGGACTATGACGCCGGGCTTCTCGCGCTTCACGATCTTTCGCCCTATCCCTCGTCGGCTCAAGAGATCGCCGGGATCGCGGCGGAGGTGCGGGACGCGAATTTTCGTATCATGACGGCCGAGGATGGAATTCATGTCTTCAACCGCGGCGGTCATCATATTTCGCGCGATGCCTTCTCCTTGTTTCCCAAGCTTGGCGTCGAGGCGGATGGCGCGCATGCGTTTTATCTTGGGGCGGAGCTTGCCAAGGCCGAGATCGCTTTCGCTCTCGGCAAGCGCTACGCGCAGGACGAGCCGCTCGATTGGGGTTGCGCGGTTGACACCACGGAAGAAGCCAAGGACCGCTTGCGCGAGGCAGGCCACACGCTGCGCAAGAATGTCTGATACGATGTTTACGCGCATGGCGGAAAGCGGATGCTTGAGGTGATCGCAAAGTGCCGATGATCCGGGAAGCCGTTGTCACGACCATCGATCGATCGGGCAGGGCGCATCTCGCGCCGCTCGGCTTAATCGAGGACGGGCAGGGGTGGGTCATTGCGCCGTTTCGTCCTTCGACGACTCTCGACAATCTTGTGGAAACTCCATTCGCCGTCGCCAATTATACCGACGATGCCCGCATTTTCGCGGGGCTCGTCACCGGCCGCCGCGACTGGCCGCTCGCGCCCGCGGCGAAAGTGCCCGTGCCGCGTCTCGCGGGAGCGCTCGCCCATGCCGAGCTCGGCGTTGCACGTATCGAAGACGATGCCGAGCGCCCCCGGTTCCACTGCGAGATCTTGCATAAGGAACTGCATGCCCCTTTCGCGGGGTTAAACCGGGCAGCCAACGCCGTTCTCGAATGCGCCATCCTCCTCACCCGGCTGCACATGCTTCCACGCGATAAAATCGAGCGGGAGATCGCTTATCTCGCCATCGCCATCGAAAAGACAGCCGGTCCCCAGGAGCGCGAAGCCTGGTCCTGGCTCATGCAAAAACACGAAGCGTTTTACGCGGAAAATTGAGCGGCGGCGAGAAGCGCGACAGCCGATGCCGGGGCGCAATCGCAGGCCTTGCTCCGCGCCTCCGGGACGGCCTCGATCAGATCGCCGAAACCTAGGTAGCTCCGGCGCATTCTAGCGGCAAGCTCACGAACTATGCCACGCCCGACTCCGGCGCCCACGACCGGCGCGCTTGCCACAATGACACCGCGCGACAAAACGAGAGCCACCGCGTCCATGATGTCGCGCAATTGCGCCTCCGCGAAAAATCGCGCGAGTGCTTCCCATGCAGCTTCGTCCGCCTCGCCGCTGTCGCGGCCGATCATGCGGGCAAGCCGCGCGCGCGAGGCAGCCCCGGTCTTTTCACGGCCGTCGGCTGCATCCATCATGTCGGTGCCCTCCGGCAATTGCCCGAGGATGCGGTGGACATCCGCCATGGTGGCGAACCATTCATTCATCAGGGGCGTCCATCGGCCGGCAAAAGGCACGAGCTTAGGACCGGCCATCAGGAAACTCCGCGCGATGCCCGAATAGACAAGTTCCCCATGAGCGAGCCGATCCGCGTCGGTGTAGCCAAGGCTTGCGGCCCGCCCATCCGCGACCGGGATAATATCCGTCGTTGTCGAGCCAATGTCGATGAACAGCGCCGAGCGCGTGCGCAGGCCGGTTAGCACCGCGCTCGCGTGCCAATTGGCGGAGGCGATTTCGATGGCGTGGCCTGCAATTTCGTGCTCGCCCATAAAGTCCGAGCGGCCGGCGTAAAAAAGCGCGCGGCCGGGGCTCAGCAGCCGGACCATGATCGCGGCCAGTCCGGCAACGCCTTCTTCGCGGGTGGCGAAGGCATCGCATAATTCGCCGGTCATTGTGATAGCGTTGAGGGGAGCCCGGCCGATCGCGGCCTCGGCGTCGGCAAAAGCGCGATCGAGCTCACCCAAGCCGAGCCAGAGCGGGCAGGAGATCTGTACCGCCTCGGTAATGATCCCATTTTCCACGCGCGCGGCCTTGAGATGCGCGCCGCCGACGTCCCATCCAATGATATTTTCCATCTTATATAAGAATCCGGGCGGGCCTTGGTTAGACTAAATAATGCCCGAGCGTGCGATCGAAGTCATTCCGGTAATCGACTTGAAAGGCGGCGCGGTCGTCCGCGCCCGTCATGGTTCGCGCCATTCC
>JBOHJT010000286.1:0-4226 GCA_050728715.1 Methylocella sp.
ATCCTCGGTTTCCCGCGTGAAAAAGTCCCGAAAAACCGGGGAAAGCTCCGTGATTCGGTCACCGGCAGCTTTCGCGTCATCTCACCCAAGGATTTTCGGGTTGTGACGTAAACGGGGTATGTTTGCGTGAAAAGCGCCAAATGGCTAGAGCATTCTGAGCCAACCAGCCATGCCGGATTTGCTCGATTCCGCCGCCAATTTGCGCGCCGCGCTGCTTCGGCGGGAATTTTCCGCGCGGGACCTCCTTGGTTCGACTCTTGCCGCCATCGAGCGCCTTGATCCGGCCGTGAACGCTATTGTGCAAAAGGATGCGGCATCGGCCTGGCGCGCCGCGAGCTACTCGGATGCGCGCATCGCGCGCGGCGAGGCCCGTCCCCTCGAAGGCTTGCCCGTGACTATCAAGGATTGTTTCGAGGTTGCGGGCATGGTGACTTCCGCGGGCGCTCCCGCGCTGCACAATTATATCCCGAATGAAGATGCGAGCGCGGTGGCCCGGCTGCGCCGTGCCGGAGCGATCATTCTCGGCAAGACCAACGTTCCCATTTTCACCGGCGACTTCCAGGCCTACAACAGCATTTACGGGACGACCAATAATCCTTGGAACCAAGACTTTTCCCCTGGCGGATCCTCGGGCGGAGCCGCCGCGGCCATCGCCACGGGCATGAGCGCACTCGAACTCGGCTCGGATCTCGGCGGCTCGATCCGCTGGCCGGCGCATTGTTGCGGTATTTTCGGCCTGAAAACGACGTGGAACCTTGTCTCGACTTATGGCCATATCCCGCCGATGCCCGAATTGCGCCTCGAACGCAATCCGGAGTTCCTTGTCGCGGGCCCACTCGCCCGCTCGGCCGCCGACCTTGTTCTCGCCCTCGACGTCTTGGCCGGGCCGCGCGACCCTTCGATGCCGGCGAAGGTTTTGGCTCCGGCGCGCAAAACGTCGCCCAAGGGGCTGTGTGTCGCGCTCTGGCTCGACGAGCCTCTTGCCCCGGTTGACGTGACGGTGGCGGCAACCGTGCGCAAGGCGGCGCTCATGCTTGAAGAAGCCGGAGCAAACGTCGATGCCGCCGCGCGCCCGGCATTTTCATTCGAGGAAGCCTGGGAGGTATTCGCGGTCCTTACCCATGCGCTTATAGGGGCCGGCCTGCCAGATAAGGCCCGCGACAAATTGGCCGCCCGCGAACACGATTTCTTGACCGGCGATCTCTCCCATCGCGCTCTGCAAGCGCGCGGGATGCGCCTGAGCACGCCGGATTTCATAGGCATTCAGGCGCGGCGGGCGCGGCTTTGCCAGGAGTGGGCAAGGTTTTTCGAACATATCGACGTGGTGCTTTGCCCACCCGCCCCCACGGGACCCATCCGGCACGATCAAAAGCCCGATCTCCATGCGCGATCAATCGAGGTGAACGGCAAGCAAAGGCCCTACTATGACCTGATGCTATGGGCTTGCCTCGCCACCGGCGCCGGATTACCGGCCGCCGTGGCTCCGGTGATGCTGGGGCCGGACGGTTTGCCGCGCGGCGTCCAAATCATCGCCGCGAGCTTCGATGACCGCACGGCCATCGCTTGCGCCGCGATGCTCGAAGCACTCGGCCCAAGTTTTAAGGTGCCACCGATCGCCTCGCCTTGAGCGCGGCGGCAAGTAGCGATTCGCGATTGCCGCAAATGTTTCATGCAAGTCAGGCGGGGTAGCGTGATCGCGCACCGCTGGAAGCCCCGATGTCTGTCAACTCTTTGTGACCTGCTCGATCGTATCGGTTTGAGGAATCAATTCGAAAACTGAACGAAGCGGGTTACATGGCGTTAACTTCCTCCCCACATGATCATTCGCGAAAACTCCCCGCGAGCCGACGTTGCCGCCCACAAGTTGGATTTTGGAAATGAACACCGATCAGAACATTCCGCAAAAAGCCGCCGCCTCAATTCGACCCCCCGATCTCCTTTCAAGGCTTTACCGCGAAATCGGGATTTCCGCCGTCGCCGCTGCGCTCGAGGCAACCATGCGCAAGCCGCAAATACCGCCACAAAGCCGCGAGGACATTCCCGCGGTACTCAGGGATGACGAGGCGGCATAGCCATATCCCGGCGCGGAGACCATCGTCCTTTTAGTTTGATGGTTTTGCCGCTTTGCGGTACGGTAGATAATGACGAGGATAAGCCGACGGCTTTTTTTGCAGGGTACCGGGGGATTGGCTTGGGCGACAGCCGGGCTTGGCGCCTATGCGTTCGGGTTTGAACCGGGCCTGCGTCTTAACGTCACTTCCTATCGCGTTACGCCGCCACATTGGCCCGGTGGGTTGACCCTCAAGGCCGCCGTGCTGGCGGACATCCATGCCTGCGAACCTTGGATGCCCGCGAGCCGCGTCCGCGGGATCGCGAATCTAACGAACGGTCTTGCGCCCGACATCGTCTTACTGCTCGGCGATTTTTCCGGCGGCCACCGGTTCGTCACGGGCCCGGTGATGCCGGACGAGTGGGGCGAGGCGCTCTCGGTTTTAAAAGCGCCGCTCGGCGTCTATTCGGTTCTTGGCAACCACGATTGGTGGCATGGCGCCCTGCCCGGCATGCCCGCCGACGGCGCCCAAGGCGTGCGCCGCGCCTTGCGTTCCGCTGGCATCGACGTTCTCGAAAACAATGCGTTGCGTCTTACCAAGAACGGCCAGCCGTTCTGGGTCGCGGGCCTTGGCGATCAAATCGGCGAACCGAAAGCCCACTGGCGCTTCAGGAGCCTCGACGATCTTGCCGGGACCCTGGCGCAAATAAAAGATCCGGCGCCTGTCATCTTGCTGGCGCATGAGCCTGCCATCTTCCAGCGTGTTCCAGACCGCGTTTCGCTGACGCTCTGCGGCCACACGCACGGCGGCCAGGTAAACCTGCCCATTTTCAGCCAGCGCTTCCTGCGTCACTACTACGGGATCGATCTGGTCTACGGTCATATCGTCAAAAGAGACCGCCATCTCATCATCTCCGCCGGCCTTGGCACCTCCTACGCACCGGTTCGCTTCATGCGCCCGCCGGAAGTGGTCGAGCTGACCATCGGGGGGGTGCAGCCGCAATCCTTGTAACTTGGCGAATATCGGTTGTGCTAGAGCGCCGGACGCTCAGCTGAATCCATATCCGGCGGCGGTGAAGTAGTTTTGACATTCTGCAGGCTCGAAGAGATCGCAGATGTGGCCGATCTCCGGCCAGAGGGCATCGATGGTCCTGACGGCTTTTGCGCGGAGGTGGGCTTTGAGCTTTGCGAAGGCCTCCTGAGCCTGCCGAAGGGTCGATCGGATTGAGGTCAGGGCTATAGGGTGGCAGGAACAGGATCCATGCACCCCTGGCCTTGATGGCCTTCTCGGCGGCCGGGCTCTTGTGGGCGGCCAAATTGTCCATGATGACGACATCGCCTTTGTCGAGGGCCGGGGTGAGCTGGGTTTCGACATAGGTCTCGAAGATGCGCCGGTTCATCGGGGCATTGACGACGAAGGGGGCGGTGAGCTTGTCGCAGCGCAGGCCGACGACGAAGGTCTGGGTCATCCAATGCCCGAAAGGCGCCTTGCGGCGGAGCCGCCGGCCCTTCGGGCAGCGGCCGCGCGGACGAGTCATCTTGGTTGTCGTTCCGGTCTCGTCGAGAAAGACCAGCCGATGCGGCTCAAGCCGCATTCGCGGCTGGCGTGTGGTGGTCCATTCCTCGCGCGCCTCTTTGACGTCGGGGCGATCTTGCTCGCTCGCCAGCAGGGTTTTTTTTTGAAGCGGTAGCCGTTGCGGATGAGCCAGCGCGAGAGTGAGGCGGGATCAGCCTTTGTGCCGCTGGCCGCGGCGAGTTCAACCGAGAGTTCCGGCATTGTCATGTCGGCTTTTTCGGCGATGCGGGCGAGCAGAAACGCCCGATGCGGATCAAGCTTGGCGTGGCGCCGTCCGCCGCTCGGCTTGGGGGCGAGCCTTCCGGTCGCGCGAAAAGACTTCATCAGCCTGACGACGAAGGAAACCGACACGCTGAAATGCGCAGCAGCGGCGTGACATGACCGGCCGCCCTCGACAAAGCGGGCAACCCTTTGACGCAGATCGAGCGAATAGGCTTGCGGCATCGCGAATCACCTCCCGGGGGAAGTGAACCTATGGCCCGCGCCGTCCGCAAGGGGTGATTTTTGGCTGGCTCTGGTCAGTCTGCTTCAACGTATCCGGTCTCGGGGGTTCCCCGGCCAAGATGGAGATCCGCGCAGCCCGATCCTCATAATCACGGC
>JBOHJT010000287.1:0-4189 GCA_050728715.1 Methylocella sp.
GATCGAGCGGCCATGGGCCGTCATGCACCAACACGTCACGCACAACAAATGCCACGCCACATGCGGCGAACTCGCCGACGCGATCCTCGGTTTCCCGCGTGAAAAAGTCCCGAAAAACCGGGGAAAGTTCCGTGATTCGGTCACCGGCAACTTTCGCGTCATCTCACCCAAGGATTTTCGGGTTGTGACGTAAACGGGGTATGTTTGAGATATAGGACTGATTTTCAGCGTTGCCGCGAAAAAGCTTCCGCCTATCCATCCCCAGGACGTACCCCGCGCAGGACGGCAGCGCGCCTTCGGCCCTCATTTGCGCAATCTTACATACTCTCCTCGCGGTTTTGTAATTTGGCTGCATTAGGTAATTTTGCCGGCTTCTGGTATGTTTCCGGCCAGATTCTCCCGCTTTCGAAACGGAGTGATTGGTGCAGCCGCGGCAAGAGCTATTGCGAAAATGGGAGGCGCGGGCGCGAGGCCTGCGTCCGCGCATCGAAATTACCGGCGAAGGGTTAACGCTTGGCGCGGGAACGGTGCTTGCCGCGATGGCGTGAGACGAACGCGGCCTCCAGCGCCTCGCGCTTCGCGACGAGCAACGCCTCATGGCGCTTCTCGCGACGGCCTATGAGCGGCAGGTCGGGCCTGATGTTCTCGCCAAGCTTGGGCGCGCTTGCGAGCGCTGGTACGAAGGCGAAAAGGCGCTTGGCCATATTCATCACGCCCATGCCGGCCTCCCGCCGTGCGGCGAAGAAGGGGCGTCGCGCCTTTACGTTGCGGACGAACTCATCGAAGCCGAGGCCACGCCGGCGGCCTTGATGCAGGCGCAAGGTTTTGATCCTGCGCCGCTCGATTTATCAAAGGCCAACTTTAATCCCGCGCAGCCCCGCTGGCCCGCCGGCGATGGCCGGGATAGCGGCCGTTGGTCGGGCGGCGCGAACATTGATACCGCGGGGGTAACGGATTTCCTCGCCCGCCTCGTGCTCGAAGCCGCGCGCCGCGCCGCCTACCCGTTGCTCTCCTCCAAAACCAAACCGGCCAATCCCGAGGTCGTGAAACCCGAAAGCAAGCCGTTGGAGACGCCGGAAACTGAAAATTTGCGGCTTCCGAAGATCGACCCGAATTCATTACGTCATATCTTTGACAAATCAGACCATGGACTCGATGGGTTAGTGGCCGAATTCGGCTCGCAAGAGAGTGCAATTCAGCAAGTTGCAAGTGCTGCCACACGTGACGCCGTAAAAGAGCAAGGAATAACTGGTCAATTCAAAATACAAGTTAATGTTGTTGGACACATGGTAACTATAAAATGTAACGTTGACAACGGAATTGTTAACATCGGAACGGTATATATCCCATGGACACGTTAACTCCGCTTGAACACGCGGTTCTTGAAAAGCTCCTTTCGGGAGAAATTAGAGGAATCGAATTTTGCAAAAACAAATTTGCGCTCTGCGCGTAACAGAACGAGAAATGACCGGAATTGGCTTTTGCACACGTTTTTCAGTGCCAGGCGATGTTCCGAAACTTCCGGACGAAACATCCTTTCAAATTGATGATGTGGCGGCAGATATGAACAGCCTTAGCCACGGCGCAGGGTTTCTTCTCTTTGTGAAGCAAGGGCCTATCTACATGCTAGTGGACTGATTCATTCGGACGATTCCCAAATCGGCCGAAGCAGTCCAAGCTCTCATTATGAGAGCAGGAATTGTCGTCAACGTCACGCGAGCAGATCGCCTCCGGCTTGAGGCGATCGTCGCGGATCGCAGCGCACCACGGAAGCACGTGTGGCGCGCCAAGGTTATCCTTGCCACCGCCGACGGCTGCGGCACTGCCGAGATCATGCGCTTGTCCGGTAAATCGAAGCCGGTGGTGTGGACCTGGCAGGCGCGGTTCATGGCGGAGGGCGTCGAAGGGCTGTTGCGCGACAAGACGCGCAAGCCTGGTAAGCCCCCGCTGCCGCCCACCACCGTTCCGCGGGTGGTCGATCTGGCCTTGGGGCCGCCGCCGGGCGAGAGCACCCACTGGACGGGCCGGGAACTTGCCAAGGCGGCCGGAGTGAGCCTGCGTTCGGTGCAACGCATCCTGGAA
Organism: Methylocella sp.; assembly: GCA_050728715.1. GTDB lineage: Bacteria > Pseudomonadota > Alphaproteobacteria > Rhizobiales > Beijerinckiaceae > Methylocapsa. The sequence goes on from JBOHJT010000287.1 coordinate 2,083, forward strand.
GCTCACCAACTCGCGCCGCACCGTATCCGGACGTTCAAACTGTCGAAGGACCCGGAGTTTGTCGATAAGCTCAGGGACATCGTCGGTCTCTATGTCGATCCTCCCGCCCACGCCGTCGTCCTCGCGGTAGATGAGAAGAGCCAAATCCCGGCGCTCGACCGCACCCAGCCCGGTCTGCCGATGAAAAAGGGCCGCGCTGGGACGATGACCCACGCCTACAAACGCCATGGCACAACGACGCTGTTTGCCGCCCTCAATGTGCGCGACGGCACCGTCATCGGCCGCAACATGCAGGGCCACCGGCACCAGGAGTTCATCCGCTTCCTCGACACCGCCGAGGCGCAGGTGCCGGTGCGAATGGCGATCCACGCCGTCGTCGACAACTACGCGACCCACAAACATCCCAAGGTACAAAAATGGCTGGCCCGGCATCCCCGCTGGACATTTCACTTCACGCCTACCTCGGCGTCCTGGCTCAATGCCGTCGAAGGCTTCTTCGCCAAACTCACAAGACGGCGCCTCAAGCGTGGAGTGTTCCGGCCGGTTGCCGGCCTTCAGGCTGCAATCAACCGGTTCGTCGAAGAAACCAACTCCGATCCCAAACCCTTCGTCTGGACCGCTGACGCCAAACGCGTCCTCGCTGCTGTCAAACGGGGGAAAGAAAAGTTAGAGCCGATCCACTAGGCAACTGATTGTCGATCTATCGGTCGGAGAGGTTCAGGAGCCCGCGCCAATGAAGGGTAGCCGGGCGGTACAATTCGCGCGACAGGGTGGACTGAAGGGCGGCAAGGCGCGTGCCACAAGCTTAACGGCTGAACGTTGGCATGAAATAGCTGTGCTCGCGGCAAAGAGGAGATGAGGCAACAAATCATAATGACGGCCTGCGTTGCGGCGAATTGCGCTAAGTGGAAAGCTATCGTCGTCGCATCTGATCGGATGTTCCGCGCGCCATTTCTCACGCTTGAATTCGAGCATCCAGGCGCGACGATCGAGGAAATAAGCCCTACGTGCGTGGCCTTGACCGCTGGTCACGCGCTGCCGTCACACGGCATTTTGGCTGGGGGCATTGGTCACGCGGGACAGCTTCGAAACCCATTCATACCGGATTTTACGGATAAAATTCGACAGCGGTTCGTCGAGGGGCGAAGGCGGCGAGCTAGCGAACAGCTTCTCGAACCACCTGGCATGAGTTTCGCGGATTTCTACCAGAACCTCGGTATGAATCGGCTGCCACCAGATTTGGGAGCTATGCGGGAAACTGGGTGACGGGGGGAGTAGGCGGCGTAACGGGGTTGGCGGCCAAACCGCCAAAATCCCCAAGAAGGAGCTTTTCGCCATGAATGAGAAAAGAGGCGTTCCTCTCCGGCAGAAAGACGAAAGCGATGATCCGCGCGGCGAAATCCTGTGCTCTGGGGCGCGGCGGTTGATTGCACGGGCGGTTGCGGTCGAATTCGATTTGGGTCTTGCCGCGAACCCCGCTCTCTCGTCCGGGCGGCCGCCGTCGTTCGCCACGGCGGTTCGCCAGATCCAGACCGGGATCGGCCCGGTCAAAAAGCAAAAAGCCGAAGGCGCGCGGTCGCGCGCCTCCCGAGCCTGTGGAAGGGGCGGGAGGCGAACGCATTCGCTTCACCTCGGCGATCGCCCCAAAATGGGGAGCCGCCGGAGAATTTGTCACGACCATGGGAGGGTCGCGGCTCGCAGCCTCCGTCTCCGGCGTGCCGGCCGGGCGCGGCGCGGATTTCATCGTCATTGACGGTCCGTTAAAACCCGGCGCGGCGCTCTCCGATGCGCGACGTGCTACCTGCAACAATTGGTATGCTACGGTTCTCTGCAGCCGCCTCAACGACGAAAAGGCAGGCTGCATCATCCTCATCATGCAACGTCTGCACGAAGACAATCTCGCCGGCCATGTGCTCGAACAAGAGTTTTGGGACGTTGTCCCGTTCCCGGCGATCGCCGAAGACGATCAGTCCTATATGATCGAAAGCCCTTTTGGCTCTTGGTCTCGTCAAAGAAGAGCCGGTGATGCCCTTCATCTTGAACGTGAGCCCTTTGCGACGCTCGAAGCCTTGCGTCGCGGCCTTGGCCCCTATAATTTCGCCGGCCA
>JBOHJT010000288.1:0-4146 GCA_050728715.1 Methylocella sp.
GGTGATCTTCCAGTGGCGGGCGGTGAGCTGCACGGTCATATTGCCCTGGTTGGCGATTTCAACGGTGTAGGCCCACCAGAACGAGGCCTCGTCGGCGTCGGAACGCTCGGGCACGAATTCTGGAAGAACCGTGATCTGGATGTCGTGCGTGACGGTGCTGTACATGGGCGTGATCTGAAATGGCAAGAAGCCGGAAAAGCTAGACGCGCCTACTCTAGCACAACCTTATACGCGAGGAAAAGTGCTGGCGCGCTGCCGCGGGGCAGCCGGGCGAAGCGCGCCCTCCAGGGGTGTCGGGTCTTTCGTAATCCCTTGATTTTAGACCGGAGGATGGCGATGAAATGGGCTGGCGCCGAATGCGGCGTGAGGGCAAAAGCCACTGTTTTCTTGCGCTATTCCAAGAATTGTCCACATACGCAAAATCCTTCGCCGGCATAGTGCGGTCCCGCGACAAAAAACCCGAACGTCCACGCCAGCCGTGGAAAGTCGAGCTGAGCAGGCGGGCGGTTACCTGGCCGCGGCTCCCCCCGCGTGGCTTGCTTTACATCTTTCCCGGAGCCGGTACCTTGCGCAAGAACGCTTCCGCGGCTTAACTAGCGGTCAAGCCAGCCGTCCGCGGATGGGGCTCTTCATGCGGGGCATGTCTCAAGACGTCGAGAATAAGGACCGCCGCGACATCAATGCGCGAGAAGGAAGCGCGCGGAAAATCCTCTGCGTGTTTCCGCGCTACGCCCCTTCGTTCGGCACCTTTGAATACGCCTATCCGCTGACCGGTGGGGTACGGGCATTCATGCCGCCGCAAGGCCTGCTGGTTATCGCGGCGGTGCTTCCAAAGACCTGGAAAGTACGCTTTGTCGACGAAAACATGCGCCCGGCGAGTGCCGGCGATTTCGCCTGGGCCGATGCGGTCTTCGTCAGCGGAATGCACATCCAGCGCCGCCGGATGGAGGACATATGCCAAAGGGCGCACGCGTGTGGCAAGGTGGCGGTGCTCGGCGGCCCTTCGGTGTCGGCTTGTCCCGAGTTCTATCCGGGGTTCGACTATCTCCATATTGGCGAACTCGGCGATGCGACCGGCGCATTGATCGGCATTCTCGGCCGCGACGTTTCGCGCCCGCGCGAACAGATCGTGCTGACAACCAAGTCTCGCCGCGACCTTTGCGATTTCCCGGCGCCCGCCTATGAGCTCGCCGAGATCGGGCGCTATTTTCTCGGCAGCGTTCAGTTCTCGAGCGGCTGTCCCTATAGGTGCGAATTCTGCGATATTCCGGGCCTCTACGGCCGGGTTCCGCGCCTTAAAACACCGGACCAGGTCGTGTTGGAACTCGACAAGCTTTTGGCTTGCGGCGTCAACGGCTCGATCTATTTCGTCGACGATAATTTCGTGGCGAACCGGCGCGCGCTGCGCGATCTCCTGCCTCATCTTGTTCAATGGCAAAAACGCAATGGCTATGCCGTCAGCCTCTCTTGCGAGGCGACGCTCAATATCGGCCGTTCGCCGGAAATCCTGGCCTTAATGCGCGAGGCCGCGTTCGACACGATTTTCTGCGGGATCGAGACGCCCGAGCCCGAGGCCCTGAAAGCCATCGACAAGGCGCATAACATGATGATGCCGATCCTTGACGCCGTGAGGACCATCAACCGGCACGGGATGGAGGTTGTTTCGGGGATCATTCTCGGCCTCGACACCGATACCGAGGAAACAGGGGCGCGGATTGTCGATTTTCTGGAGCAATCCAAGATTCCGATGGCGACGATCAATCTGTTGCAGGCGCTGCCGCGCACGCCGCTGTGGGAGCGGCTAAACCAAGAAAACCGGCTGCTCCGCGACGAGGATCTGGATCGCGAGTCGAATGTGGAATTCAAGCTGCCTTACGATGACGTGCTTGTCATGTGGCGGACATGCATGGCCAAGGCCTACCGGCCGGATATCTTGTTCGCCCGCTACGAACACCAGATGCGCGCGACGCGGCCGAATCGCATCAAGCGGCCGAAAAGCCGGCAACGATATTCGCCGCGCAACATTGCCAAGGGTCTGACGATCCTCGCCCGGATTCTTTGGATCGTTGGCGTGCGCGGCGACTATCGTCGCACATTCTGGAAATTCACTCTGCGCCGCCTGGCGCGCGGTCAGATCGAGCCGGTCTTGAGCGTCTGCCTCTGCGCGCATCATCTCATCATGTTCGCGCGCGAAGCTTGCGCGGGCAGGAGCAATGCCTCGCATTACTCGGCGAAGGCGCGGACGCTCGTAGTCGAAACCACGCGACCGGCTGGCGGGCCAATTGGATAGAAGACGGCGCTCTTCGGAGTCAGCAGAGTGGCCCTGCTAAAGGGAGTAAACCCCAGCCAAACCGATAATACCCCGCGGATCGTGGCGCTAATCCACATTGCAGGTAAGCTGTAAATTCGCGCGTCATAATGACCCCGAGAGGGGCGATTTTCGCGTCCAATCGCGGGCCCCATTCTTACCGGCTATCAGTGTCCCTCTCTTTAAGCTTTCGAAGGGATATCGGGGAATGCTTCGCGGGGACATGATTGGCCAAATCCGGCGGGCTTGTTTCGAACGGCAATGGCCGGTCAACAAGATCGCGCGGACTCTTTTTGTATCGCGCGCCACGGTGCGCAAGGTGATCCGCGGTCATCAAACCGAGTTCAGGTGCGAGCGTGGCGTAAAGCCGGGGCAAAAGCTAGGCGAACGGCTCGATGCGTTGCCAGGAATCCTGGCGAAGGAAGCGAAGGTGCCCCGGCCCGAACGCCGCTTCTCGTGCCGGCCTTGTCGCCCGGCGATATCGTGGTGATAGACAATCCCGGCTCCCATCAAGGCGCGGGCGTTCGCAAGGCCAGCGCGGCCGCCGGGGCGGCGCCGTGTTTCTTGCCTGCCTACCGCCCTGGCCTCGACCCTATCGACCCTTCGCCGGGCTCGGGAGGTTTTCGCTAACTCTCCGCCGGTTTTTTCCCCAAGCCGCGCCTGCTCGAACCTGAAGCCGGCTTCGCTCGGAAACACGTTGCGCAAAATGGCGCGCCGAACCGTCGACCCGCGCTGGGATGCGATACGATTTGCTCGCGCTGACTTTTCTTCCAACGAATGCTTCAATTATTTCCAAGCTGCCCGATATGGGTCCACCTAAACGGGATTCGCGCTAGTCCGGTCCGTCCCGAGAGGCGCCTCGAAACAAAAAGCCCGGCCAAGCCGCCGGGCTTTCGTCCTTGGCGAAAGGGCTTTCAGGCCGCTTGCTCGATATCGGCTTCCTCGGCCTCGCTTTCTTCGGTCTTGCCACGGCGCGGGCCTTTTTGCAGTTGCGTTTCGATCACTTTCAACGACTCTGTTTCGGTCAGCTTTTGGACGACAAGGATTTCGCGCGCCATGCGATCGAGCGCGGTCTCGTAGAGCTGCCGTTCGGAGTAGGATTGCTCGGGCTGCGTATCGGAGCGGTAGAGATCGCGCACCACTTCGGCGATCGCCTTTAAATCGCCGGAGTTGATCTTGGCTTCATATTCTTGCGCCCGGCGCGACCACATGGTCCGCTTGACGCGGGCCCGGCCCGTCAAAGTGTCCAATGCCGCCTTAATTGCGGGAGCATCGGCGAGCCTGCGCATTCCGACACTGGCAGCCTTCGGCGTTGGCACCTTGAGGATCATCTTGTCCCTGACGAATCTGACCACAAAAAGCTCGAGTTTGAAGCCAGCGACTTCTTGTTCCTCGATGGCTACGATCTGGCCGACGCCGTGGGCCGGATAGACCACATACTCATGCGGCTTGAACAGTTGCCGCTGAGGGGTCGCGGCCTTAGCTGGCTTATGCGCCGGGGGGAAAGATTTCTCGCCAGGCTTTGCTTCCACCATGTTCGTTTGGGCGGCGTCAAGGCGCGCGGACGCCCGCGCGCCTGGCCTGCTCTCGATGGACGGCGGGGTCTGGGAGTCAAGCGCCTTCGCCGTGATCTTCGCGGCAAAAGGCTTGTCCGAGCCCTTGCCGGCGGCATGCGATCGGCCGCCAGGCGCCGCTCGCTTCGCGAGGACGCGCGGGACAATGGCGCCGGTTGGGCCCAAAGCCGATCCGGTGGATATTTCCTGCTCGGATTTCTTAATCGCCGCCACCTGCTCTTGTGAGTCCAAATCCTGCTTCGAAGAGTTTCCTGCCGACCGGCC
>JBOHJT010000289.1:0-4063 GCA_050728715.1 Methylocella sp.
GTACCACCCCTTGCGCAACGAAGCACCAAGCTGGGGCTGACAGACAATCGCGGCGGTGAGGCCGGCCCAGTACGCGTTGTCGAGCTCGAGCCAGAAGGCGACGTAAAGCGCGAGACAGACTGAAGCCCAGAGCCGTAGGCCAAAGAGCAGCGCCGGACCCGCCGACCTTGCGGCGTTTGGCAAAGCTGCCCTCCATCGAGCCAGCGCCCTCCTTGCCCGGGTCAAACCCTGTTCGTCGAAGGCGTCCGTCATTGAATTTGTCCGAGATGACTCCTTTGCCGGTGCGCGCCGCATAGACGCCGAAAGCGGTCATTGACCAGCCAACCTTCCAAGAACCAGCAGATCGAAATTCCTGAAAGCGAGCCGCTTTGGCGATTTTCTTCGCAGCACAGATGGCCAAGCATCGTCCGATCGCGGCTACACGCCAGTCGGATCGAGTTTCGCTCCAACTTGTATTCACCACGCGATCGACGCCGGTGCGGCGATCCGCGCGCCATGAAGGATAGGATGGCAGGGAGCGCGCGCATGACGGTGCTCACTGGAAACAAAATCCCGCTGGTGACCTGGTTGGTGATCGCCCCCATCGGAACCTGTCCCCGGCTCGCCCTCGCGAGACCCGGCCTTTGGTCTTCATCCCATGTTCTTGGCGACCCCGGCAGGGCTCGAACCTGCGACCTGCCGCTTAGAAGGCGGCTGCTCTATCCAGCTGAGCTACGGGGCCCGCCGTGCCTTACGCCAAAACGGTGAATTCGTTCGCGTTATTTTAACTTAGAAAACATTAGCTTACGGCTATATCCTCAGGTTAGATATGACAGGTCAGGCCAGGTCAATGGGTCCAAAGATTGCGACGGGTCGATTTGAAATTATCGGAATAGCTTTGGATATTCCGGGGCGCTGGCTTTGAGTCCTCGACCTGGTAGCTCAAGCCGTTTTTTTCAGCATAGGCAATGGCTTCTTCCTTGGTCGCGAAATTCAACCGCACCTGGCTCTTCATATCGCCCGAACTCGTCCAGCCCATCAGCGGGTCGATTTCGCGCGCCGCGGCGGGTTCGAATTCCAAAATCCAAAGCTTGGCCCTGGCAGAGCCCGACTGGGTCGCGGTCCTGGAAGGGCGGTAAATCCGTGCGGTCATTTCAATCGCTCTAGTCTCGATGCGGGTTGGCGTTTAGGAGGAATTAGGGCATCTCCCGAAAAGGTTGCTCGGCCTTGTCGATCAGGACATGCTCCAACGCTTTGATTCTCAGCGGTTCCTTGTCGATCACGTTATTCCACGATCGGGAAACGCTCAAGGCGGTGTTACTGCGACGTTGGCTAGCAGTCGAGAGGCAGGCCGCGTGACCTTGGTCGGGGCAGCAGGATTCGAACCTGCGACCTGAAGTACCCAAAACTTCCGCGCTACCAGACTGCGCTATGCCCCGCATGGAGACCCCTGCCCCGTTGCCGTGCATTCGCTATCATGCGGCCGCACCGCGAACAAGGGCGGCAACCCAATCATGAATGACCGGGTCCCGTCACTTGTCGAACAGAGAATGGCGGACGCTGTCGCCGATCCGCAAGCCGATACGGGCCGCCGTCCCGGCATTGACCTCGAGAACGCCAGAGGCGGGAGCACCCGAGGGGATAATTTTTTCCGACAATGGCTCGGTATTTTCGGCGAGCCCGACCACCTTGCCGGTGCGGCCAATGAAGATCATGTCGAGGGGCAAATAGGTATTTTTCATCCACATCATCACCGGCCGCTCGGTCGCGAAGTCGAACAACATGCCACGGTCTTGCGGAAGAAATCGGCGGAACATGAGACCGCGTTCGAGTTGCGGTCCGTTCCGCATGACTTCCACGGAAAATTCATGGGTTCCGCTGGCGGTGACGATCTCAAGCCTCTCGAGGTTGCCTTGCGGCGGCGGCGCGTCCATGGCGAGCGCCGCCGGAGCGGCGCAAAGAAAAACCAAGCTCGCGCACAGTCCAAGGAAGGCCAAAACCTCGCTCGCTAAACTGGCGGGGCGGGCGGTTAGCGCTTGATCGGAAAAAGGTGCGGATTTTTTGGATCGGCTCGCACAAGGAAACAATTTGAAAACGACCATGCGCAAATCAACTCGAAGCAGCAAGGTTCTAGGCATGCCGCACCGCGTCGGACCCTCGCCAAAGCCGTTCTATCGAAGCGCTCGCCGGCTTGCGGCCGCATGGAACTTGGCCGCGGCCGATCCACAAACGGCCGCATGAACGGATGCCACCTCAATGCGGCATTGGCAAGGCCGCGTCGAACGGCCGCACTTCGGCTGCCATGAGTCCCTTCGGGCCGTCGCCGAAACGCACGAGGAGGCTCTCTCCCGGCCGCAACTCCGCAATCCCGTAACGGCGCAGGGTTTCCATATGGACAAAAATATCTTGCATACCCTCTCCTTGGGTCAAAAAGCCAAATCCGCGCTGGCGGTTGAACCATTTGACGATGGCGATTTGAAACCCGCCCGCCGGCGCCACCTCGACACGGGTGTGCGGCGGCCGCCACTCGGATCGATGTACGACGCTTGGTCCATCCATCGAGATAATTTTTAAAACCTGCAATCCCTTCACCCGGCGCACCGCCTCGCAGATGACGCGGGTTCCCTCATAAGCGACGCCAAAGCCGTCCTTGCGCAAAGTGGTGATGTGCAAAAGAACGTCGGCGGCGCCATTGTCTGGCACGATAAAGCCGTACCCTTTTGCGACATCGAACCATTTGACTCGTCCGGATATTTCAACAAGGTCAACAGCTTCGATAGCCGACAGCTCAGGGGTGGCGTCGAAATCGAACCGGCGCGAGGCTAAATTCTTGCCGTCCAAGGATCAACCCCCCGAAATCGCGCGCGCGGCCGGAACAAGTTTCTCACCCGGCACGCAGACTAACCACATACCAATGTTCGAATCGCTGCTAGAATAGCATTCGGACGCTGGTGCAAAAGCCCGGCCTCGCAGGAAATTGTGGATGACGTTCAGAAAAACAATTTGTGCGGCTTTGGCGCCACGTGTTGCGCGCTCCCGCGGTGGCGGCCCGGCCGCGGCGTGGCGATCGGGAACTCCCACGAAACGGCCCAACACGAGAGATGATGCTTGGATTGGGGTAGTGTCCATGGGACGGCGCTGGCCGCGGATTTCGAACGGCGATCGTTTGTCGCGCAAGCCGGAATGAGCGTTGAAGATCGCGGGGGAAAACTGGAGTTTGAACCGCCGATAGCGAAATCAAACCTTCTGGCTCTATGCGTAACCGCAAGCAGTTGTATAGAATGGCGTGCGTGTCGGGCAATTTTCGCCGCAGCCGCGGTTATCCGTTAGTCAGGAGGGACCGGAGTCCTCTCGCGAGACGCGCGGGGCCGGCCGGCATTTTTCGAGAAGGAGACGAGGTATGATGGCGGCTGCGAAAAAGGGAGGTGGTAAGATGGCGACTTTTGACAAGCTTGATACTTTTGACAAGCTCATTCAAGAAATCGGCGCGCGATACCATCTCGGACCCAAGGGCCGTTCGCTAGTTCAAGAGACCCTGGACCTGATCGCTGGAGCGCCGGGCGGTGTTGGCGGCTTCCTGGATAGGTTCAAGGCTGCGGGTTTCACCGCCGAGGTTGCTTCCTGGTTAGGAGGAACCGATGGCGTGCCGCTTTCGGGGCAAGAGGTAGAGGAGACGCTAGGCTCCGGCGTTGTTAGCGAGATTGCCGATAAAGCGGGTGTAAGCCAACGCTTCGCGAGAACGATTTTGGGCTATGCAATACCCAAAATCATTGGCCAGCTGGCACAAGGCGGTTTTCTCGACTTGGCCATCCCGCTTTCATCTTTCCACGCCGACGAAACTAGGCAGCCTGGAGCAGTGCAAATTCCGCCGAGCAGAATGGAAACCGGCGGCGTCACTCCCGGGCTCGGCCGGTTGGCCATTCCGGGCGCCTGTCTGCTGATTACGCTCGGAGTTTTGGGATACGCGATTTCATCGGGAAGGAAAGGAACTCATGCGGCCGGAAAAGCCGCGCCCGTCATCGCGCAAAATGCGCCGGTGGCGTCCCCGCCCGCGCCTTCGAACCCAGCGCGCTTGGCGCCTAGC
>JBOHJT010000290.1:0-4057 GCA_050728715.1 Methylocella sp.
CTTGAGATCGATGGTCCCGGCCTTGCCTTCCCGCTTGGTCATGGCGCGCACCCTTCCACGGGGTGGGCGACTTCAAACATCACCCGCATGCCATGACCGCCGCCGCGGCGATTTTGCTGAACCTTTACGACACCACCGGCCGACCGGCCTAACCCTCGTCGCGTTGCATATCGGATGACGGGCCACTTTCGGGCCCATAACGCCAGCTGGTTGTTACGCTCTCAAACAAGCCCGAACCATCGGTCCCGCCGACGAGCGGATCGATGAGGTTTTCCGGATGCGGCATCAAGCCAAGAACATTGAATCTCTCCGAGTAGATTCCAGCTATGTCATTGAGCGAGCCGTTGGGATTGGCGTTGCCTTCCCTGCCGCCGCGTGCGTCGCAATAGCGGAAGGCGACCCGGCTCTCGCGCTCAACGCGCGCGATCGTCTCCGCATCGGCGGCGTAGTTTCCCTCGCCATGCGCGATCGCCACTTTGATGATCTGGCCTTTGGCATAGCGGGAGGTAAAAGGCGTATCGACCCGCTCAACGGTCAAATGCTGCATCCGGCAAATAAAGCGCAAATTGGCGTTGCGCATCAACACGCCGGGCAATAGCCCGGCTTCAACTAGGATCTGGAAGCCGTTGCAGATGCCTAAAACGAGACCGCCTCGCTCGGCATGAGCGCGCACGGCGTCCATGATCGGCGCCCGCGCGGCGATGGCGCCGCAGCGCAGATAATCGCCGTAGGAAAAGCCGCCCGGAAGCACGACAAGGTCGGTGCCGGCGGGCAGGGCACGTTCGCCATGCCAGACTATGGAAGGTTTAGCTTTGGCGATTTTTTCCACGGCGCGGAGCGCGTCTTGCTCGCGGTTGGAGCCGGGGAAGAGAATGACGGCGGCTCTCATATGCCGACTATATTTTCCTCGCTCTTGTCTGCTTGCGCGGGTAACCTGCCGCTAGCGTAATTTTAGAAGATTTCCACCTGGAAATTTTCAACGACCTGGTTGGCGAGTAATTTCGAGCAAGCTTCGCGCAGCAATCCTTCCGCCGTTGTTGGATCGTTCGTGGCAAGTTCGATCTCGAATATTTTTCCCTGCCGCAGGCTGTCGATACCTTCGATGCCGAGCGATTTGAGCGCGCCCTCGATGGCCTTGCCTTGCGGATCCAAAATACCGTCCTTGAGAGTGACGATCACCCGCGCTTTCATCGTTTCGGTCTCTGGTCAATGGCTTGGGCAGGATCGCGGCATGATGATACCGGTGCCACAAGGACGGATGGCCGAAACCACGGCACGGAAGGCGAGACTTTATACCGGGGCCGTTGGAAAAAAGCGGAAGAGCCGTCCGCCTGCCGGACCGCCGCATGCCCGGCGGCCCGGCAGCCCGGCCGTTGCTTTTGATCACTGGACGAGCTTCGGTCCGTTGGCGCGGGGCTGCTCGTTTTCCTGCAAGATCCCGAGCCGCCGCGCGACTTCGGTATACGCCTCGACCAGCCCGCCGAGATCGCGCCGGAAACGGTCCTTGTCGAGCTTGTCGTTCGATTTGATGTCCCACAGGCGGCAGGAATCCGGGGAAATCTCGTCGGCGACGACGATCCGCATCATTTCGCCTTCCCAAAGCCGGCCGCATTCCATCTTAAAATCGACAAGCCTTATGCCGACGCCAAGGAAAAGCCCGGATAGGAAATCGTTGACACGAATCGCGAGCGACATGATGTCGTCGATTTCTTGAGGGCTCGCCCAGCCGAACGCCGTGATATGCTCCTCGGAGACCATCGGGTCGTTGAGCTCGTCGTTCTTGTAGTAGAATTCGATGATCGAGCGCGGCAATTGGGTGCCTTCCTCGATCCCAAGCCGAGTCGAAAGCGACCCCGCCGCGACATTGCGGACAACCACTTCGAGAGGGACGATTTCCACTTCCCGAATCAATTGCTCGCGCATGTTGAGACGGCGGATGAAATGGGTTGGCACGCCGATGTCGTTGAGATTTTGGAAAACGAATTCCGAGATCCGGTTGTTGAGCACCCCTTTTCCGTCGATTACCTCGTGCTTCTTGGCGTTAAACGCGGTCGCGTCATCCTTGAAGTGCTGGATGAGCGTACCCGGTTCGGGACCCTCATAGAGGACCTTTGCCTTGCCTTCGTAAATGCGGCGGCGGCGATTCATTGGGATTAACCGTGGCTTGAGATGATCCATGGGTGGCCGTGGCTCCTTTGAACGTCCCATGTCCCACATCCGGACGCGCCGTAGCACTGGGCGCCAAAAGCGGGGGACGTAGGCTATGCGCTTATTTGTCGCCGCGGATCGAGGGGGCCGAGCTACTTCCGGTCCTGGAGCAAGCTGACCAAACCCAACCTATCCGAAAGCGGATATCCCTACAATGCCAAGCTAACACGACGCCCGGCGGGCAAATCGAGATTTTCGTAGGATCGATTCCTCCCTGTCGAAACGGAGATCTGATCTTTAGCAGAGATTCGTAACGGGATATAGGAAGAAATCGAGCTGCAACGTCGCTGTGTCAGACATAGTGCTTTCGCAAGACATTGCAATTATTGAAGCTGCCACCTAAATGCGGAGATGCAACCGTGCCATGAGGAGTATCATGACGACTTTCGACGAGCGTGAGCATGCTTTCGAAGCGAAACTCGCCCATGACGAAGCACTGAAATTCAAGGCGAAGGCGCGGCGCAACAAAAGGCTCGGACTTTGGGCCGCCGGGAAACTCGGCAAGTCCGGCGTGGCGGCGGAAGATTTCGCAAACCGCCTCGTCGCTACCGAAATCGAGAAAGACAGCGCGGGCCAGATTCTCAAAACCATACGCTCCGGCTTCGACCGCGCCGGCGTCGATATACCGGACCACGAAATACGCAGGAAGATGGATGAACTTCTCGCGGCAGCGGTCGAGGAAATCATGAAAGTGGCCGCTCGGGAAAAGGCGCATCGCGGCGAGGCCTAAGCAGCGAGTCGCTGCCCGTCGCGCGGGTTCGTTCGTGAGTTGGATTTTGCCGAGGCGCCGTTCGTCAGGAGCGCGACCGTGGAGAGGGCGGTTCGCGCATGGACGCCTTCGCCACGAACGTGGCGCCAGCCCTTTTTGGCGGCCCTGTCGCCTGCAAGAGGCAGAGATGCGCCGCGCCTCGGGAGCCCGCCGAAGGACGGCGCCCGCCGCGGCGGAACGCATGATCACGTGCGAGGCCGGAGGTATAAGCTCGAGAGCTCCTATTGACCCTTGACAAACTGAGTAACCATTCCCGCATCCATGCCGCAGGTTTTTCAATACATGGATGCACGCATGAGCAAGGCGCGAGACCGTGTGGGACTGGAAGCGCGGCGATGAGAGGGCGCGCGTTTGTTGCAACGTCGCGTTAGGCCGCCGGAGGTAGCGCGCCGGCTCAAAGTTAGCCGCACCTCCTTCTGTCGCTGGGGGCGAGCGCTTGCGGCGAACGGGCGTGGCGCGTTGCGCAAGGCGCCGCGCACCGGGCGCCCGCCGCGGCTGACCGGCGCCGGGAAGAAGCAATTGGCCGAAGCACTGGAAGCCCGCGCCTTGGCGCAGGGATATGCCACCGGTCCCGTGGACGCTGGCGCGCGTGGGCACCTCTCCGCAATCGGTTACCGCGATTGCTTCGCTCATCGCGAAGATCAGCGGCAAGTGGTATTCGGAGTCAGGCGCGTGGCGGCTGCTCAAGGGACTGAACTTCTCTTGCCAGCGGCCAAGCGGTCGCGCCTCAGCGTGACGAGGCCGCCATCCGGCATTGGAAAAAGAAGCGCTGGCCGGCGCTAAAAAACTGCGCGAGAGAAGGCCGAACCATCGTCTTCATCGACGAGTCCGGGGCGAGCGAACGGCCCCGCCGCGTAAGGTGTAATAGTTGATATTTGGTCGGACATTTGGTGGCATAAGGCCGAAGCGAGAGCCGAGGCCGGGCGCGGAGCTGGTCGGGATTGCGGAGAGCCCGGCCTCGGCGTTTTATGAGGACACCGACGATGACGAAAGATCAGAAGATTATCAAAGGCAAGGTGGGTTTGCTGGAGCTTGCCAAGCAGCTCGGCGATGTGAGCCAGGCTTGCAAGATGCTCGGCT
>JBOHJT010000291.1:0-4037 GCA_050728715.1 Methylocella sp.
GGCCGAGGCGGCCGGACATGGCCATACCCTGGGCGTCCCTTACCGTCACGAGGACCGCGTATTTACCCGGCTTATCGAAATTGGCCGGAAGGGTGATGACCCCCCTTGGATAGTTTTTCGGCGGCAGATAGGCCAGCGTGACCCGATCGAGACTTCCGCTCGCTGGCGTTGCGGCTCCGGTGTCCCTCACGATGCGAACCTCCGTCGTCATGTCCCTGAGTTCTTTCGAAGCCGAGCTAAGCGTAATCAAGGAGGGTCCCGGAGACGGGATGTCTTTGCACGAATCATCCGTTGCGCCGGATTGATAGACCGACACTTGCATCTCGTGCGTGCCGGCCATCAGCATGCAGCCCATGTCCATGTTCATATCCATGAGGCTGGAATTCTGGGCCTCCGCCCGCGCTCCCGGCAGCACAATTCCCAAGATCAAGGTTGCCGCCAAGCGGCCAATCCCAATCACAGGTGTATTTCCTCCCCAATTATTGGTCCGCCGCACGGAGCAACATTGTACTTATTAGTGCGGGATGATATTTGGCCGAAATCTAATTGTGCTTAGCGTTTTTCCCTCGTGGCTTCACAGCGCATCGTGGGGCTATGGCCCTTCCGGTCTCGCCGGAACGACTTTAATCATCGTGGTCATTCTCCTTGTGCCGGGCAAACCCTGAGCCGACCCTCGTCGGCGGGCCCGTTTTGGCGCGTCGTCGGCCGCACGCAAAAAATCCTTGCAAGCCGGAGGCCATCCACACATGAGACTCTATCTTGATTGGCAACATCGTTGGCGCCTTCACGATGGCCGCGGAGACGCGAGCATATCGAGCACCGGACAGGCGGGCGCGGATCCCGCGAGACAGCGCTCCAGGGCGCCGGCGAGAATAGCCTCCAGCGTGCGAAGAGCGGCGATCTTGGCGCGGACCTCGCCCAGATGGACCGTCGCCAGCTTTTGCACCTCGGCGCAAGGTGCCTGGCCCGGTTCGCCGAGAGCGAGCAATTCCTTGATCTCGCCGATGGAAAAGCCGACCTCGCGCGCGCGGCGGATGAAGGACAGCTGTTCGACATGCTCCGGCCCGTAGCTCCGGTAATTGCTCGCGGTCCGGGAAGGCTTCGGCATCAGGGCGATGCGCTCATAATATCGCACCGTCTCCAGTTTGACCCCCGAAGCCCCGGCGAGCTTGGCGATCGTCAGCGGTCGCATGTTTGTGATCCTTACTTGCTTGACCCCGTAGTAACTACAGACCTTATCATGATCCCATAAATCGAGGAAGCGATGATGAACATTCAACACGATGACCCGGCGATAGGGATTGCTCCGCCGCGTCAGGCAACGGCCCCGGGCGCGACGGCTATGCGGCTCACCGCGCTCGGCGGCATTCTCGGGGCAATCGCGGCATCATCCTGCTGCATCGCGCCCTTGGTGCTGTTCAGCCTCGGCATCGGCGGCGCGTGGATCGGCAACCTCACGGCGCTTGCTCCCTATCAGCCCTATTTCATCGCGGCGACGCTCGCCTGCCTCGGTTATGGTTACTGGCTGGTTTACCGGCCTCGCAAGGGCGCGTGCGCGGAAGGCGCGGCCTGCGCCAAGCCTTTGCCCAACCGCTTGGTGATGTATGGTCTCATTCTGGCGACGGTCCTCGTTGCAGGGGCGCTGGCCTTCGACCTCCTTGCACCGCTGATCCTCAAATCGTGAAAGACCGGCCCATGACCAAAATGCTCATCATGTCTCTCGCGCTCGGCGTGCTCGCCGCGCCCGCCATTGCGGGCGAGACGACTGTGACGCTCGCGGTGCGGAATTGGTATTGCGCGGCCTGTCCGCATGTCGTGAAGGAAAGCCTCGCGGCTGTTCCGGGAGTCACCAATGTCGCAGTCTCGGACAAGACCAAAACGGCCGTCGTGACCTTCGACGATACAAAAACCGACGTAAAAAGCCTCACCCAGGCGACGGCCGAGGCGGGCTATCCTTCCTTCCTCTATACGGAAGGAATGCTGTGGCCATGACGGACCGCGAGCTCATTGCCTCTGGCCCTGCGGGGGCCATGTTGGCCGCGGCTTGCTGTGGAGGCCCCTCACCGGCCGGGACGTGATCGTCTGTGCCGGTTGACCAAGGCGGCTGGGGGCCAGGCCCTCCGGCTGCCATTAATTAGCGAGTGATAACCATGCAGCATACCGATATTGATCCCGCGCTCGGCCTCATGGGCGAGTTTGGCAAGGTCA
The DNA here is from genome assembly GCA_050728715.1 of Methylocella sp. GTDB lineage: Bacteria > Pseudomonadota > Alphaproteobacteria > Rhizobiales > Beijerinckiaceae > Methylocapsa. The sequence continues at coordinate 2,209 of JBOHJT010000291.1, forward strand.
CCAAGGGCACTGTCCCGCACATCAACCAGATGCGACAGGACGCAATTTTTGCCGACGGCGCCGTGCCCGCACGCTACAAGGCGCTCGCGGCGACGCTCTGGGCCGTCTCGGCCCGTTGCGAACCATGCTTCAAATTCTATGTCCAACAGGCCGTTCGGCTCGGCGCTGACCAAGCCGAACTCGGCGAATTCCTCGCTGTCGCCTCCACAATGGGCGGGTGCGTCGGCGAGATGTGGGCCTTAAAGGCCTTCAAGGCCTACAAAGACCTCGCAAACGGCGAACCGGTGGCGTCAACAGCAACAGAAGAATCCGGCTGCTGTTCCTCGCACTGAGCACCCTGCGGAACCGCGCCCGCAGCGTATCCGTCCGCCCGAAGAGCTGAGCGGCACAACTATGAGACCGTCGATTACATATGCCTTTCCCCTCACACTGTTGATCTCAGGGTCGATTGCCTTGTCAGGATGCGATGGCGCTCCTATTACTATTTCCTATCGTCAGGTCGGCATATGCAAAGGCTACGACTCGGCGGCCGGCCCGGTGAGAGCACGGTCTGACCAAGCCTTTGCTATCTTCAAGATCGAAGCCGTGGACAATATAAAATCCAGCAAAAGTTTCGATTTCGACCCAACGCATCTTTATGTGGACCAATCCAATCATGAACAACAGGCCAAGCCGGCGGTGTGGGACCGGAATCGTCAGTTTATGAATCCCGATCCGAGATTTGCGCAGAGCATGGGCGTTTCGAGTGCCGTGGAAACCACTATCCCGGAGGGCACAAAACTTGAGATCAATGGCTTTGCTGTCGTTCCGCTTGGCATAAACAACCCAAGCGGTGGGCCGGAAGCCAATCAGTACTCTTTCGACCTCGTGTACGATACTTGGTCTACTTCTGAACACGAAACGAATGCGGCAGGGGGCGGGCTTGCCTTTATTGTTGTGCCGGTACAGTCGTTGTTCGGCGGCTCGAAGTTGGCATCTAAAAATATTGACTTAATCAAAACCAATGCGTCTGAGACGAGGTGGTCATTGACTGACAATTGCAAAGCGCTATCGTTCAAATAGAGGGCGCCGGAGGAAAGAGAACTGACTGCAATTATGCAGCCCAGGTTGGCGGATAGGCAAGCCTAGTTTTGGCGACGGTCCTCGTCGGGGACGCGATTGCCATCGACCTGATTGCACCGCTCCTGCTGAACACCTGAAAGGAATCCCCATGATGAAATTTCTTGCCACGGCCGCCTTCGGATTTGGCCTCGCCGCCTCGTCTTCCGCTTTCGCCGCCGAGAAGACGGTCACCCTCGCGGTTCAGCATATGACCTGCGCCGCCTGCCCCCGCACGGTAAAGGCGAGCCTCCAGGCCGTGCCGGGCGTAACCAACGTCGTGGTGTCGGCCGAGGACAAGACGGCCGTGGTGACCTTCGACGATAGCAAGGCGCAGCTGGATGCGCTCGTGAAGGCGACGACGAACGCGGGCTATCCTTCCGCGCCCAAGAGCTGAGCGCCATGCGCGACCGCAATCTCATTGCGGCTGGCGCTGATTTGGTGATTGCAGCGGTCTGTTGCGCCGCGCCGGTGGTGTTCACCGCTGCCAGTGCGGGTGGTTTGTTCGCCTGGCTTGCCAAGGTTGGTAATGCGCGTAACCAGGCGCCGAAGCTGCGCGTGAATTCTGGCAAGGCAACGGACTGGTACACCGCCCGGCGCGTCGGCGAATCCATCTAGGGTTAAGACCTGATTAATCATGTTTTGATTCAAGAGGTTGGTCAACCGATTTGGGGGCTAACCGATGGAATCGCATTTGTTTTGGTTCGACGACGGGCAATGGGCGAAGATCG
>JBOHJT010000292.1:0-4012 GCA_050728715.1 Methylocella sp.
ACCATTGCGGCGAATTGGGCGCCGCCATCTGACGCGCCAGCATGAAGCGCAATTCGTCGAAGAAGGCGGCCGCATCCGCTTCCGAGTCGAAATATTTGCCCTTCCAGCCCCAATAGGTCCAGGCGCCGGCAAGACGGTCGAATACTTGGCGCGCCGAGGTCTCGCCCGTATCGCGCCCGGACTTCGGCAAGGCCGCGAGCGCTTCTTCGTCCGCCACGGAGCGCCAAAGGAAGGCGGGAACCGTGGCTTCCTCGATCCGCTTCAACCGGGCCGGCACGCCAGCGCGGCGGAAATATTTTTGCGCGAGCACGTCCGCCGCGACCTGGCTCCAAGCGGCGGGAACCTCGATGCCATCCTGCGAGAAAACGATCGATCCGTCGGGATTGCGGATTTCGCTTTTCGTTGTCCGGAACGCGATTTCCGCGTAGGGGGAGTTTTCAGGCTTGGTGTAACGCCGCTCGATTCGCATTGGTGACTCCACCTAGGGCTATAGGCCTCAATCCAACAAACATACTAAATGTTGCGTGTATGTCGAGCTGTCAATCTTGTGGAAAGTTAAAGAAAGTGCTTCCGGGCGAGCCCGGATGGGGCGGGGCTGTCGATCGGTCGCACCCCGATGCGTCCTTTATGGTGCAACGCACAATTGACGCAAATCAGCGTCACCCTAGATCCTTTCCCGAGTCCGTACAGATCTATTATGGTAATTAGAAAATCGACATTGATCGTGGGCGTGGATGGGTGCAAGGCCGGCTGGATCGCGGTGACCTTCATGCCGGATGCTCCGAGCCAGGCGGAGGTCAAAGTTTTCAAGAGCTTCGCGGACCTTGTCAGCGGGCTACAACCAGTTTCAATTATAGCAGTCGATATGCCTATCGGCCTCCCAGATCGCACGATCAAAGGCGGCCGCGAGCCCGATTGGGATGCAAAAAAATTCCTTGGCCCGCGCCGGGCATCGGTCTTTCTGGTGCCGTCGCGAGGGGCGGTATACGCCCATGAGCAAGGCTACGCGCATGTTTGCGCCGTGGCGCGCGAGACCTCGGATCCGCCGCGATCCCCTTCGATACAGGCTTATTGGATATTTCCCCGTATTCAACAGATAGATCGTATTTTACGGCAGGACTTAGCCCTGCGTAAGCGGGTTTTCGAGGTGCATCCCGAGGTCTCATTTTCCTTGATGAACAATGGTGAGCCGATACCCGAGCGGAAGAAAGTCAAGGGCCATGTTTATCTGCCTGGCATGCAGCGCCGCACGGCACTTTTGGCAAGACAAGGCTTTTCCGCGACCTTCCTAGACGCGAACCCGCCGAAAGGGGCGGCGCCGGACGACTTCTATGATGCTTGTGCTTGCGCCTGGAGCGGGAACCGTATCCTCCGTCGAGACGCGCGCGTCTTTCCCGCTCGACCGGGCGTCGATGCGGAAGGGCTTCAAGCAGCGATCCGGGCTTGAGGTCCGTGAAAGTGCGCAGTTGCTATTTCTTCCGCGAGCGCAAGACGAAACGGGTTATATACAGAGGCTCGACACGCCGGCAGTGGCGGCGCGCCGCGTCGCTTACCAGGGTCAAGAAGCGCAAGCAGCGCTCTCTTCCGTACGGCGGCCCGTATTTAATCGAAGGCAAATGAAACCCCATGAAATGGATTTATCGGATTTTTTCCTGGTGGCACGGCCAGACCCTCAATACGGCGTTGCATACATTGCTCTTCGGCAAATTCGTAGGAAAAGACGAGTTCGGCAACCGCTATTACCGGACCCGGAAAATCGACAAGGCACTGGGGATTGAGCGGCGCTGGGTGATTTACGCGGGCGAGAGCGAGGGCTCGATGACCCCGCCTGGCTGGTATGGCTGGCTGCATCACATGGTCGATATACCGCCAACCCAAGAAGAATACACGCCGCGCGCGTGGGAATTGCCGTATAAGCCGAATTTGACCGGCACGCCACAAGCCTGGCGTCCGCCGGGCTCGACCTTGGCCGCCAATGCGCGGCCTCCGGCGACCGGCGATTACGAGGCCTGGACGCCGGAAGGCTGAGATTGGAGCTTGACCCATGGGCGGACGCGTCCACCTCTATGAGGCGAGCATCGCCTGGACGGGGAACCGGGGGCGGGGAACCTCGGCCTATGGGAGTTACGACCGCGACCACGTGCTGCGCGTTGCGGGGAAACCCCAGTTGCCGATGTCTTCCGACCCGGCCTTCCTCGGCGACCCGGCGAGATACAATCCCGAAGAATTGCTCGTCGCCGCGATTTCGTCTTGCCATATGCTTTGGTATCTGCACCTTTGCGCGGAGGCTCGCGTGGCCGTCGCCGCCTATGAGGATCGCGCGGAGGGCCGCTTGATCGAATCGACGGAAGGCGGCGGACATTTCGAGTCGGTTACCTTGCGGCCAAACGTCACTATCGAGGCCGGCGAAACGGAAGCCGCTCGGCGTTTGCATGAAGGCGCGCACAAGAAGTGCTTCATTACCAATTCGGTCAATTTCCCGGTTCTCTTTGAACCTACAATCTTGCGAGCGCCGTCGGGATAGGCCCCATTCCGGCCGGACTTTCGTGTTTGTCTTGACGGATGCTAATTTCCTGCCGGCGGAAGCGCGATGCGGCTCCCCTCACGGCTCGATGTTTAAACCGGCGGCCAGGTTTCCCGATGATCGTTTACGTAAGGCGAGGAATTTTTGCGCGACCGGTTGTTTTCGCAGGGGCTTTCGCCGTTTTGGTGCTGATAATCGCGGGCCCGGCACGCGCGGACAAGATCAAGCATCCGATTGCGGTCTTTGCCGGATTGGACAAGATCACCGGGCGAACGATCGCTTTCGAGGCCGCGGCCGGTGAAACCGTGCAATTCGGTTCGCTTCAGATTACCGAACGTGTCTGTTACACGCGGCCCGCCACGGAGGCGCCGCAGACGACCACTTTCGTCGAGGTGGACGAGGTCGCTGCCGCCAATCAATACAAGCGGATCTTCACCGGATGGATGTTCGCGGCGAGCCCAGGCCTGCACGGCATCGAGCATCCGATTTACGACATCTGGCTGACCGGTTGCGCGGGCGGTGGCGAAGCCGTGGCGAGCCCGGCGGCGCCAGCCGGGGCGGCGCCAGCCGCGCCAGCGGAGGTGGCGCCCGCGCCGCCGGAAGGTCCGCAAATCCCGGCCAAAAAAACGTCCCGCCCGCCGCGCCGAGGGCAGCCAAGCGAAAATCGCGCTCCGGCAAGCGGGGAGCAGATTGGCGAACAGCCGCAAGACCAGCCCAATGCGGAGCCTCCGTCCCTCGGCGCACCGATTGAAGTAGGTCCGCCGCCAGGTCTCAAGCGGCGCCCGCCCGTCCAACGATACTATCCGGCGCCGCCGGCGCTCATTCCCGATCCCGCCGGCGACGGATTCTGAGCCGAAAGCAAAGCGGCCGGGGCCGTCCCTTCGGCAAGGCCGGGCCGGCCGCTGCGCCGCGGCAAAAGGGCTGGCAAGGTTTAACCCTTGCCAGCCCATCACGTTCACCGGCTTTCAAGCCCGTCCTGCGGTAATCCTACGCTTTCATCTAGCGGTTTACTGGGGCCCGACCGGGTTTGGAAACTGCACGAAGCCGTTGACGTGCGTGCCGTCGGAGAAGAATCCGACGATATCGCCCTTGTCGTTGACGCCGTTGATGATGGACCCGCTCACGCCGAACGCGGGAGTCTGGCTCGATCCAGGGGCGTTGAACTTAACGAAAGTGGTTCCATCAAAAATGAAGCCGTGTTGACTACCCGCCGGTCCTATCCAGGAGCCGACGATGAAGTTTTTGCTACAACCGAGGGCTTGTGCGCTCTTGGCGGCCGCGCCATTGAAGGAGACATTGAGGGCTTGATATGGCCCCCCGAGCGGGCCGAAAAAGGGGTGGTCGTTGCCGGTGGCATCGGCCCAGAATCCGCAGACTATATTATTGTCATTGATTCCGCTCGCCTGTGTCGCGACCGCGCCATTAAAAAGCGTGGGGGGAACTTCAGTAAATTGGTTGCTAGCAAGGTTGACAACGAAACCGTGTTCG
>JBOHJT010000293.1:0-4006 GCA_050728715.1 Methylocella sp.
GAGAGACGCTGGAGTACTACCGCGGCTTCCTTTTGGTCGACGCGATCCCGCACGGCAGTCGCCTGCCAGAGCAGGATCGGGCAGAGCTCAGCCGCGCTGCGCGCCGCGCCCTCTGGGCCGCCGACCACGGCATCGCCGAGGGCATCGAGACCGCTCACAGCGTGATGGCCACCTGTCCGGAGCTGCCGGTGTGGGCAACGCTTCCTGCCACGGGTCTTGAGCGCGTCGTCTTGCCCCGGAGGTGCAAAGCATTGTCATCCTGGCCGACCACGACGCCTCGGGCACTGGATTGCGGGCGGCTGAGGCGTTGGCGACCAGACTCGTCGCCGAAGAGCGCAGTGCCCGGATCGCCATCCCCCCGCATGAAGGCGACGACTTCAACGACCTCTTGCTGCGGGAAGGACAGGCCGCCGTCAAAGCCGTCGTTGATGCCGCGGGGGAACGTCCGCGCCCCGCCGCGACCCCCGTTTCCGCAAGTGTGGTCGGCACCAACCGTGCGATCGGTTTTGCGGTCGGCGGGACCAAGCGGCCTCGGCTCAGCGCCGATGATGGGGATCTCGCCCGACTGGTGGGTCAGATCTGGGAGGTGATCCACGCCTCGAACGAGCCACCGTGGCTGTTCCGGTCCGGCGGCCTTCCCGCCTGGACGGTTCGCGACGACGACGGTCTCGCCACACCAAAGCCGCTCACCGAAGACCGTCTCCGCCTCACGCTGGCGCAGCTCGCCGATTGGCGCCGACGCACCAAGAAGGACGGTTATGTGCCGGCGCATCCGCCCGGCGGCGGTTGTCAAATCCATCCTGTCGACGCCCGATCCCTCGCTTCCCGTCCTCGCCGGCATCACAATGACGTCCGTCTTCGGCCTCGGCGGCGAACGCCTGAACAAACCCGGCTACCACGCCGACGCGCGCCTTCACTACGATCCGCCGCCTGGCTTCGTCCTCCCGATTGTACCGGCGAAGCCGACGCCCTCCAATATCGCGTCGGCCCGCCAGCTCATCCTCGAAGACCTCCTCGGCGACTTCCCGTTCACCGGCGATGCGGAGAAGGCGCATGCCTTGAGCCTGCTCCTGACCGGCTTCGTGCGGGCGATGATGGATGGCTCAACGCCGCTCCATCTCATCGAGAAGCCGACGCCCGGCACCGGCGCGACCTTGATCGTTGACGCGGTCGCGATGATCGTCACCGGCGGCGGCGTTAGTGTGATGGTCGAAGGCCGCGATGACGAGGAATGGCGGAAGCGCATCACAGCCAAGCTGCGACAAGTCCCCTCGTTCCTCCTGATCGACAACCTTCGGCGGCAACTTGGCTCCTCGGCGCTTTCGGCCGCTCTGACTGCACCCTTCCGGGAAGATCGGGTATTGGGCATATCCGAGATGGTCCGACTGCCGATCCGCTGCCTGTGGGTCGCGACCGGCAACAATCCCGAGTTCTCCAACGAGATGGCGCGGCACCTTGTCCGCATCCGTCTCGACGCCAGGCTCGACCAGCCCTGGCGTCGGGGCGGTTTTCGCCATCCGGGCTTGATGGCGTGGATCAAGGCGAACCGGGGCCGCCTGGTGGCAGCCTGCCTGACTCTCTGCCGCGCGTGGGTCGCAGCGGGCATGCCGCGAGGGAGCGCAATCGTCGGAAGTTTCGAGTCCTGGGCGGCGGTGATCGGCGGCATCCTTGCCGTCGCCGAGGTGCCCGGCTTCCTCGGCAACGTCGACGAGACGATCGAAGCGGCGGATGCCGAAGGCGCCAATTGACGCGCCTTCATTGCGCGTTGCTGGGAAAGTCTGCAATCGGGCCCGGTCGGCGTCGGTGATCTCTATAAGGTCGCGGTCTTGTCCGAACCGCCCGTGCCGCTCGGCGACGGCAATGAGCGTTCCCAGAAAACCAGACTCGGCAAGGTACTCGGATGGATGCGCGACCGCATCTTCCGCGTCGGGCCGATCGCTCTGGGGATCGCGTCCGCCGGCATCCGGCATCAGGCCCAGCAGTGGCAGCTCGTCCACGAAGGTGACGCCACGCCAGCCGGGGAACCTGGCGCCCCGAATGTTCAACCTTCCTCTACACGCTCCCCCGAAGAAACCGAAGACCATCAACGGGGTGGGGAACGTTGGGAACGTTCATTCGCCTCTTTGGAAGATTTGGAGAATGACCACGCATGATCAGGGAAGCCCCCGACAAACGTTCCCCAACCTCCCCGCCATCCCCGAGTCCTACGGCTCACAGCATTTCTGACCGGAGAAGGTCGGGGGAACATCCTCACCACCTTCCCTGATCGGACCACGAGGAGGCGACGCCATAAGGTGGGCACCACCGGGGTTCGGCGGCACGCGTCGCTCGCTCGAAGAGGTCAAGCGCGAAGGCTCGCGGGAGATGGGGATGCTTGTGGTCCGCACCGAGGACGAGCGGCTGACCTGGCCTGAGCGCGAACTGGTTCGTCAACTTGGCGAGAAGCTCCACGGCGGCCGCTTGCAATCAATGGAGAGGTCACGTGACTGAATGGACGACCAAGATGGTCGAGGACCGACTCATTGAATCGGCCGACGTTCTCTTGCGTCTCCCCGACGTTCATGTTCACGGCTATTACGCGCTCTGGCCAAAGATGATGCCCGAGTCAAGTGATCTCGTTGGCCAGGAACCGCCCAAGCTTCGCAGGCCGCCCCGTCACCAGAGGCGATTAGGAGGATGGGACAGACTATGCTGAGGCCGACCTGGCTGGAGCCGCAGGACGCGAAACTTGTTTGGGCACGCGCCGAACGTTCGCGGTGGAAATTGATCTATTGGCGCTTTGGGATCAGTCGGGCGACCGCGCACCGTCGATCGGAGTACGCATTGAGCCTGATCACATGGCGGCTCAATGGTAAGCGCCCGCCGGTGAAGCGTCCGCGCGGCTTCGTCGTTGAATGGGCTCGAAAGCTGTCAAGATGATCTTGAGGCTTGAGACAGTTTTCAGTGAGACATTTACAGGTGAGACGGATCACGGCGATTTGGGGTAGTTTCTCGATATGCTCGGGCGAGGCGCGTCGACCAGCCACTCTTCAACTTGCCGCACGGTTGTGTCAGGTGGACCCATCAGATCGACCCGTCGAGGAGAGCGGTCGCGAATAGGTTTTTGAGGTGGGAAGCCGGTTCGACGCGTACGCTCGTTCGTCCGCGCCTGAAGCTGCCCCGTTTTCAGGGCTCCCGATCACGCCGCTCGCGGCGCGACTTCCTTCTCGATCTGTTGGCGCACGGTCCGGTCAGCGACGTCGAGATCATGGCGCGCCTGGAGGTTGATCCAGAACTCAGCCGATGTCCCGAAATATCGTCCGAGCCGCAACGCCGTGTCGATCGTGATGCTCCGGCGACCGAGCACGACATCATTGACGCGCGAGCGCGGTGCCTTGATCGCATTGGCAAGCTCATGGATGCTGATCCCTATCGTCGTCAGGAACTCGTCACGCAGGATTTCACCGGGATGAACAGGCGGCAGCCGACGCCCGGACGCGACGTCCGAAAAATCAACCTTCCTATTGTCAATGTCCTCGCGCCTGATGGTCACGGTCTTGCTCCTCAATCGTAGCCGACAATCTCAACGTCCCAACCTTCGCCGTCACGCCACACGAAATAGATCCGCCATTGATCGTTGATGCGGATGCTGTGCTGCCCTTCACAATCCGTGTGCAACGCCTCCAACCGGTTGCCGGGAGGAACCACGCAAATCGTCCACTCGCTTGGCCGGGTCGATGGCAAGCAGCTTGGCGCGGGCGCGCCTCTGGATCCGCAGCGGCAGATCGCGAACGGCGTAGCCTGCGAAGATCGCTGCCGTGCGTTTGTCTACGAAGCTCTTGATCACGCAGAACCGCAACGACAAACGGGACGTACTGTCAAGCAGAACGTTCTGCCGGTGGGTGCGGCTACCCCCCTAGAGCATGTCGCATCGTGATTGAATCGGGAGGGGATTCCCAAGAGGCTGCAAATCAGATTCAAGTTGGCGTCCAAGTGGAGGTCGACAGCGATGGCGAAGCCCTATTCG
>JBOHJT010000294.1:0-3970 GCA_050728715.1 Methylocella sp.
AAGCCTGCTCCGCTCAAACATCTCATCCGCAAAGCCGCAGAACGAACCTTTGACACGACATGGAAACGCCTCGGCCAATTGCTCGACTGCTTCAAACCAGACGAGTGCCAGAGATACCTCGCGCATGAGGGTACGCTTCGACCTAAATTCATCCCGATCTAGGGTCGATTTCACTCAGCGACAAGTAGGTAGTCGGGAACCTGTGGCCGGCGGTCACGGTGAGAACACCCTCCTGATCGAAGTCGGAAACCGGCGAACACAGGCCAGGTTGGTCTTCGTCATCTACCGGGGAGCGGGTGAAACTGTCGGGGGAGTACGTGACGTAGATAGCGAGACCGCGCGCCGCCGCACGCTCCCGAAGCCGCGCGGCGCGCTCGTAGGCAGTCAAACGGTGGATTCCAGCCGCTCGCGCGCCCTCCGAAACGTTGTCGGCCAGAAGGATTTCGCAACAATCGAGCAAAGGCGGCGGGAGACCTTCAACGAAGTGGCGGACGTCGATCCTGATCGCGGCGGATTCGTCGATCGGCGGTGCCTCACCGGGAAAGAGATCGAGACGCGTCTGCTCGTTACCGTCCTCATCAAGAACCGGGGCATCGAGGGAAACGACCTTCCGCTGCTCGTTGAGACGGAGGGTTGGGCTCGCCAGCGTGCTGATCCGATGGCCGACGATACGATCGGCGAATGTCGGGAAGGAGACGAGCCTCGGATCGAACGCCCTTCTGCGATGGAGGAGATCGGCAACGAGGTCCTGCTCGTAATCTTCGACATCCATTCCAGGGATCGCGTGGCCGCGCGCCAGGCGGCGAGCATCGAAGCGGATGTTGTCCATGACGCGGCGGTCGATGCCGCCGTCGCTGTTGCTGGTCTCCATAGGGGTTTCGCCAATGGTCCGGGTGGCGGGCTCTGGGCCCCATCACTCGCCACTCGCGAAACTTCGCTGGGGAGACGAAAAAATTGTTCATCGCACGACGACTTCCGCGCCTAAAGAAAACAAATTCAAGGAGTTACGAACAAAGGATTCTTTTGATGCGAGACAAAGATCGCCAGTGAATTTTCACCGGGAACCATTCTTTTGCCGCGTGCTGCTTGGAGTGTTGTCGCGGATTGCAAATCGAGACTGGTAAGCACGTTGCGGCGCATGCCACGTAATTGGGTCTTTCAGGATTCCGAATGCCTTTCGCAATTGGTTTGAAAGCAGCTGCTTTTGTTTTTTGATCTTGGTCGATGCCTCCGCGTCCCTCCACGCCAGAGCTTCAGCCTGTCGCGCAAGGGTCCGAAGGAGCGTCCAAGCGAGTGTCGGCCGCCCGTTCTTTTTGCTTTTCATGCTGAATTGTTCAGGCTCAAAGCGTCGGGTTTCCTGGCAAAATCGAACCTTCACAACTTCTTCTGGTGGGAACTCGAATGTCAGGTCCTCCCACCGAGTGTCGGCTGGTAAGACCCATATACGTCCCGATGCTGTCGAGGTCTGGCCGGCGAGCAGCTTTTCTTGGAGTGGAGAAAGCAATGTCTCAGCTGGCTGTAACCCGGTCAGGCGATACTGGTCGTCTACGCCGCTGATTTCGCTGAGCGCCTGGACGGCATGCCCTCTGGATTTGAGCGCCGTCTTGAGCTGGTGGGGTATCGAACTGGGTGTGGGCATCACGATCGCAGCGGGCCCATCCAGCTCGGCCAATATCTCCTGCGAGACCTCCGCCATCGGACTTGGGATTAAGAGGACAATCGGAATGCCGATGCCGGCCGCCACAGCGTGCGATCCGACGAGAATAACCGCGCCACCTTCTCAATCATATTGTTGCCGCTACCCCGACATTTTTCCCCGGCCCCCGGTATGTGGACGAGCAAGCCCCCGAGGCCCCTCGAATGCCGACCTGTAGTCCGCCTAATTCACTCTCGCCCAATTGCATGTCGGCCACCGAGCGGCTCGACGAAATCGCCGAAATCTTGGCGATCGGCCGCATTCGGATGCAGCTCCGCAAGTCAAGTCGTTTATCTCGCAACGACGGAGACAGTTCGCTCGACTTCCTGCCCGCCCGGAGCGGTCATGACAAACCAAGGTCCACGCCGCAGGTGAGATCATGACCGAATCGGTCCTCGCGCGCGTCGCTGCCATCAAGGCGATGCCCCCCGCCCAACTGAAGACCATGTGGCGCGACCTCTTCGCCACCGAGCCGCCGCCCTACAACCGGCGCTTCCTCGAAAGCCGTCTCGCTTACCGCGTCCAGGAACTGGCGTATGGCGGATTGAAGCCCGAGACGGTTACGCGCCTAGAAGCGCTGGCGCGGGGCGTCGAAGAGACCAACCCCGTGATGCGTCGGATCCGAACCGATCGGAAGCCGATTTCCGGGACGCGCCTCATTCGGGAATGGCATGGCGTAGAGCACGTCGTGACCGTTCGCGATGACGGCTATGAGTATCGCGGCGCACCCTACAAGTCACTGTCCCCGATCGCCCGCGCCATCACCGGCACGCGGTGGAACGGCTGGGTGTTCTTCGGTCTCAAGAACATGAAGGGGCGCGCATGAAGGAGGCTCGATCCCACCCGAAAATCACGCCGAAGGTGCGCTGCGCGGTTTATACCCGCAAATCCTCCGAGGAAGGCCTCGACATGGAGTTCAACAGCCTCGATCCTCAGCGCGAGGCCTGCGAGGCATATGTCGCCAGCCAGAAGCCAGAGGGCTGGGCGCTGATACCTGATCGCTATGACGACGGCGGCATATCCGGCGGCACGCTCGAACGCCCCGCGCTGAAGCGGCTGCTGGCCGACATTGAACTCGGCAGGGTCGACGTGGTGATGGTCTACAAGATCGACCGCCTGTCGCGCTCGCTAATGGACTTCGCCAAGCTGGTCGAGGTGTTCGAACGCCGGACCGTCACCTTCGTCAGCGTCACGCAGTCGTTCAACACCACGACGTTGATGGGGCGGCTCACGTTTGCCACCCTGCTGTCCTTCGCCCAGTTCGAGCGCGAGGTGATTGGTGAGCGCATCCGCGACAAGTTCGCGGCTTCCCGCAAGAAGGGCATGCGGATGGGCGGCTTCGTACCGCTCGGCTACCGCGTCGAGCACCGCAAACTGGTGATCGATGAGCAAGAGGCGGCAACCGTCCGCATGGTCTTCGAAAGGTTCCTGAAGGTGGGGTCCGCGACGCTGCTGGCCCGCGCGCTGAATGCCGAGGGTGTCACCGCGCGGCGCGGTAAACCCGTCGACAAGGGCTTCCTTTACAAGCTGATCAACAATCGGGTCTATGTCGGCGACGCGGTCCACAAGGGCACGGCCTATCCCGGCGAGCACGAGGCCATCATCAGCCTCGATCTCTGGAACCGGGTCCGCGGCATCATGCAAGAGAGCCCGCGAGTCCGCGCCCGTCGCACTCGAACCACCGAACCAGCACTCCTGAATGGGCTCATCTTCGCGCCCGGTGGCAGCGCCATGTCACCAACCTACACCCGCAAAGCCGGACAGCTCTACCGCTACCACGTGACCCAATCGATCCTGAAGCTTGACCTTGAGACCTGTCCGATCCGCCGTGTCGCCGCCGCCGAGTTCGAGACAGCGGTCCTCGACCAATTGCGCGGAATGTTGCGCACCCCGGAAATTATCATTCGCACCTGGATGTGGGCGTGGCGAACGGACCAGACGGTCGATGAAGGGCAGGTGCGCGAAGCGTTAGATCGCATCGATCCTTTGTGGGATGAATTATTCCGCGCCGACCAGGCGCGCGTCGTCCGGCTTCTCGTCGAGCGGGTCGACGTCAGGACTGACGGCATCGCGATCCGGCTGCGCACGGAGGGGCTCGCCAGCGTCATCGCCGATCTGCAAATGATGGCAGCGCCACAGAGGGCGGCGTGATGCCTCCCCCGGAAATCAGTAAGGATGGCGGCACCCTGACGGTCTGCATTCCGCTGACCTTCCGCAAACGCGGCGGCCGCAAGCTCGTGATCGCGCCTCAAGGAGTTGAAGCCTGGGCGCCGC
>JBOHJT010000295.1:0-3960 GCA_050728715.1 Methylocella sp.
CATGGCGTTGCTTTGACAGCGGAACCGGTGCCGGAAGCTCCGGCTGAGCCGCAGAATGAGCCGGCCCCGGCGCCAAGCGAAGCCAACCCCGTGCCGGACGGCGGCACCGCGGCCGCCGAGTCCGGGCAACAAATCGCAGCGCCTGCGCTGCCTCCGGTCAACGCCGCGCTCAAAGCCGCGCTTGAGGCGCGTTCCGGGTTGCCGGGTCCTTTGCCGGGTCCTGCCGCCCTCCTGCATCGCAGGGAGCGCGAGGCGATCGCCGCCTTTTACGCCTTGCGCGATTTCGCCCCGCTCTGGTTTAGCGGCGGCAAGGCCAACGCCGCCGTTGCCGCGGTGACCCTGCGGCTGCACCACGCCGCCGACGATGGGCTCGACGTCGCCGGATTTCCGCAAGACTTTGCGCTTGCCAGCGACGAAGAAATCGCCGCCGCGGATCTCTCTCTCAGCGATGCGGTCGTCGCCTACGCCCGGCAGGCGAGCGGCAGCCGGGTCGATCCGCGGATGATTTCGCGGCTGATCGGGGTCGAACCGGAAGTCGCCGATCCCGCCGTCATCTTGGCGCTTGTCGCGGCCGCCGGGGAAGACGCGGGCGAGGCATTGCGAAGGTTCAATCCGCCGCAGGCGGCCTATGCGGCGCTGCGCGAAAAGCTTCTGCAATTGCGCCGGCGGGGGGTGGCCGGGCGCGGCCCAGCTATTGCTTCAGGCCCGGTTCTGCGCCCCGGCATGCGCGATCGGCGGGTGCCGCTCGTTCGCGCGCGGCTCGGCCTCGCCGGTGCGGCCGCGGCCGATGATCTTGTCTATGACACGCGGATCGCGGCGGCGGTCGCCGGTTTCCAGAAAGCCAACGGTCTGCCGGCGACGGGGCATTTGACGGGCAAAACCGCCGCCGCCTTGTCCGGCGGTCAGACTTCGCATCTCGACGCCGAAATCCTCGCCAACATGGAATGCTGGCGCTGGATGCCGCGCGACATGGGCGAGACCCATATCGAGGTGAATATCCCCGATTATGAAGCCTTTGTCATCGCAAACGGCGAGGTGATCGAGCGCAACCGGGTGGTCGTTGGCAAGGAGGCAACCCCGACGCCGGTGTTTTCCGACACGCTGAAATTTCTGATCGTCAATCCCGCGTGGAACGTGCCGCAATCGATCATCCGCAAGGAGATGCTGCCAAGGCTTGCCTCCGACCCCGATTATCTGCGCCGGCAGGGCTACGAGGTTTTTTCGCGCGGGGGCCATCTTGTGGTGCGCCAGCCGCCCGGCGAGCGCAATGCGCTGGGGCGGATCAAATTCGTCTTTCCGAACGATTTTGCCGTCTACATGCACGACACGCCTTTGCGCAAGCTGTTTGCCGCGCAAAAGCGGGCGTTCAGCCATGGCTGCGTGCGGGTCGAGGATCCGTTCCGCTTCGCCGAAACGGTGCTTGGGCAAGGCTGGAGCGAGAGCCGGGTCAAGAAATTGATCGGCGGCAAGGAGCGCTATGTCTATCTGCCCAAACCGCTGCCGGTTTATCTTGAATACTTTACCGCCTTCGTCGACGCGGCGGGCGCGCTGCAACTGCGCGACGACGTCTATGGCTATGCGCGAAGGGTCAAGGCCGCCCTCGGCTTGCAAGGGTAATGCACCGCGCAACGCACGGGCCGCTCGTTCCCGTCCTTGTATGAGCGATTTACTGGAGAGTTTGGCTGTTCCGTGAAAAACGTCCGGTCCGGTGGGCGATCGCGGTGACCATGCTCTAACCCTACGCCACGCTGCGGGACACGATCTGGCAGGCTTGCGCAGCCTGCGTGATTAAAGAATAGAGTCCGGGGAATTCAACTCGGCGGCGCCGTAAATGTCCCAACAAGAGCTTACGCCGATTGGTATCGGCGAGTGAGCAAGAAGGAGCGAAAGCCTTGATATCCATCACATTTCCGGACGGCGCTTCGCGCGCGTTCGAGCCCGGCGTCAGCGGGTTCGATATTGCCAAAAGCATTTCGCCGTCGCTCGCCAAGCGCGCCGTCGCGATGACCCTCGACGGAAGCTTGCGCGACCTCGCCGATCCATTGACGGGCGATGCTAGAATCGAGTTCGTCGCCCGCGACGACCCGAGAGCGCTCGAACTCATCCGTCACGACGCCGCGCATGTCCTCGCCGAGGCGGTGCAGACGCTCTTTCCGGGCACGCAAGTCACCATTGGGCCGGTGATCGAGAACGGCTTTTATTACGATTTCTATCGCGCCGAGCCTTTCACGCCAGACGATATTCCCGCGATCGAAAAAAAAATGGCCGAGATTATAGCCCGCGACAAACCTTTCACAAAGGAGATTTGGACGCGCGACGAGGCCAAGGCCTGGTTTTCGGCGCATGGCGAGGTTTTCAAGGTCGAACTCGTCGATGCGATCCCTGCCAACGAGACCTTAAAGATTTATAGGCAGGGCGATTGGCTCGATCTCTGCCGCGGCCCCCACATGACTTCGACGGGCAAGATCGGCAATGCGTTCAAATTGATGAAAGTCGCGGGCGCCTATTGGCGCGGCGATTCGACAAAGCCGATGCTCCAGCGAATCTACGCGACGGCCTTCGCCAAGCCGGACGAGCTCGCGGCCTATTTGAAGCAGCTGGAGGAAGCCGAGCGGCGGGATCATCGCCGCCTGGGGCGGGAAATGGATTTGTTCCATTTTCAGGAAGAAGGGCCCGGCACGATTTTCTGGCACCCTAAGGGCTGGACCTTATTCCAAACGCTGATTTCCTACATGCGGCGGCGGCAAGGCGAGCTCGGCTACATCGAAGTCAATACGCCCCAGGTGCTCGACCGCGCGCTTTGGGAGACGTCCGGCCATTGGCAGACGTTTCGCGACAGCATGTTCATCACCAAGACCGAGGATGATCGCGTCTTCGCCCTAAAGCCGATGAATTGCCCAGGGCACGTGCAGATCTTCAAGAACGGCCTCAAATCCTATCGCGACCTGCCGCTGAAGATCGCCGAATTCGGCATCGTCCATCGCTACGAGCCTTCGGGCGCGATTTTCGGCCTCATGCGGGTGCGCGCCTTCACCCAGGACGACGCGCATATTTTTTGCACCGAGGATCAAATCATGGAGGAGAGCCTGAAGGTCAATGACCTCATCCTTTCCATTTACCGGGATTTCGGATTCGAGGACATCCTTATCAAATTGTCGACGCGGCCGGAAAAGCGGGTCGGCTCGGACGAAGCCTGGGACCGCGCCGAGGCGGCCTTGTCGCGTGTCCTCGAAACGCTCATAGGACGCGGCGCCAAGACCGCCGTCAATCCGGGCGAAGGCGCTTTCTATGGTCCAAAGCTCGAGTACACCTTGCGCGATGCGATCGGGCGCGAATGGCAGTGTGGCACGACGCAAGTCGATTTCAATTTGCCCGGCCGCTTCGGCGCTTTTTATATCGGGCCAGACAGCGAGAAGACGACGCCGGTGATGATCCATCGCGCCGTGCTTGGCTCGCTCGAACGCTTCACCGGCATCCTCGTCGAGCATTTCGCCGGGCATTTGCCCTTGTGGCTGTCGCCTTTGCAAATCCTCGTCGCGACGATCACGAAGGAGGCCGACGGTTACGCCTATGAGGTGATGGCGGCGGCGCGAAAACTCGGGCTTCGAGTCGAGGGCGACCTCCGCAACGAGAAAATCGGCTATAAGGTGCGCGAGCATTCGCTGGCCAAGGTGTCGGTCCTTTTGGTCGCCGGAAAGAAGGAAGCGGCCGGGCGCACTGTTTCGATCCGGCGGCTCGGTTCGCATGAGCAGTCAGAGATGGCCTTGGGCGCGGCCTTAAGGCTGCTCGCAGAGGAGGCAACGCCGCCGGATGTGAGGCGGGCGAGTAGATCGCCTTATACCAACCGCCCGAGAACCTGACTCCTGGGGGGATTCCCAAACCGCCGCAAATGTGACTCGATGCAGCCCATCGTTGATTCGCGGAGCGGGCAGCATGTCGGCAATCGAGATTACCCGTCAA
>JBOHJT010000296.1:0-3912 GCA_050728715.1 Methylocella sp.
GCATTATGTGAAAGGCGTCTTCAATCTCCATAATAATTTCTAGCTTATCCAGGCTATCGAAACCCAAGTCCGCAAAAGCCCTTACCAAGAAATCATCCTTGTGGAGGTTGCATGCGTCCACTTCCTTTCCGAGTTTTGTCCTAAATATTTCGAGAACTATATTCTCAATACCATTAGACATCGATGGACACCTCAATTGAAACAGGACAATTGAAGACATAATCCGAAACCCTATATTTGACCGTTGAAACAGATACCTTCTTCCTGACCTTTTGAAGGTTCGACGTGACAATCCCCCAGGCTCGCTGAGATATTGCCTTACCTATACAAGTATGTCTCCCTGCTCCAAAATAACAATCTTGATGGTCTATTCCATCAGAACGGAAAGCATCCAAGTAGACCCTAACCCGCTGATCTTCTTGTACCCGGACGCCAGCTAACTCAACGGGGCACGTAGCTACCCTCTCGACGTAAGGCACGGCTGTTATTGGTAGCATTTTAGGCCAAGCTATTTCATTCATCGACTTTTCGCGATTTTTGCTAATTGAATAGACAAACGATTCCCCTATGGATCCCAACAATGCGTCAGACCCCAGGACAACCATGGCAACCCGTCTCCCCGCTTCGTCAGAAGACCAATTCTCTATCGCATTCCCAAGCATCCTTTCTAACTCCTCGTTTATAATTTTTCGGCGATTAACGCTAAGAAATTTATCAAATAACTGAGTTGGAGAGACCTCGTCTTTATGTTCATTAAGGCATATACCACTCAGTTCTGACATAAGCTTTGTGACGCAGGGTCCAAAAACCTCTGACACCACGTCTACAATTTCCTCGTGCATGAATGCTGACGCAATTTTTTCTTGTGCCAATTCATTAAACGCATGGAGAGCAGTTTCCGCTTGCCCGCTCAACTGAATAGCCATCTCCTTGCGCAACGTTAGATGCCTGCTTCCCTCTTGCGCTAACGGAACATAACCAAGCGTGCGCTCCACATATAAAAGCTCAGCACCGATTCTGTGCGCCAATTTACAAGTCTCTTGCTTATAATCGATTGCCGAAAATTCTTTCATCTTTAGTATTGAAGTGATGGTGCTTGGATCACACGTTATCCAGCAATTGAGTTCATCAGACCAGAAAAACGGTTCTGATGAACTATAGAACTTCCATTTGTCAGGAGAACGGTGGAGGAGCCAGTTAGCACTGGTCATTTTAGAGCCCACTTTATTCTGCCCTGCAGGTCCGCGCACAGGGTCTTTTGCGCATGGTAGCAGGAAACATGTAAAGGAGCTAGGTGCCGTCGCAGCCGCGCGCCGCACGGCGGCGGAGGCGCACTTGCGCCTCAAGCGGGTGCGGTCGCGCCCAGCGCGGGAGGCCATTGCCGTGAGGACTCTGCAACCCAATCTTCGGGTGATGATGGCGCCGTCGATCGCCGACCTCGACCGCATGGCGCAAGCGGCTTTCGCCGCCCTGCCGGAAGACTTCCGCCGCCTCTGCGACGGAGTTGTGATCCGCGTCGAGGATTTTCCCGACGATGAAACACTCGACGAAATGAGCTGCGCGAGCGAATTCGACCTCTTGGGCCTGTTTCGCGGCCGGGGCCGCGCCCAATCCGGGGCGACCCCGATGACCGGACAATTTCCAAACATGGTGTGGCTCTACCGCCGACCGATCCTCGACTTCTGGGTGGAGCACGAAGAGACGCTTGGCGCCATCGTCGCCCATGTTCTCGTGCATGAGATCGGCCATCATTTCGGGCTTTCCGACGAAGATATGCAGGCGGTCGAGCAGGCCGCCGGATAGCGCGCCAGAGCGTTTCCCGGTCACATGTTTTTCCTCAACGCGGACCGGTTTTCACTTCTCTCAAAAATGGCTTGGGAATACTCATGTTCGATGCCGCGCTCGCCGCCGCGAGCCAGATACTTACCCCGCCGTTCCGATTGGTTCTTTGGAAGACGCTGGCGCTGACGCTGGCTTTGCTTGCCCTCGTCTGGATCGCGCTCCACAAGCTTATCGTCGCGGGCGTCGCGCTTCCCTATCCTTGGGCGGCGACGGCTTTGTCGCTTATCGGCGGGGTCTCGCTCTTCATCGGCCTTGCTTTTCTAGTCGCGCCGGTGTCGTTCATTGTCGCGGGCTTTTTCTTCGACGAGCTGGCGGAAGCGGTCGAGCATGAACTAGCTCCGGGCGAAGCGCCAGGCCGGGCTCTTTCGCTCGGCGATGCGACATGGCTGTCTGTCAAATTTTCCATCGTGGCGCTCGGCGTCAACCTTGTCGCGCTTTTGTTGCTTCTGGTTCCCGGCGTCAATGCCGCCGCGTTTTTCGGCGCCAACGCCTATTTATCTGGACGCGGCTATTTCGAACTCGCGGCCTCGCGCTATCTTCCGCCCGGCGAGGTCCGGCGGTTGCGCGAAATGTACGGGCTTCGCCTGTTCGGCGCGGGCCTTGTCATGACGGCGATCCTTGCCGTTCCGGGCCTCAATCTGCTCATGCCGCTGTTCGGGACCGCATTCATGGTGCGTATCGCCAGAAACATCATGCGGTCCGCGCGGCAAGCGTCGCGCTCGGGGTTGGGTTGAATTTGACGGCTCAGACCCCGCGCGTGCCGGCGAATTGCCCGGTCTTGCGGTAACGGTAGAGATAGGAAGGCACAAAAGTCTCGAACGGTTCAGGCGCGATGCCAAGGCCGCGCAAGGTCCGCCCTTCGGCCTCCGCTTGCGGCGAGACAATATTGTCGCCGCGCAAGAGTTTCACCTGGTCGGAGGTTATCGTAAGAATCTCTGGAAAAAGACCGAGTGACAATTTGCGGATAATCCCGGTAACGAAGGCGATCGATCTCGCGCGCCCGAAAGAGATCGGGATGAGCCGGCGGCGGCGCCCGGTCACCGTCAGGACGAACGCAATGATCCGCCGGAGCGTCGCGACTTCCGGCCCGCCCAATTCATAGATTGTCCCCGGGGCTGCCTTGCCCCCGACGGCCAACGCGATCGCCGTCGCGACATCCCCGGCGAAGACCGGCTGAAGTTTGGTTTGGCCGCCGCCGATCAAGGGGAGCGCCGGCATGAACCGCGCCATCGCCGCGAACCGATTGAAGAATTGATCCTCGGGCCCGAACACGACCGAGGGCCGCATGATGATGGCATCGGGCAAGATTTGCCGCACCGCCGCCTCGCCAAAGGCCTTGGTTCTGGCGTACACGGAAGAACCCGTAGGGTCGGCTCCAATGGCCGACATTTGCACAAAAACTTCCGTGCCCGCTTGTTTCGCCGCCTTGGCAACGGTTTGCGCGCCGAGATGGTGAATCGCGTCGAAACGTTGCGCGCCCGACTCATGCAGTATGCCAACCAGATTGATGGCCGCTTGCGCATCCCGCAGCGCTTGGGCGACGGACCCAGGAAAGCGCACGTTCGCCTGGACGGCATGGATTTGACCGACCACGCCAAGCGGCTGCAAGTGAAACGCGAGATCGGGCCGGCGCACCGCGACCCTGACCCGCCAGCCCCGCCCCGCCAAGGCGCGCACCACATGCCGGCCGACAAAACCCGAACCGCCGAACACCGTCACGAGCCGGTCTGATTTCACCAGTCCGTCCTCCATCGCCGCTTGTCCTTGATGCAAGGCTTCGTTCGTGCGTGGTTTAACTTGGTTTCGCAATCAATGGAATCGCGAAAGCAATTTAATTCGGAATCGACGAAGCGCAATGGGATAGGGTTTGCATCGAAAATCCCCAATGAGTGGAATAGCGCGTGGGGCAGCCGGCCACCGTGGCAGGCATTTCGGACCAAAAATCGAGGCGCGGAAATCGCGCCTCGATCTTGCGAAAGCCTGAGACTCCCTTATCCACATCTCAGGGCAATGCCATACTCTGGCAGCAGGATCGACACTGTACTTTGGGAGCCCAGCTTACCGTTCGGT
>JBOHJT010000297.1:0-3910 GCA_050728715.1 Methylocella sp.
CCATCGAGACGGACGCCGATCGCAGTTTTGCGACCTTCAGGCTCGATCCGCGCGCGCATTTCTCGGACGGCGAGCCAATTACTTCGGCCGACGTCTTATTCACCTTCGATCTCCTGAAATCCAAGGGGCGGCCGCAACAGCGCGCGGCCTATTCTCTCGTCAAATCGGTCGAAACGCCGGACGCGCTGACCATCCGCTACGATCTCTCCGGCATCGGTGACCGGGAAATGCCCCTGACGTTGGCGCTTATGCCGGTATTGCCGCGCCACAAGACCGATCCCACGAAATTCGACGACGCTAGTCTCGGAATCCCAACCGGCTCCGGACCCTACCTTGTCGCCGATGTCAAGCCTGGCGAACGCATCGTTCTGCGCCGCGATCCGGATTACTGGGCCAAGGACCTGCCGGTCCGCCGCGGCCTATTCAATTTCGATGAGATCGACATCGAATATTTCCGCGACGCCAACAGCCTATTCGAAGCTTTCGCGGCCGGGCTTCTCGATTTTCGCGAGGAGACCAATCCGGCCCGCTGGACGAATGCCTACGATTTCCCCGCCGTCCGCGATCGTAGGGTCATTCGGGAAGCCTTGCCGGCCGGAGGGCCCAAGGGGATGGAGGGCTTTGTCTTCAATCTGCGCCGCAAGCTTTTTGTCGACAGCAGGGTTCGCGAGGCGCTGGGGCTTGTTTTCGATTTCGAATGGGTCAATGCCAACCTTTATGACGGGCTCTACAAACGAACGAACAGTTTTTTCGCCGATTCCGAACTAGCCTCGACCGGGCGCCCGGCGAGCGCCGCCGAGCTTGCCCTGCTCGCACCGTTTCCGGGCGTGGTTCGCGCCGATATTCTGGAAGGCCGCTGGCGGCCGGCCGCGACCGATGGTTTGGGAGCGGACAGGACGCAGCCCAAGCGCGCCCTCGCGCTTCTGCAAGAGGCGGGCTACGATCTCGAAGGCGGCCACCTGACCAAGGGGGGCGAAGCTTTGTCCTTCGAGATCATGGTAAAGGACAGAAATCAGGAGCGCCTCGCCCTCAATTACGCGGATTCGCTTGGCCGGATCGGAGTGACGGCGAAGGTCCGGCTCGTCGACGAAGTCCAATATCAGAGGCGGCGGCAGAAATTCGATTTCGATGTGATGATCGGAAGCTGGCTTGCCTCCGCCTCGCCCGGCAACGAGCAGCGCTCGCGCTGGGGCTCGGCAAGCGCGGATCAAGAAGCCTCGTTCAATCTCGCCGGGGTCAAATCGCCGGCCGTCGATGCCATGATCAACGCCCTGCTCGCCGCCAAGACGGACGAAGAGTTTGTCGCCGCCGTCCGCGCCTATGACCGCGTGCTCCTTTCGGGTTTCTACATAGTTCCGCTGTTTCATGCGCAGGACCAATGGATCGCGGCGTCCGCCAAGCTCGCGCGGCCGCGCAACCTGCCGCGCTACGGTCCGGCCTCGGGCGGCGCCACCCTCGATACATGGTGGAGAAAAGAACCTTGAAGGCAATCGTTGCCCCGGCACACCCAAGGATCAGGCCCTTGTCTAAAAGACGCCGCGCCTGCCTGCGAGACCCAAACGAGAACCACGCGATGCTGATTATTTCTTCCTGGCGATCCTTGTGCTTCTCTTTCTCCTGACCGGCGTGCGGATCGCCAATCTATGCGAAAGGGCGGTGAACTTCCGGCTCGGAAGATATGCCCGCACCTCGGGGCCGGGTCTTTGTCTGCTGCTTCCGCTCATCGAATGGCAATGGACGATCGACATGCGCACGATGACGACCGCGGTCGAACAACAGGAGGCACGGCCGGATCGCCGGCCGTTCGACCTTTCGCCGGACCATTTGAGATCGCTGGCCGCGTCAGCGGGAGTTTACGCAACCCGCGCTAGCGACACGGCAAACGCCCCGGGTTACCAGGCCGCCGCCGCCATCCTTTCGAGCGAAGCGAGCCAAAGGCTCCATCAAACAAAGTTTGCAAACAAAGCTTGACGGACTGGCGAACGGATGGCAGACGAAGCGCCGCATGTTGGAGGCGAGGTTCGCCGTTTTGATCTTGCATCGCGCGCGAGCAATGCCGATGATGCCGCGAGCGCGCGCGCCTCGGCCCGGTTCGCCTCGACATGTTGTTCACCGCCTGGCCTTTTCCCGGCGTCTGCCCCACACGATGGCAGCTCTTTGGGGCTAGAATTCTGCACCGGCCGGCGCCTTCATCAGGCGCTCGGCCATCGCACCCAAATGGGTCTGGCTTGCCGGAACGGCGTCAGCGAAGACTGTGGAGATCATAGCCAACGCTGCCGGGTTGACCCCATCCCTCCGCCGCCCACCGCAACCGCAGAAGACAAGACCCCTTGGCGGCGTGCTAAACGGGCACAGGAGGGGTCGGGTTTGCAACTAAGAAACCGGTTCAAGCGGTTCCGCCGCGCGGGTCCATCTCACGCGTGCGCCACAGCCGTCGCGCGTGTTGTTGCGTTGACTCCGAGAATCCGCACCGCAGTTCCTGACCGAACGTTTCCAATAAGATGATTATAGATTCTCGATCAATTGATGATTCAACTACATTCCAAACAGATCTCTGCATTATTGGTGCTGGAGCGGCAGGCATTTCAATTGCTCTCGAATTCTTATCAAAATCGTACAATGTCATTCTTTTAGAAAGCGGTGGCATCCGTTCAGATCCTATGACGCAGTCCCTGTATGACGGCAAGAACGTGGGTCTCTCCTACGACAGACTAGATGAAGCCCGAAGCCGATATTTCGGGGGCAGCACCAATTGCTGGGGCGGCCATTGCCGGCCTCTCGATTCCCTGGATTTCAAAAAGCGCGATGGCGTTCCTAACAGCGGATGGCCATTCGGCAAGGAAGAATTGCATCGCTATTATGAACGCAGTCATTCGCTCTTGAAACTCGGGCCATTTGAATATGATGAGGGCAAATGGGCGCAAAAAATGGCGAAGGACAATCTATTCCTCTTCCCGCTCGACCGGCAGTTGCTCCATAACGTCGTCAGCCAAGTCAACCCGCAAGCCAAATTCGGAGATATATATCGGGCACAGCTAAGTGAAGCAGGCAACATAAAGGTCATGCTGTTCTCAAATGCGACCGAAATCCAAACGAACGACACAGCAACGACGGTAGCCGGCGTTCGGGTGAGGACGCTTAACGGAAAGAGTTTTACAATATCGGCAAGAATTGTCGTGTCGGCTGCCGGCGGCATCGAGAATGCGCGCCTCCTGCTGCTTTCGAACAAAATTCAAAAGATGGGACTAGGCAACGGGCGCGATCTCGTTGGACGCTATTTCATGGACCATCCGCGCATCAGCTCGGACATCGCGCGCATAAACGCCCAGCAGCGTCATCGGCGGCTTTACGACCAAACAATGGTTCTCTCACGCGCAGGGTATTTTGATGGGGACGCTCGCATTTCGGCCCATGTCGCGCCGACCTCCGAGTGCCAACGGAAGTTATCAATACCAAATTCCAGAACCTACCTCGTCGCGCGCTATACGAGTGGCATGTCCAAGGCGTATTTGGGCTTAAGAGCAATTTCGAGACAGGTAAAAGGCCGTGCGCGTTTCGGATATTCATTTGGAGATATGGCGCGCGCGATTATCCGAGCGGTGCCGGCCATCGTAGGAAATGTTCCTCAAGCGATTATCGGCGTTCTCGATGCACGGTTGAATCCAGGCTTCGTGAAACGGGATTTCGAAGTTGAGACAGTTATCGAGCCAATCCCAAACTACGACAGTCGAGTCACCCTCTCGCCGGCACGCGACCGGCTTGGACTCAATAAAGTTGAGGTGGATTGGCGGGTAACCGAGAGAGATAAGCTGCATTTCATCTTGCTCCGTAAACTGCTTACCGAGGAAATGACAAGGCAAGGTGTGCTTCAGTTCGCCGGAGAACCAGTGGATCTGGCGGAGATCTGGCC
>JBOHJT010000298.1:0-3862 GCA_050728715.1 Methylocella sp.
GTTGCCGCAAATCGCAAGGCGAACTATCATGATACGGGGTTGCCGCCGTGCCATTCCTACGTCGCCTTCTATGTCTGGCTCCGCCAGCATGAAAAGATCGATGCGATGATTCATTGCGGCACCCATGGCACGCTTGAATGGCTGCCCGGGAAGGCAGCGGCGCTCGGGGAGGATTGCGCGCCCGAGGCGGTGCTCGGAGCGGTGCCCGTCATTTATCCTTTTATCGTCAACAATCCGGGCGAGGCGGCGCAGGCCAAACGGCGCATTTGCGCGCTCACCATCGGCCACCTGACGCCGCCTCTCACGCTCGCCGGAAGCCATGGCGCGGCGCTCGAAATCGAAGCTTTATTCGATGAGTATGCGATTGCCGAGCCGCTCGACCCCAAGCGCGCGAGGCTACTGGCGCAAGCGATCCTCGCGCGGGCGAAAGAGACAGGCTTGTTGCAAGACAGCGGGCTAAAGGACGGTGCGGGCCAAGCAGATGCCTTGCGCCACCTCGACGCCTGGCTTTGCGATCTGAAGGACATGCGGATCGCCGATGGCTTGCACATTTTCGGGCAATCGCCGGAGGCCGGCTTGCGGGATGCGACCGCGGCCGCGCTCACCCAAACCCTCCAGCCGGCGCGCGACGAAGCGGGCACACGGGACGATGTGGCGGCGCGCGTAAGCGAACTGATCGATCGCTGCGGGGAAGCGGAACGCGCTTCGCTCCTTGCCGCGCTCGATGGCCGCTTTGTCGCGCCGGGCCCTGGCGGCGCGCCGTCGCGCGGACGTCTCGACGTGCTCCCCACGGGGCGTAATCTTTACGGGATCGATCCGCGCGCGGTGCCGACGCGCACCGCTTGGGAGATAGGTCAATACGCGGCCCGGGAGGTATTGAACCGCCATGTCCAGGATCATGGCGACTGGCCGAAGAGCATTGTCATGGATCTTTGGGCGAGCGCCACCATGCGCACCGGCGGCGACGATCTCGCCCAGGCTTTCGCGCTCGTTGGCGTCGCGCCACTTTGGGACAACGCATCCTCCAGAGTCACCGGTTTCGAGATCGTTCCGCCCGCGCGTCTGACGCATCCGAGGGTCGATGTCACGTTGCGGATCTCCGGGCTGTTCCGCGATGTTTTTCCGGCCCAGATCGCCTTGTTCGATCAGGCGCTACGGGCAATAAGCGAACTCAACGAAGAAGATGACGTGAACCCCCTGGCGGCAGCGCGAAGGCTCGCGCCAAAGATTCCCTTGCGGGTTTTCGGCGCGGCGCCCGGCACCTATGGGATCGGCATTGCGCGGGCGATCGATGAAGATCCCGCGCTCACCCGGAATGAGCTTGGCGCGCGCTATCTCGCGGCGGCCTCGCATGCCTATGGCGGCGCGCAAGGCGAGGGCGTCGCGACGGCGGCCTTCGCCGAGCGTGTCGCGACCGCCAATGCCCTCATTCATGTGCAAGACCAGGACGAGCAGGACATTCTCGACGCCAGCGACGCCGTCGATCATGAGGGCGGCTTTGCCGCGGCCGCGCAAATGCTCGGCAACGATGCGCCCGTCTATCATGTCGAGACGGCGTGCCCCGGCGCCATCAAAGTGCGCACGTTGGAGCAAGAAATCGCCCGGGTCGTGCGGGCCCGCGCGAGCAATCCGCGCTGGATCGAAGGCCAGATGCGGCACGGCCATCGCGGCGCCGCCGAAATCGCCGGGACGATCGACCGTCTCTATGCTCTCGCGGTGTTGAGCGATGCTGTATCGAGCCAGCATTTCGAGCTTCTGTTCGAGGCGACCCTCGGCACGCCTTCAGTGCGGGATTTTCTCATCGACGCCAATCCGAACGCCGCGCGCGCTATCGCCAAGCGCTTCGAGGATGCGCTCGCCCGAGGTTTTTGGCGGAGCCGCCGCAACTCGACGCACGCTTGCCTCGCCATGATGCGGGAGGCGTTCGGATGACCAGCTGGAGTCTGTTGCGCAAAGGCTGGTGTCCCGGCGCGCGGCGGCCGATGCAAGCCAAGGACGGGCTTCTCGTGCGGCTGCGGATAAGTAGCGGCGTTGTCCCGGCGTCCACCATGCGCGGGCTCGCGCGAGCGGGACGCGCCCACGGCAATGGGCTTTTCGATCTTTCCACGCGCGGCAATCTGCAATTGCGTGGGGTACGCCAGGAATGCCTGCCTTACCTCATGGAAGCGCTCGAAGCGCTCGGCCTCATCGACGAAGACGCGGCGGCCGAAGCCGTTCGCAACGTTTTGGTCAGCCCGCTTGCTGGGCTTGATGGGCGAATCGATGCACCCCAAGCCGCCAAGGCGCTTGAAGCCGCGCTCGCCGCCAACAAGGATTTACACGCATTACCCGGAAAGTTCGGCTTTCTGATCGACGACGGAAGCGGCCTTTCGCTTGGCCTTGTCCCCGCCGACGTCCGTTTCGAATGGACCGGAGGCGAACAACCCTTCGCGATCGGGATCGGAGGACGCGCAAACGAGGCAATTTATCTGGGACGCTGCGGGCGCGACGCTATCCCCGATATTGCCTCGCGTCTTGCCCGGGCGTTTCTGCGACTAGGTTCGCAAATGGCAGAACCGCCGCGCCGGATGCGCGGTCTAATCGAGAGTTGCGGCGCCGGCGCGATTGCCAGGCTTGCCGGACTGCGCCCTGGTCCACCCCGAAAGAGCGGCGCTATCGAGGAGCCTTGTCCAGTTGGATTGCTGCGCGTCAACGAAAGTTGCTGCTTCGGGGTTGGCGCGGCTTTCGGGCGTCTTGACGCAAATATGCTTGACGCGGCGGCGCGCGCCGCCGAAAATTTCGGTGCTGGCGAAATCAGACTCACGCCGTGGCGCGCGCTGATCTTGCCCATTGTGCATGCGGACGAAGCCGGTGCCATCCGCGCGTATTATGCCGCCCATGGTTTCATCGTCGATCGCGGCGATGCGCGCTTGGCGATAGCGGCGTGCGGCGGCACATCCACGTGCGAGCGCGGCACCACCGATACCCGCTCCGATGCCCTGGCCTTGATTCCTTTCGCACGAAGCCTCTGCATGACCGGCATCGCGCTGCATGTCTCTGGCTGCGCCAAGGGCTGCGCGCGGCAGGCGGCGGCGCCCTTCACCCTCGTCGCCCATGAAGGTCGCTACGATCTTGTCGTGGATGGGACCGCAATCGATGCCGGCATGACCGATGCGAAGCACCTCGACCTGGCGGCGGTGCGCGAAACGTTGGAAGCGATGGAGCGGAATGCCGTGCGGCGGCGCGAGCTGGAGAGGCAATGAGCGAGGCACCGGGGCGCTTCAACTACCTGCGCGACGGGGCGGAAATCTACCGCCGCTCCTTCGCGACAATCCGCGCCGAGGCCGATCTCGCCCGCTTCCCGCGCGATGAGGAACATGTGGCGGTGCGCATGATTCACGCCTGCGGAATGGTCGAGATCGCCGCCGATCTCGTATTTTCGCATGGGGCCGTGGCGCAAGCGCGGCAAGCGCTCCGGCAAGGAGCGCCTATCCTGTGCGATTCCAAAATGCTCGCGCGAGGTATTATCGCGGCACGCCTGCCACGCGGCAACGAGGTCATCTGCACCCTTGACGCCGCTTCCGTGCCATCGCTCGCGCAAAAGCTCGGCACCACGCGCAGCGCCGCCGCGCTCGAATTTTGGCGCGACCGGCTCGATGGCGCGATCGCCGCCATCGGCAACGCGCCTACCGCCTTGTATCGTCTGCTCGATATGCTCAATGAGAATTCCGCGCGGCCTGCCTGCATCGTTGGAATGCCGGCCGGCTTCGTCGGCGCGGCGGAATCGAAAGAGGCGCTGATTGCCGAAGCCTCCACTCCTTTCATCACGATCCGGGGACGCAAGGGAGGCAGCGCCATGGCCGCCGCCGCCTTGAATGCGATC
>JBOHJT010000299.1:0-3813 GCA_050728715.1 Methylocella sp.
CGCGGAGGGGGCGGATGGCAGGAAAAGACTCTCATGCCAGCTCTACCAGCGCTCGGCGGATGTGTTTTTGGGGGTGCCTTTCAACATCGCGAGCTACGCGCTTCTAACCGCGATGACCGCGCATGTCGCGGGCCTCGATGTTGGCGATTTCGTGCATACCCTTGGCGATGCGCATCTCTATGAAAATCATCTCGCACAGGCGCGCCTCCAGCTCGGCCGCACACCCCGCGCCTTGCCCCGGCTAAAGCTCAACGCAGAGGTCAAATCGATCTTCGATTTCCGTTTCGAGGACATCGTGATCGAGGCCTATGATCCCTACCCGGCGATCCCGGCGCCAATCGCGGTATAGGCGGGCTGCTGATCATGTTCCAGCATCAGGTGGAGATTTTGCAGCGCCGTGCCGGATGCTCCCTTGCCGAGATTGTCGAGCTTTGCGACGAGAATTGCCTGGCCTCTTGAATCGTTGGCGAAGACCCGCAGTTCGAGTTCGTCCGTGCCATTGAGGGATTGCGGCTCGATCGTTCCAGAAGCATCCTTCGGCATGAGCTTGACGTGGGGGCTTGCCGCATAATGCGCGGCGAGCGCGGCCTCGAGATCGGCGCCCTTCGGCTTACCCGGCAGATCGGCCAGAAAAAGCGGCACGCATACCAGCATGCCTTGCGCGAAATTGCCAACCGAAGGGGCAAAAATAGGCCGGCGCGCGAGGCGGGCATAGCGCTCGATTTCCGCCACGTGCTTATGTTCGAGGCCAAGCGCGTAGGCTTCGAAGGCAGGCGCGGCTCCGCGCTCGTAGTCGGCGATCATCTTCTTTCCGCCGCCCGAATATCCCGACACCGCGTGGATCGAGACCGGGAAATCGGCGGGCAAGAGGCCTTTGTCGACTAGCGGGCGCAACAGCGCGATCGCGCCCGTCGCGTAGCAGCCCGGATTGGCGACGAGCCGCGCCTTTGCGATCTCTTTGGCCTGGCCATGCGCAAGCTCGGGAAAGCCGTAGGTCCAGCCTTTCGCCACCCGGTGCGCGGTCGAGGCGTCGAGAACGCGGGGGCATTTCCCACCGATCGAGGCCGCGATCGCGACGGATTCCCGCGCGGCGCCGTCTGGAAGGCAGAGAACAACAATATCGGCTTGTTCCATCAGCGCCCTCTTGGCGCCGGGGTCCTTGCGCTGGCTCCGGGGCAGGCTCAAGAGTTCGATTTCGGGGTGAGCTTTGAGCCGCGCGCGAATGCCAAGCCCGGTCGTTCCGGCTTCGCCATCGATGAAGATTTTCGCGGGCATGTTACGGCCTTTGGGCTCGCAGTTAGATGCGAAACGTTATCATAAACAAAAGGCGATTTTATAGTTGACGAGCCACGGGCTGCCGAACTAGCTTTCCCAAGCTAGGAACCCGTACGGAAGATATTGGGTCATGTAGGGAGAAAACCGATGGCGACCTGCCCAGTATGTGAAGGCAAAAAGACTGTCGACTGCCCACAATGTAAGGGTACAGGAAATGTGCCCGGATCCTCAAGGGAATGCACACATTGCGGTGCAACTGGAAAGAAAGCATGCGACCATTGTAAGGGAACCGGACAAGTCTAAGGTTCTGCCTTCGCGGCTGTTTCCGGGGAAACAGCACCATGCCGGGGCTTCAAATTGCTGACCTGGCCGCGGTCTCTAATACATAGTCGCCAAATAAAAAGGCGGCCGGTGGCCGCCTTGATCTTCAAGAAGAGCTTCGAAGGGCTTAGCGCTTCGAGAACTGGAAGCTCCGGCGGGCTTTCTTCTTACCGTATTTCTTGCGCTCGACGACGCGCGGGTCGCGGGTCATGAAACCTTCCTTCTTGAGAACGGGGCGCAGATCCGGCTCGTAATTGACAAGCGCCTTGGCAAGGCCGTGGCGCACGGCACCGGCCTGGCCGGAGAGGCCGCCGCCCGCCACGCTGACCGTCAAATCATATTGGCCGGTGCGCTTGGCGACGCCAAGCGGCTGCTGCAGGATCATCCTGAGCACGGGGCGCGCGAAATAGGATTCCAGCGCCTTCCCGTTCACCAGGGCTCTGCCGGGGCCGGGCTTGATCCAGACCCGCGCGACCGCGTCCTTGCGCTTGCCGGTGGCGTAGGCGCGTCCCTGCGGATCGAGCTTTTGCGCATAGCGCGGAGCCGGCTCGGGAGCTGGCGCCGCCGCGCTCTTCAAATCCTGAAGCGAAGATAAAATTTCGGCCATGATCAGACGAGCCTCGCGTTCTTGCGGTTGAGGCTCGCGACATCGAGCGTCACCGGCTGTTGGGCGGCATGAGGATGCTCGGCTCCCTTGTAGACGCGCAGATTGCCGAGCTGCTGGCGGCCCAGCGGACCACGCGGGAGCATCCGCTCCACCGCCTTCTCGACGATGCGTTCGGGGAACCGGCCCTGCAGAATGAATTTGGCCGAACGTTCCTTGATGCCGCCCTGAAAGCCGGTATAGCGATAGTATATTTTCTGCTCGCGCTTGCGGCCGGTGAGAACCACTTTTTCGGCGTTGATGACAATTATGTTATCGCCATCGTCGAGATGCGGCGTGAACGCCGGCTTGTGCTTGCCGCGCAGCCGCAAGGCGATCAGCGACGCGAGCCGTCCGACGACGAGCCCCTTGGCGTCGATCAACACCCATTTCTTTTCGATGTCCGCCGCCTTGGCGGAATAAGTCTTGCCGAACATTTGGGATTCCGTGGCAAATAAGCGCAAGGCATTCCGCGCGAACACGCGCGCAACCGCCAAATTCTGGTCTCTTGTAGGCACTTGTCGCGCCCCGGTCAAGGCTTTCAATCACGAAGAAACACGTCAATAAACAATCACTTGTGCGGTGTGGTATCATTATACCGTAATAGGCAAGATCTTGCCCGGGGGACAAACGATGCCAATCGCCCGCAGCCCGCATGAAGGTTTAGAGATTATTCCTGTCGACGCCCACAACTCGGAGATAGCTGTTTCGTTACTGCACAGATTTTTTCAAGAAGAGGGTTTTGCCGGCGACCGCTCAAATATCGCGGCAAATCTCGATAGGATGCGTCGTGACGAAAATCATTGGGTGGCCGTCGCTTTAAGTGAGGGACATATCGTGGGAATCGTCACTGTAACGAGCATGCTCTATATTGAGTGGGGGCGACTCGGCGAGATCGGTGATCTCTACGTTTTGCCGGAGGCGCGCGGTAACGGCATCGCCCGCCGCCTCGTCCAAGCGGCGATCGATTGGTGCCGTGCACGGGAATGCAGCGCGGTTGAAGTTGTAACGACGCCCCTGGGGGAGGCGGCGCACGGACTGAGCAATTTCTATTCGCGCCTTGGCTTTGCCGCGACTGGGAGAACCATTTCCCTTTTGCGGCTTGACTGAATCTCCGGGCGTTCCCGCCCAACGCAAATCTCGCCACTCGACCTCGGCTTGGGAGGGCCAATTTGAATCGCCTCTGCCGCGCCAGCGGGAAACCTGGCGAGAGCACCTGGGTCGAACCGAGGATGGAGGCTAATGAGCCGGGACGATTATGCCGACGCCTTTTTGCGCGATATTCTTTCGAACGTGAAAACCATCGCGATGGTTGGCGCGTCGGATAAGGAGACAAGGCCCTCCCATGGCGTTTTCGCCTATCTTCTTGCGTGCGGCTACCATGTGATCGGCGTCAATCCCAGCCTCGCGGGCAAGAGCGTTCACGGCGCGACGTTTTTCAAGATTCTGGCGGATGTTCCCGAGCCGATCGACATGGTGGACATTTTCCGCAACCCGGCAGCGGCCGGGGGAGTCGTCAATTAGGTGCTTGCGCTCGACCCCAGGCCGAAAGTGATCTGGATGCAGCTCGGCGT